>NZ_JBSFVY010000062.1:0-34893 GCF_053592555.1 Streptomyces sp. NPDC002643
GCGCCCCACCACCCCACCCACCAGGGCCCCGCCCCCAGCGCCCCCGCCGCCGCCCCGGCCCCGCCCCACCCCCTACAGAAGGCGCCCCCCGTCGGCCTCAACCCGCACCGCACACACCTTGAACTCCGGCATCCGAGACGTAGGATCAAGCGCCGGATTCGTCAACGTGTTCGCCCGCCCTTCCCCCGGCCAGTGGAACGGCATGAACACGGTGTCCGGCCGAATCCCCGAGCTGATCCGCGCGGGCGCCACCGCCCGCCCCCGCCGCGACACCACGACCACACGATCCCCCTCGGCCACCCCCACCCGCTCGGCCAACCGAGGATGCAACTCCACGAACGCCCCGGGCGCCGCCGCGTTCAACTCATCCACCCGCCGGGTCTGAGCCCCCGACTGATACTGCGACACCACCCGCCCGGTGGTCAGCAGCACCGGATACTCCTCATCGGGCTCCTCGGCAATGGCCCGATGCGAAACCCCGACGAACCGAGCCCTCCCATCCTCGGTGGCGAACTCCTCCGAGAACATCCGCGGCGTTCCGGGGTGAATCTCGGCCGGACAAGGCCAGAACACCCCATCCTCCTCCACCAACCGCCGATAGGTGATCCCCGAGTAGTCGGCCACCCCACCCGCGCTGGCCCGCCGCAACTCCTCGAACACCTCCTCGGCATCGGTGGGAAACCCCTTCTCCGCCCCCTCCACCCCGAGCCGAGCGGCCAGCTCATGCATGACCTCAAGGTCACTGCGCACACCCTCCGGCGGCGTGATCGCCCGCCGCCGCAACAGCACCCGCCCCTCAAGGTTCGTCGTCGTCCCGGTCTCCTCGGCCCACTGGGTCACCGGCAGCACGACATCCGCCAACTCCGCGGTCTCCGACAGCACCACGTCACAAACCGCCAGGAAGTCCAGCGACTTGATCCGGTCCTCGACATGCGCGGCCCGAGGCGCCGACACCACGGGATTGGACGCCATCAACAGCAGCGCCCGAACATCCGTCCCCAACGCGTCCAGCAGCTCATACGCACTGCGCCCGGGCCCGGGCAGCGAGTCCGGATCGACCCCCCACACCTCGGCGACATGCCGCCGCGCCTCGGGATCGACGAGCTTGCGGTACCCGGGCAGCTGATCGGCCTTCTGCCCGTGCTCCCGCCCGCCCTGTCCATTGCCCTGCCCGGTGAGACACCCGTACCCGGACAGGGGCCGCCCGGGCCGCCCGGTGGCCAGCGCCAGGTTGATCCAGGCGCTGACGGTGTCGGTCCCCTTGGACTGCTGCTCGGGCCCCCGAGCGGTCAGCACCATCGCATGCTCGGGCTCACAGAACATCCGAACCGCGGCGCGCAACTCCGGCACGGACACCCCGGTGATCCGCTCCACATACTCGGGCCAGTGGGCCATGGCCGAGGCGCGGGCGTCCTCCCACCCCACGGTCCGCTCCCGGATGTACTCCTCATCGGTACGCCCTTCCGCCACCGCAAGATGCAGGAGCCCCAAGGCGAGCGCGAGATCGGTCCCGGGCCGGGGGGCGAGATGCAGATCGGCCTGCTCGGCGGTCCGAGTCCTCCGCGGATCGACGACGATCAACTTGCCGCCGTTCTCCCGCAGTTCGGTCAGATACCGCAGCGCGGGCGGCATGGTCTCGGCGAGATTCGACCCGACCAACAACACACACCCGGTCTTCGGAATGTCCTCCAGCGGGAAGGGCAGCCCACGGTCGAGCCCGAACGCCTTGATCCCGGCAGCCGCAGCGGAAGACATACAGAAACGCCCGTTGTAGTCGATCTGCGAGGTCCCGAGCACGATCCGCGCGAACTTCCCGAGCGCGTACGCCTTCTCGTTCGTCAGCCCGCCCCCGCCGAACACCCCCACCGCGTCCGGCCCATGTTCCGTACGCGTACGACGGAGCCCCTCGGCGATCCGGTCGAGCGCCTCGTCCCAGGAGGCGGGCTCCAGTACGCCGCCCTTGCCGCCTCTCCTGACCAGCGGCGTCGTCAGCCGCACCCGCGACGACAGCACGGCGGGCGCCGTACGCCCCTTGCCGCACAGCGCACCCCGGTTCACGGGGAAGTCGGCCCGCTCGGAGAGCACCACCACGGAATCGTCCCCGGCGGCGGCGGGCGTCAGATTCATCCCGCACTGCAGGGCGCAGTACGGGCAGTGCGTGGGCGTCGCGGAGGTAGGCATACCACTCACCCTGCGTCGACCGTGTTACACACCGGCACGCCCCCCGTTACACGACCGGCACGGGGACCTCCCGCCGAGCCCGCACGCACCGTGAGGAAGCCCCCGGCCCCACCCGCACCCGCACCCTCAACTCCCCAGCGCCGCACGCCCATGGTGGACGCGATGTGCAGGAGATGTCCCGATTCTGTCACCGTGCGGGCTCCCCGCACCGCTTGCCATCCCCACGTTCGTTCGTGCGTGCTAAGAACTACGGGCGTGCCACAGACATGGGGGTTCTGTGAGCCTCATGGGGCACCGTCCAGTCTCGTGGCCCTCAAGGGGCCGTAGGGGGAAGAGGTACCACCATCGTGAACCGTATGCGCACCACCGCCGCCGTCCTGGGCGCCACCGCCGCCCTGACCGCCGCCCAGCTGGGCCTCGCCGGTGCCGCCTCGGCGGCGGACGTCGCGACGACGTCCGCGTCGGGCGTCTCGGCGCAGGCCGCCGCCAGCTGCGGGGCCCAGGTCACCTACCAGACGAAGTTCTACATCGACCAGAACAACTGGGTGACCAACGGCGGCCTCAACTTCGGCCTCAAGAACGCGACGAAGAAGTCGACGTTCAAGGAGGTCAGCCTCAAGGTCGAGAACACCAAGAGCTTCCGCTTCGGCAAGGCGACCGTGACGACCCGGCCGATCGGCCGGATCACCCAGAAGACCGACCAGATCGTCAAGATCGCCGCCAAGACGCTGAAGCCGGGCCAGAAGGCCGGCTTCCGGGTCAGCACGCGCCTGCTGCGGACCGACAAGTACCAGGTGAAGTTCACCGTCTACGGCAAGTACTCGAACGGCAAGAAGTGGAGCTGCGCGGTGAACCAGGGCACCTGGGGCAGCTTCTGACCGAGGCCCCGCCGTGACCGCGTGAACGCCAACGGGTGAGACGTCACCCGGGACGGCGCCCCCGGGAGAACCCGTCCCGGGGGCGCCGTCCCATAAGACGTCAACGCGCCGATGCCGCGGAGGCCAACGCCTTCTCCACCCCCGGTTCCTCAGGCCCGAGGAACCGGGGGTTCGGCTTGAACAGGGCGTCCAGGGACGCCTTGCCCGCGGCGAACAGCTCGCGGGTGGCGCCGTAGTACCAGGTCGCGTCGTGCCGGTCCTGCACCCCGACGCCGTACGACTCGACGCCGGCCTCCTGGCAGAGCGCGACCGCCCGGCGTATGTGGAAGCCCTGGCTGATGAGCACCGCCCGGTCGACCCCGAAGATCTTCTTGGCCCGGACGCAGGAGTCCCAGGTGTCGAACCCGGCGTAGTCGCTGACGATCTGCGCGTCGGGCACCCCGTGCTCGGTGAGATAGGCGCGCATGGCGTCGGGCTCGTCGTACTCCTGGCGGCTGTTGTCCCCGGTGACGAGCACGACCTCGATCCGGCCCGTCCGGTACAACTCGACGGCCGCGTCCAGCCGCCGCGCCAGATACGGCGACGGCTCGCCCTGCCACAGCCCCGCCCCGAAGACGACGGCGACATCGGTACGCGGCACATCGCCGGTGGTCCGCAGCCGCCCGTCGGCGGCGGTGAACATCCAGGTGGCCGGCAGCAGCCCCAGCACACACGCCACCATCCCCACCTGCACGCCCCGCCGCCACCCGGCCCGCGTACGCGGCAGCCGAGGCCGAACCGACCGAACCCGGAGCCACCCCCGCCGTACTACGCCCTCCACCTCACCGGACCCCCCACTCATCGCCCCTCCAGGCCATGTCCTGAACGTTTGTGTCCTGAATGTTTCCGACGGTCCCGGCAGCGGTCGCCCTCACCCGTCATTCCGCCCAACGAAGACGCGATACGCGATGATCCGGTTCACTCATCAGCGTGACGAGCCTCACTGCCCGCCCTCGAATCCGCAGGTCACGCCACTTCACACACCCCGACCCCGCCCTGTGAACCCCTGGAAAATCCCCGTGATTCCCGCGCAACGGGCAGGCAACCTCCCCCCGGCACCCTTTCCTCATGACCCAGTTCAGCCTCGTCTCCCTCCAGGGGACCCGGCGCTCGCCCCGGCCCGCGCCCGCGCTCGTCCTCGTGGCGCACGGCAGCCGGGACCCGCGCGCGCTGGCGACCGTACGCGCCCTGATGGACCGCGTACGCGAACAGCGCCCCGGCCTCTCCGTGCGCCTCGGCCATATCGAGCTGAACGAGCCCCTGCTCCCCGACACCCTCGCCGCCCTCGGCGACCGGGAAGCGGTCCTGGTCCCCCTCCTGCTCAGCCGTGGCTACCACGTCAAGCAGGACATCCCCGAGATGGCGGCCGCGTCGGGAGCCCGCACGCACATGGCGACCCCCCTGGGCCCGCACCCCCTCCTGGTGGACACCCTGCACACCCGCCTCCTGGAGGCGGGCTGGCCCCCGCACATGACAAGGGCGGAACGCCGCACCAGCGCGGTGATCCTGGCCGCCGCGGGCTCCCGGGACCCCGAAGCGGCCCTGGACGCCCGCCACACCGCCGCCCTCCTGGAGTCCCGACTGGGCGTCCCGGTCCTCAACGCGTACGCCTCGGCGGCGACCCCCACGGTCAAGGAGGCGACCCGCCTCCTACGAGCCCAGAGCCGCGACCGCATAGCGGTGGCGTCGTACTTCACGGCACCGGGCCGCTTCGCGACGGAGTCGGCGGAGGCGGCTCCCTGGATCGCCGCGGCCCCGCTGGGAGCCCACAAGTCAATGGCGAGCCTGATCCTGCATCGCTACGACGAGGCACTGACACACCAGGCGAAGGCACCGGCAGAACCATTGCTGGCGACGGCGTAGGGCGCCGTGTAAGCAGGGATGGACCAAGGCCGCCGAAATAGGGGCGCGGGGAACTGCGCGACCAGCCACAACGAACCCGCACCCGCCAACCAACCCAACCCGGCAGACGCATAGGCACCCAAATGTCACACCCCCCGCCTACTGTCGACCCATGCCGTACGACACCCCGTCAACCGAACGCTGGGCCCCCGAACCCGACAAACGCCCAGGCCGAACCGCGTTCCAACGAGACCGCGCCCGCATCCTCCACTCGGCGGCCCTGAGAAGACTCGCCGGCAAAACCCAAGTGGTGACGCCAGGCACCCGCACCCAGGTGTGGGACGCCAGCCCCCGCACCCGCCTCACCCACTCCCTGGAGTGCGCCCAGGTGGGCCGGGAGCTGGGCGCGGCCCTCGGCTGTGACCCGGACCTGGTGGAGGCGGCCTGCCTCTCCCACGACCTCGGCCACCCCCCGTTCGGTCACAACGGCGAACAGGCCCTGAACGAATTCGCCGAGGACTGCGGCGGCTTCGAGGGCAACGCCCAGTCCCTGCGCCTCCTCACCCGTATCGAACCCAAACGCTTTGTCCGGCCCCCCGAAGCCGAGCCGGATGGCGCCCTCGTGAGCGTCGGCCTCAATCTGACCCGCGCCTCACTCGACGCCGCCACCAAGTACCCCTGGCCGAGGGGCGCCCACCCCACGGACCCCAAGTCGCCCAAGTTCGGCGTGTACG
Source organism: Streptomyces sp. NPDC002643 (assembly GCF_053592555.1). NCBI lineage: Bacteria > Bacillati > Actinomycetota > Actinomycetes > Kitasatosporales > Streptomycetaceae > Streptomyces > Streptomyces sp. NPDC002643. The sequence goes on from NZ_JBSFVY010000062.1 coordinate 5,675, forward strand.
ACGACGACCGCCCGGTGTTCGACTGGGCCAGACAGGGCGCCCCCGGCACACGGACGACGTTCGAGGCGCAGGTCATGGACTGGTCCGACGACGTGGCGTACTCGGTGCACGACATCGAGGACGGTCTGCACGCGGGCCATATCGACCCGGGCTGTCTGCACGCGGAACCGGAACGCCAGGAGGTGTTCGCGGTCGCGCGCGGCCGTTACGTGGCCGCCGACACCGACCCGGCCGAACTCGCCGAGGCCCTGGACCGGCTCCTGGACCAGGAGTGGTGGCCGCACGGCTACGACGGTACGGCCGTCGCACAGGCCGCGCTGAAGGACGCCACGAGCCAGCTCATCGGCCGCTTCTGCCTGGCCGCCGAGGGCGCCACCAGGCAGGCGTACGGCAGCGGGCCACTCACCCGGTACGACGCCGAGCTGGTCGTACCGCGCGCGGCGCGGCTGGAGTGCGCGGTCCTCAAGGCGGTCGCCGACCGGTATGTCATGCAGCGCGCCGAGCAGGAACGGCTCCGCGCCGACCAGCGGATCGTCGTCGCCGAACTCGCGGAGGCGCTCACGGCCCGCGCCCCGGAGGGCCTCGAACCCCAGTTCCGCGCACTGTTCGACGCGGCCCCGGACGACCGCGCCCGCAAGCGGGTGATCGTCGACCAGATCGCCTCCCTCACCGACACCTCCGCCCGCACCCTGCACGCCGGACTGACTCGAACGTGACCCTGAGTGGCCTGTTCGGGTCACTACCTCTTCCCGCATCACGCTCTGTGCGGGACGCTCCAAGATGGCGGCACCAGCTGTGTTTTCTGAGGGGACACCCCTCAGACACCCCGTAGGAGGCATCAAGTGGTCGACGCGGATCACACATTCGTCATCGTCGGAGGCGGTCTCGCCGGCGCGAAGGCGGCCGAGACGCTCCGAGCGGAGGGCTTCACCGGCCGCGTGATACTGATCAGCGACGAACGCGACCACCCGTACGAGCGCCCCCCGCTCTCCAAGGGCTATCTGCTCGGCAAGGAGGAACGCGACAGCGTCTTCGTCCACGAACCCTCCTGGTACGCCCGCCACGACATCGAGTTGCACCTCGGCCAGACCGTCGACGCGATCGACCGTACGGCGAAGACCGTCCGCTTCGGCGACGACGGCACCCTCGTCCACTACGACAAGCTGCTGCTCGCCACCGGCGCCGAACCCCGCCGGCTGGACATCCCCGGCACCGGCCTAGCCGGTGTCCACCACCTACGGCGGCTCGCCCACGCCGAACGCCTCAAGGGCGTCCTCACCGCCCTCGGCCGGGACAACGGCCACCTCGTCATCGCGGGCGCCGGCTGGATCGGCCTGGAGGTCGCGGCGGCGGCCCGCGAATACGGCGCGGAGGTCACCGTCGTGGAACCGGAGCCGACCCCGCTGCACAATGTCCTCGGCCCCGAGCTGGGCAATCTCTTCGCCGAACTCCACCGCGAGCACGGCGTCCGCTTCCACTTCGGCGCCAGGCTCACCGAGATCGTCGGCCAGGACGGCATGGTCCTCGCCGCCCGCACCGACACGGGGGAGGAGCACCCGGCGCACGACGTCCTCGCGGCGATCGGGGCGAGGCCCCGCACGGGGCTAGCCGAAGCCGCCGGGCTGGAGCTGGCCGACCGCTCCGAGGGCGGCGGAGTCAAGGTGGACGGCCGCCTCCGTACGTCCGACCCCTCCATCTACGCCGCCGGCGATGTCGTGTCCTTCCCGCACGTCCTCTTCGACACCCGGCTGCGGGTCGAGCACTGGGCCAACGCCCTCAACGGCGGTCCCGCCGCCGCCCGCGCCATGCTCGACAAGGACATCACCTACGACCGGGTGCCCTACTTCTTCTCCGACCAGTACGACATGGGCATGGAGTACTCGGGGTGGGCGCCGCCCGGGTCGTACGACCAGGTGGTGATCCGGGGGGATGCCGGCAAGCGGGAGTTCATCGCGTTCTGGGTACGCGATGGGAGAGTGCTGGCCGGGATGAACGTGAATGTGTGGGACGTCACGGAGACGATCCAGAAGCTGATCAGGGCTCGGGCGCAGGTCGATGTCGAGGCGCTTTCGAGTCCTCAGGTTTCGTTGGAGAGCCTGGTCGCCTAAGAGTCTGCCGGGATCTGTGGTGGGGCGACTGCGGGCCGTCGTGGGCTGGTCGCGCCCACGCGGCGGAGCCGCATATCGATACAGCCCCGCGCCCCCTCGGTCGCGCCCCAAAGCTGTCAGTGGCCCCCCGTAGAATCTCCCCGTGGCTGGACGGATCAACGACGAGGACGTGAAGGCGGTTCGGGACGCGGTTCCGATCGACGCCGTGGTGTCCGAGTATCTCCAGTTGCGCGGCGCGGGCGGGGGGAATCTGAAGGGGCTCTGTCCCTTCCATGACGAGAAGTCGCCGTCCTTCCAGGTCAGTCCGAGCAAGGGGCTCTTCCACTGCTTCGGCTGCCAGGAGGGCGGCGACACCATCACGTTCGTGATGAAGGTCGACCACCTGTCCTTCTCGGAGGCGGTCGAGCGGCTGGCCGCCCAGGCCGGTATCACCCTGCGCTATGAGCAGGGCGGCTACAACCCCTCCCACCAGCGCGGCGAGCGCATCCGTCTGGTCGAGGCGCACAAGATCGCCGCCGAGTGGTACGCGGAGCAGCTGGCCACCAGCGCCGAGGCCGAGACCGGCCGGATCTTCCTCGCCGAGCGCGGCTTCGACCAGGCCGCCGCCCTCCACTTCGGCGTCGGCTACAGCCCCCAGGGCTGGGACCACCTCACCAGCTATCTGCGCGGCAAGGGCTTCACCGACAAGGAACTGCTGCTGTCCGGGCTGTCGCAGGAGAGCCGCCGCAATCCGATCGACCGCTTCCGGGGCCGGCTGATGTGGCCGATCCGCGACATCGCGGGGGATGTCGTCGGCTTCGGCGCCCGCAAGCTGTACGAGGCGGACACCGGGCCCAAGTACCTCAACACCCCCGACACGGCGATCTACAAGAAGTCCCAGGTCCTGTACGGCATCGACCTCGCCAAGCAGCACATCGCCAAGTCCAGCCGGGCCGTGGTCGTCGAGGGCTATACCGATGTCATGGCCTGCCATCTCGCCGGGGTGACCACGGCCATCGCGACCTGCGGCACGGCCTTCGGCGGCGACCACATCAAGATCCTCCGCCGACTGCTGATGGACAACGGCTCGGCCCGGGTGATCTTCACCTTCGACGGTGACGCCGCCGGGCAGAAGGCGGCCCTGCGCGCCTTCGAGGACGACCAGAAGTTCGCCGCCGAGACGTATATCGCGATCGCCCCGGACGGTATGGACCCCTGCGATCTGCGCCTCGCCAAGGGCGACGAGGCGGTCGCCGAGCTGGCCGAACCCCGCACCCCGCTCTTCGAGTTCGCGCTGCGCCAGATCGTCGCCCGCTACGACCTGGAGACCCCGGCGGGCCGTGCCGGCGCCCTGGACGAGGCCGCGCCGATCGTGGCCCGCATCAAGAACAGCGGCGCCCAGCACGAGGTCGCCGTCCAGCTCGCCGGCCTGCTCGGCATCCTCGACACCCAGTTCGTCGTCAAGCGCGTCGCCCAGCTGGCCCGCTGGGCCCGCGACCGGGGCGGCAAGGGCCCGGCCCCGGCGGCCCAGCACCCCGCCGAGCCGTACGCGTCCACGCCCCGCCGTCCCTCCGGCCCGGCCCTCACCCTGCGCAACCCCGTCTACGCCACCGAGCGCGAGCTGCTCAAACTCGCCCTCCAGCGCCCCGAGTTGGTGGCCCCGGCGTTCGACGCGTACGGGGTCGACGAGTTCACCGCCGACCAGTACGCCGCCGTACGCCAGACGATCATCGAGGCGGGCGGGGTCGAGTACGGCGTCGAGGACCCGCAGGAGTATCTGATCCGGGTCCGTGAGGCCGCGCCGGACGACACCGTGCGCGCCATGGTGACCGAGCTGGCCGTCGAGCCGATCATGCGCAGATCGGTCGACGAGGTGTACGCGGGCGAGGTCCTCGTCCGGGTCCGTCGTCGCGCGGTCGAGCGACGGCTGCACGACGTCCACAGCACCTTCGCCCGCGTCACCGCCCACGGCGACCCCGCCCAGATCGCCGCCGTACAGAACGAGCTGTGGGTCCTCCAGCAGTACGACCAGGCCCTACGGACGCACGGCGCCGACGCCCTCTGAGCCTCCGCCCGAACCCTCCTCCGGGCCCTTCTCGAACGTCGGCGTCACCGCCCGCACCAGCCGCTCCGCGAACTCCCGCTCGTCGTCGGCGAACCGCGGGTACTCCACGACGAAGTGGTCCCACTCGACATACCCGACGCCCTCGACCACGTCCTCCAGCAGGACCTTCTCCCGGTACGGGTAGGGCCACTCGCCCGACAGCCGGAACACCTCGTGCAGCAGCTCGTAGGGGAGGGGATGGCGCTCGGCGAGGAGGACGGCGTCGTAGAGGTCCTTGCCCTGCGCGTACATGTCGTTGATGATCCACATCAGCTTCCAGGCGAGGGAGAGCGCCGGCGTCGCCGCCCGCACGATCGCCCCGCCCGGCAGCTCCACCGGCTCCGGCTCCTCGGGCAGCCTCTCGTTGAACACGAAGTCCAGCTGGACATGCCCACCGGGCAGACCGGGCGCCGACCACGGCACCACCATCCGGCGGCCCGGTACCCGCTCATACGTCCAGATGTCCTCCACGACCGCCCCCGCCGCCGAGATCCCCACCTCCGGGCCCCGCGCGGCCGCCAGCGTCTCGGCGGCCGTCGCGATCCCGTCCAGCATCTCGGCCGTCCTCGGGTCGTCGATCTTCCAGGAGTGCGGTACGACGACGAAGTCCAGGTCACCGGGCTCACGGGCGGTCTCGGGGAACCACGCCGACATCAGCACGCTGCCGCGCAGCACCAGCGAGTCCACCCATACGGAGCCGGCGATCGCGGACAGGACCAGATCCAGCGCCTGCCGTCGGGCGGTGCGCCAGGCCGCGCCGCGCACCGGGTCGGCGAAGGCGGGGTCGGTGGCCCGGTAGGCGTTCTGGTACTGCTTCAGCGCCGGATCGAACACCGGCCGCTGCACCACGTCGTCGCCCGGCACGGGACGCAGGGTGCGCGGCAGCTGCTTCGCGGCCCGGACCTCGTCGTCCAGCGGCTCCTTGGGCAGTTCCTCTTTCTCCCAGCCGTAGACGCCCCAACGCCCGCTCATCGCCGTACCCCGTCCTTGAAGCCGTCCTCGAAGCCGTCCTTGAATCCGTCCTCGAAGCCCGTCTCGACGCCTTCCTCGATCCAGCCGTCGTCCACCGACTCGTCACTGTCGTGGAGCACGAACTCCCGCTCCACGTCCACCACTTCGAAGCCGCGCAGCTCCGCCAGCAGCTCTTCCAGCGCCCGCCCGGCACCCGCCGCGTCCACCCCACGGCACCGCTGCGTCACGAACCGCTCATGCCGTCCGCCGCCCCGCGTCCGCCGCGCGTTCCAGGACAGATGCGCGCCGTGGGGGACCACCAGGGAGGCCAGGGCGTCGAGATCGGTGTCCGCGTCCAGCAGCAGCTTCACATGGTGCTCGAAGTACTGTCCGCCACCGCAGGGCCCGTCCGGCACCTCCGGGGCCCAGGGCGTCGACTCGATCTTGACCCGTACGGGCTCGAAGCCGTCCTCCCGCAGCCGTGCCGCCACCTGCCGGGCCCGCGCCGCCTCATGGGCGTACGACGGGGAACCCGCGAGGGTGAGCATGGGCTGCGTACGCATCCGCCCCCGGGCCAGTTCGATAGGGGTGAGCTTGAGGTCGGCCGAGGCGGCCCAGCGCGACAGTCGTTCCGACTCGGCGGCGTCGGCACAGCGGACGGTCACATGTGTTTCGTACAGAGAAGCGGACACCAGCGGATCGTGCCAGATCCGCCCCGGCCCCGGCACATGGGTTTCCGTCCGGGCCTCACCGGCCGGTCACGGGCCGGACGCAAAAAGTCACCGCAAGCCCCTCGTGGCGGCTGTGTGTCGTACTCCACACTGGGGTGCGGTGCCTGAGTCCTCGGAGCGCGGCCGACCCTTCCCCCCTGGGTCAGAGATCCCCGCGGTTCCGCCCGATGAGTACGGGATGGACGGCGGCGAGGCCGCCCGCGTCATCCCCGACGTACCGCTGCCGTACGCCTCAGCAGCGACATTCCTGGAGGTCGCCCCCGTGCAGACCCAGACCCTCATACAGAACGACATCAGTACCGCCCCCAGTGCCGTCGGCAAGGCCGACGGTGTGGAATCCGACGCGGAGTCGGACGTCATCCACGCGGAGTCCGACGTCATCCACGCGGTGCCCGCCCAGAGCCGCGCCGCGCACCACCCCGAGGCGGCCCCGGACGCCCCGCCCGGCCCCGACGAGCCGCCCGCCGCCGTGGAGGCCCTGGAAGCGGCCGAGCCGCCCGAACCCGTGGAGGCGCCGCGCGGCCGCACCGAGGCCGCCGGGCCCTCGTCCGACCTGTTCCGCCAGTACCTCCGCGAGATCGGCCGTATCCCCCTGCTCACGGCCGCCGAGGAGGTCGAACTCGCCCGCCGTGTCGAGGCCGGCCTGTTCGCCGAGGAGAAGCTGCTCAACACCCCTTGTCTGAACGGGGAGTTGGCGCTGGACCTGGACCGGCTGGTCGTCATGGGCCGGATGGCCAAGCGCCGTCTCATCGAGGCCAACCTCCGCCTCGTCGTCTCCGTGGCCAAGCGCTATGTCGGCCGCGGTCTGACCATGCTCGACCTCGTCCAGGAGGGCAACCTGGGGCTCATCCGGGCCGTCGAGAAGTTCGACTACGCCCGTGGCTACAAGTTCTCCACGTACGCCACCTGGTGGATTCGCCAGGCCATGTCGCGGGCCCTCGCCGACCAGGCCCGCACCATCCGCGTCCCCGTCCACGTGGTCGAGTTGATCAACCGGGTCGTCCGGGTCCAGCGGCGCATGCTCCAGGAGCGCGGCTACGAGCCCACACCGGAAGAGGTGGCGGCCCATCTGGATCTGCTCCCCGAGCGGGTGAGCGAGGTCCTGCGCCTGGCCCAGGAACCCGTCTCGCTGCACGCCCCGGTCGGCGAGGAGGACGATGTGGCGCTCGGCGACCTGATAGAGGACGGTGACGCGGCGAGCCCGGTCGAGTCGGCGGCGTTCCTGCTGCTGCGCGAGCACCTCGAAGCGGTCCTGTCCACCCTCGGCGAACGCGAACGCAAGGTCGTCCAGCTCCGCTACGGCCTCGCCGACGGCCGCCCCCGCACCCTGGAGGAGATCGGCCGCATCTTCGGCGTCACCCGCGAACGCATCCGCCAGATCGAGTCCAAGACCCTCAACAAACTCCGGGACCACGCCTTCGCCGACCAACTCAGGGGCTACCTGGACTGACCCGAACGGCGGGACCGGCGCACCCCGACCGGCGGGACCGGCGGACCCCGACCGGCAGGACCGGCGCACCCCGACCGGCAGGACCGGCGCACCCCGACCGGCAAGAGGGGACACCGCACAGCATCTCCCCGGAACCCGCCATATGTCCGACCGCGCGTCGGCCCCTTCGCACGCCCCCTTTGACCTGCACTTTTCCCATTCGGCAAGTCCGTGTGCCACAGGGCGGCACACGGGCTATGCCCACACGGACCCAAGGCTCTGTGATGTCGCGATGACGCGACCATGCGTCACCGCGCCCCTACGGGGAGCAGCGGTCAGTGCGGCGCGTCGCCCGTACCGCGAAGCGACGCACGCGACGTAACCGACGACACGAAGAGCCACTCATGTATCCGCAGAAGAAACGTCCCCCGAGGCCACCACAGCCGACGGCCCTCCGGCAGCCCCAGCAGGACCCGCTCGTGGCCGCGATCCTCTATCTGAGCCCTCTGCACCACGAACAGCCTTACTCCGACCAGGAGTTGGCCCAGGCGATCGAGCGCTGCCGACGGTCGTACCCGAGCCCGGTCGACCTCAGCATCCACTACGGGCAGTCGCTGAGCGCGGGCTCCCGCACGACCGCGGCCACCGTCCGGGAACGCCGGGCCTGGGCCCTGCGCATCGCCGCCGACCTGGCCCACCGCCACCCCCGCGACGGCTCACTGCCCTGGGCCTCGGCCACCACCCTGTCCGACGCCCTGGAGTCGGCGGGCGTCCAGCGCACGATACGAAGAGCGCGCCGCCACGCGCTCCTTGTCGCCGCCCCCATCATCGTCCTGTATCTGCTGATCAGCGGCCTGTCGGAGGCGGGCCGGGACGTCATGGCCCTGTCGGTGGCCGGCCCGCTGAACGTGGGCCTCTGCCTCGGCCTGCTGCATCTCGTCGCCGTCGCCGCCTGGGTCCAGTGGTACGCCCGTCACTGCGTGACCTCGATCGACCCGCTCGTCGAAAGCCTGGGAACCCCGGCCGGACGACCGGAGCAGCCGGAGCCACGCCCATGACCAGGGACTACGTCACCGCCGATCTCCAGGTCTTCTTCGTCTTCCTCGTCTGCGCCCTGTTCCTCGTGATGTGGGCGAGCCCGCAGCGGGGGACGGTCACCGAGTTCTACGTCAGCGACGGCCTCCTCAAGCCCGGCCACAACGGCATCGCCCTCTTCGGGGACGTCATGTCCGCGGCGGCCCTGCTGGGCAGCCCCGGCCTGATCGCGCTCACCGGGTACGACGGCACGCTCTCGGTCCTCGGCCCGGCCGTCTCCTGGATCGTCATCCTGCTGCTGGTGGCCGAGCGCTACCACAGCATGAGCGAGTTCACCATCGGCGACCGCCTCGCCCGCCGACTGGCCTCCCGGCCCGTGCACCTCGCGGCGGGCATCGCCACCCTCACGGTCTGCCTGCTCTATCTGATCGCCCAGCTGGTCGGCGCCAGCGCGCTCACCGTGGGCATCCTGGGCTCGGCCGGCGAGGGCATGGAGCAGTCCGTCTCCGTCGGCCTCGGCGCGCTCATGATCCTCTACATCGTCCTCGGCGGTATGCGGGCGGCCACCCTCGTCCAGACCGTCAAGGCGGTCGTACTGATCGGCGGCGGCATCACCCTGGCCGTACTGGTCCTGGCCAGGTTCGACTTCGACCCGGGCGCCCTGCTGAGCGCCGCCGCCGAACGCAGCGGCCACGGCGACGACTTCCTGGCCCCCGGCATCCGCTTCGGCAACGGCGGCCCCACCGGGCTCGACGCGCTCAGCGAGCAACTGGCCCTGCTGATCGGAGCCGCCGGGCTCCCGCATCTGCTGATGCGGCTCAGTACCGTGTCCACGCCGGTCGGCGCCCGCACATCCGTCCAGTACGCGGCCCTGCTGACCTGCGTGTTCTACGTGGCCGCCCTGATCCTCGGCTTCGGCGCCGCGGCGGTCGTCGGTACGGACGTGATCGCGGCGGACAACCCCTCCGGCAACACGGCCGTCCTCCTCCTCGGAGCGAGGATCGGCGGCTCCTTGCTGCTCACCCTGGTCGCCTGCCTGGCCTTCACCACCGTCCTGGCCGTCGTCGCCGGTGTCACCCTCGCCGCCGCGACCTCGCTGGCGCACGACATCTACGGCGCGTTCCTCACCCGGGGCACCGCGACGGGCAAGCGCGAACTGTTCGTCGCGCGCATGGCGGCCGTGGGGGTCGGCACGGCCGCGACCCTGCTGGCCGTGTTCGCACAGAAGTTGAACGTCTCCTTCCTCATCGGCCTGGCCTTCGCCGTGGCCGCCTCGGCGATCGTCCCGGCCCTGCTCTACAGCATGTTCTGGAAGGGCTTCACCACCCGGGGCGCGACCTGGAGCGTCTACGGCGGTCTGGCGGCGTCCATGGCGCTGATGTGCCTGTCGCCCCAGGTCTCCGGCAGCGCGAACGCCCTGCTGCCCGACCTGGACTTCGCGGTGTTCCCCCTGCGCAACCCCGGGCTCGTCTCGATCCCGGTCGGCTTCCTGCTCGGCTGGCTGGGCTCCGTACTCACCGGCCCGACCGGCCGGACCGACGCCCTGCCGGAGCCACGGCCCACCTCGCCGGGCTTCGCACGCCACCGATGACGCGCTGCTTCGCACGCCACCGATGACGTACTGACCGAGGGTGACCGAGGGCTGTCCGTGTCCGTTACCCGCACCCGGGCACGGACAGCCCTCGCGGCCCGCCCACCCGGCCTCAGTCCACCTCGGCCACCGCCTGCGCGAACTGGGCCTTGTAGAGCCGGGCGTAGGCCCCGTCGGACGCCAACAGCTCCTCGTGCGCGCCCTGTTCGACGATCGACCCGTTCTCCATGACGAGGATGGTGTCCGCGTCCCGGATGGTCGACAGCCGGTGCGCGATCACGAACGAGGTCCGCCCGTGCGCCAGCTTGGCCATCGCCTTCTGGATCAGCACCTCGGTACGGGTGTCGACGGAACTCGTCGCCTCGTCCAGCACCAGGATCACCGGGTCGGACAGGAACGCCCGGGCGATGGTGATGAGCTGCTTCTCGCCCGCGCTGACCCCGGCCCCCTCGTCGTCGATCACCGTGTCGTACCCGTCGGGCAGCGTACGGATGAACCGGTCGGCGTGCGCGGCCCGCGCGGCTTCCTCGATCTCGCCCCGGGTGACCTTCCGGGACGCCCCGTACGCGATGTTCTCGGCGATCGTGCCCCCGAACAGCCAGGTGTCCTGGAGCACCATCCCTATCCCGGCCCGCAGTTCGTCGCGGGACATCCGGCCGATGTCGACCCCGTCGAGGGTGATCCGCCCGGACGACACGTCGTAGAACCGCATCAGCAGGTTCACCAGCGTGGTCTTCCCGGCGCCCGTCGGCCCGACGATCGCGACCGTGTGGCCGGGCTCCACCACCAGCGACAGATCCTCGATCAGCGGCTTCTCGGGGTCGTACCGGAAGGACACGCCCTCCAGCGCCACCCGCCCGCGCAGTTCCTCCGGCCGCACGCCGGGCACGGGGTCGGCCTCCTGCTCCTCGGCGTCCAGCACCTCGAAGATCCGCTCGGCCGAGGCAACCCCCGACTGCACCAGGTTCGCCATCGACGCCACCTGCGTCAGCGGCATCGAGAACTGCCGGGAGTACTGGATGAAGGCCTGCACATCACCGATGGACAGCGCCCCGGACGCCACCCGCAGCCCGCCGACCACGGCCACCAGCACATAGTTGATGTTCGACACGAAGAACATCAGCGGCTGCATGATCCCGCTGTTGAACTGGGCCTTGAACCCGGCCTCGTACAGCCGCTCGTTCTCCTCGGCGAACCGCTCCGCCGACTCCTCCTGCCGCCCGAACACCTTCACCAGGGTGTGCCCGGTGTACATCTCCTCGATATGGGCGTTGAGCTTGCCCGTGGTCCGCCACTGCGCGACGAAGTGCGGCTGCGACCGCTTGCCGACGCGGGTGGCGATGACGAAGGACAACGGCACGGTCACCAGCGCGACCAGCGCCAGCAGCGGCGACACCCAGAACATCATCACCAGCACACCGATGATGGTGAGCAGCGAGTTGATGAGCTGCCCCATCGACTGCTGGAGGGTCTGCCCGATGTTGTCGATGTCGTTGGTGGCCCGGCTGAGGACCTCTCCCCGCTGCCGCTTGTCGAAGTACGACAGCGGCAGCCGCGACAGCTTCGCCTGAAGGTCCTCGCGCAGCCGGTACATGGTCCGGTTGATGGCGCGGTTGGACAGCCGGGTGGCCGCCGCCATCAGCAGCCCGGCGATCAGGAAGATGCCGAGGGCAACCAGAAGAACGCGGCCTACGGCCCCGAAATCGATGCCCTCGCCGGGGGTGAAGTCGGTGCCGGAGAGCATGTCGGCGATCCCGCCGTCCCCACGCTCCCGCAGCCCTTCGAGCACCTCGGCCTTGGACTGCCCGGCCGGCATCTCCCGCCCGACGACCCCGGCGAACACCAGGTCGGTCGCCCTGCCGAGAATCCACGGCCCCAGCACCGACAGCCCAACGCTGATGACACCGCACGCGAGCATCGCGTACATGGTGAACCGCTCCGGCCGGAACTGCCCCAGCAGCCGCTTCCCGGACCCCTTGAAGTCCATGGAGTGCTGATCGGGAGCCCCCGCCCCCGCCATCCGTGCCAACGGCCCGGCCATCAGGCTGCCTCCGCTTCCGTGAGCTGGGAGAGCACGATCTCCCGGTACGTCTCGTTGTCCGCCATCAGCTCGTGATGACGTCCGGTACCGACGACCCGCCCCTCGTCGAGGACGACGATCCGGTCGGCGTCCCGGATGGTCGCCACCCGCTGGGCCACGATCACGACGGTCGCCTCGGAGGTCTCCCGCGCCAGCGCCGCCCTCAGCGCGGCATCGGTCGCATAGTCGAGCGCGGAGAACGAGTCGTCGAACAGATAGATCTCCGGCCGCTGCACCAGCGTCCGCGCGATCGACAGCCGCTGCCGCTGCCCGCCCGACACATTGGTCCCGCCCTGGGCGATCGGCGCGTCCAGCCCGCCCTCCAGCCCCTCGACGAACTCCTTGGCCTGCGCCACCTCCAGCGCGTGCCACAACTCCTCGTCGCCGGCGTCGGGATTCCCGTACCGCAGATTGGTAGCCACGGTCCCGGAAAAGAGATACGGCTTCTGCGGCACGAGACTCACGGTCCTGGCCAACAACTGCGGATCAAGCGTCCGCACATCCACCCCGTCGACCAGGACCTCGCCCTCGGTGACGTCGAACAGCCGGGGCACCAGCCCGAGCAGCGTCGACTTGCCGCTGCCCGTGGACCCGATCACTGCGGTCGTCTCACCCGGCCGCGCCACCACCTCGATCGACTTCAGCACCGGCTCCTCGGCCCCCGGATAGCGGAAGCCCGCCCCCCGGATCTCCAGGAACCCATGCCGCCGCAACTCCCGCACCGGCGCGAGAGGCGGCTCGACACTCGTCTCGGTGTCCAGCACCTCCTGGATGCGCTCGGCGCACACTTCGGCGCGCGGAATCATCATGAACATGAAGGTGGCCATCATCACGGCCATCACGATCTGCATGAGATAGGCCAGGAACGCGGTCAGCGCCCCGATCTCCATGCCCCCGCTGTCGATCCGATGCGCTCCGAACCACACCACCGCGACCGACGAGAAGTTGACCACCGTCATCACGATCGGGAACATCAGCGCCAGCATCCGCCCGGTCCCCAGGGACACCTCGGTGAGATCGGTGTTCGCCTTCCGGAAGCGGTCCTTCTCGTACTCGTCCCGTACGAACGCCCGGATGACCCGGTTACCGGTGATCTGCTCACGCAGCACCCGGTTCACGGTGTCCAGCCGCTCCTGCATGCTGCGGAACAGGGGGCGCAACCGGCGCACGATCAGACTGACCGAGATCCCGAGCACCGGTACGACGGCCAGCAGCACCGCCGACAACGGAACGTCCAGCCCGAGCGCCAGCACGATGCCGCCCACACACATGATCGGCGCCGACACCACCAGGGTGAACGTCATCAGCACCAGCATCTGGACCTGCATCACATCGTTCGTCGTCCGCGTGATCAGCGACGGCGCCCCGAAGTGACCGACCTCACGCGCCGAGAACGACTGCACCCGGTCGAACACGGCCGCCCGGATGTCCCGCCCGACGGCACTCGCGGTGCGGGCGCCGTAGTACACGGCCCCGATATTGCAGACGACCTGAACCAACGAGACACCGATCATCAGCGCCCCGAAGCTCAGGATGTAACCCGTGTCCCCCTCGACCACCCCCTGGTCGATGATGTCCGCGTTCAGCGTGGGCAGGTACAACGTGGCGCAGGTCTGCACGAACTGCAGCAGCACCAGCAGGCCGATGGGTTTCCTGTACGGATGAAGATGACTTCGCAAAAGACGTATGAGCACGCGAGCTCTCTAGGTGTCGACGACGAGTGATGAGAGATGCACCGCCCCCATCGTCGAACACTCCACCCGCGTTACCTCAACTGAATTAAGCCAGGAGGGCTGGGGAGGGGGTTGTGAGGGGCGCAGCCCCGAACAACAAGGGGCGCGGGGCTGTGACATGTGCGGCTCCGCCGCGTGGGCGCGACCAGCCACAAACGACCCGCACCCGCCAACAAACCCAGCCCCGCAGACGAGAAGGCGCGCCTACCCCCGAAACGCCCCAGGATGGGTCTGCTCCCGCACAGCCACATACTGCTGCCGAACCGCCTGCCCCACAGCCAACTCATCCCCCGGCTCCAACACCTGCCCCGCCGCCCCCGGCCAGGCAGGCGGCATCCGAGGATCAAGCGTCCCCTGAGTAACCCCAAGAGCCCAGGCGGCCTGCCGCGCAGCCCCCACGGCCGCGTAATCCGCGGCCTGAGGCACAACGACCTGCACCCCGAACAACGCGGGCGCCGCAGCCTGAACAGCGGCCAACTCCGCGGCAGCCCCCAACAAGAAGATCCGCCGCACATCGACTCCCCGCCCCCGCAGCACATCCAGCGCGTCGGCAAGCCCGCACAACATCCCCTCGAAGGCCGCGCGGGCGAGATGCTCCGGCCTCATCGACTCCCGCCGAAGCCCCGCCAGCGTCCCCGCGGTATGCGGCAGATTGGGCGTCCGCTCCCCCTCCAGATACGGCAGCATCACCAGCCCGTGCGACCCGGGAGTCGACTTCAGCGCCAGCTCGGACAGCCCGTCGAGATCGGCAACGCCCAACAACTCGGCGGCCCCCCGCAGTGTCCGCACCGCGTTCAAGGTGGTGACGACCGGCAGATGCATCCCCGTCGCATCGGCCAGCGACGTGATCATCCCGGTGGAGTCGACGAGCGCCTCGTTGTGGACGGCCATCACGGACCCGGAGGCCCCCAGCGACACCACCGCGTCCCCGAGCCCGATGCCCAGCCCGAACGCGGCGGCCATGGTCTCCCCGGTGCCGGCGGAGATGAGGAGCCCCTCCGGCGTCGTACCCGCGGCGTCCGAGGGCCCCAGCACCTCGGGCAGCATCACCTGATGCCCGAGCGCCATCTCGACGAGATCGGTCCGGTACGCCCCGGTCGCCGCATTCCAGTACCCGGTCCCCGAGGCCCCACCACGGTCGGTCGTACGGCGCACAGGCCGCCCCAGCAACTGCCAGACCAGCCAGTCGTGGGCCTGCATGAGCACGGCCGTCCGCATCGCGGCATCCGGTTCCGTACGGCTCATCCAGCGCAGCTTGGTCACCGGCTGCGCGGCACCGGGCACACACCCCACGGCCTGTGCCCAGGCGCCCCGCCCGCCGAGCGCGTCGATGAGGTCGGCCGCCGCGACCTGCGCCCGCTTGTCGCCGCCGACCATCGCCGGCCGCACGGTGTTGCCCTGCGCGTCCAGCGCGACGAGCCCGTTCTGCTGGGAGGAGACGCCGATGGCCTGTACGCCTTCGAGCAGCCCGCCGCCGGCCGCCTCGCCCAGGGACAGCAGCCACGCCTGAGGGTCGACGTCGGAGGGGCGCCCGCCGTCCGCCGACTCCAGCGGGTGCGGGGCATACCCCTGCCTGAGCACGGCCCCTGTGTCCGAGTCACAGACGACAATGCGCGTAAAATCGGGCGAACTATCCAGCCCGGCGACTATCCCCATGGCAGAAATTCTGCCGTACGGGAAGGGGTGGAATGGCCGCGCGAGTCCCCCGCGGCCATGGCCCGGGGCCTATGAATCGCTGGTCCCCCACTCATCCCCGGCGCGGCCGTTCGCGTTGCGCTCACGCAGCGAACGGACCCGCTCGGCGACCGAGTCCGGCACCTTGTCCCCGACCTTCGAGCTCACCACGTGGTACGCCCGGCCGGCGAACTCGCGGCCCTGCAGCGCGGCGGACTCGGCGGTGTTGCGCACGGCGGGGTTCTGGGCGACCTGCCGGGCGGACTTCTTCAACTGTTCGTAGCGCTCCCGCCCGGCCCGGGTCCCCAGGACGTAACCCAGGGCCAGTCCGGCGAAGAACGTGAGTCGATAGCGCATGGGCGGCCACCCTTCCTTGCGTCTGCGTCGGTCTCTGGCGTCGCCCGCCGCAGGCCTCGGGCGGGCCTCGGGCGTGGGGGATACCGATTGGCGGAGCACCCCCCGGCTTGCGCTAATGTATGTGTCGCAGCGAGCGCACGCCTCCTGGCGACTGCCCAGGTAGGTACGTTCGATGCAACGAGGCATTCCTCCGTAGCTCAATTGGCAGAGCAGCCGGCTGTTAACCGGCAGGTTACTGGTTCGAGTCCAGTCGGGGGAGCTCGGTCCTCCGTAGCTCAATTGGCAGAGCAGCCGGCTGTTAACCGGCAGGTTACTGGTTCGAGTCCAGTCGGGGGAGCAGCCTGAACGAGGACCCTTCGGGGTCCTTTTTCATGTCCCGGGGGAACCGCCGGAGGCGCTTCGAAGTCCTCAAGGTCAAGAAGCGCATGCGAAGGCCGACCATCCGAAGCAGGAGATCGTATGAGCGGCTATGCTGCGGCAGACGGCGCGCACAAATGTGCGCGACACGCCGTACGGGGCGGTAGCTCAGCCGGTTAGAGCAGCGGACTCATAATCCGTCGGCCGTGGGTTCGAGTCCCACCCGCCCCACTCCGCGCTACGCGGGGAGAAACGATGTGACCTGCGCTTTCGTGGGTCCGAAGATCGAGGAAGGGCCCCGCCGGGTGTGCACCCCGCGGGGCCCTGTCCTGTGACCCGGTGGTGCGACGGGGGTCAGGCGGCATGATCGCCAGGTTCCCGGAGGGCAGGGGTGTCGCGACACGTGTGCATCGGCGGGTGAGGGGGCGGGCTTACTCTGGGGGCGTGATCGATGTTGACTACAGGCGTGTGGACGAGGCCTCCGGGGACGGGGAGTTGGAGCTCTGGCGGTTCGTGCACAACACGATCGTTCCGGCGCATCGGCTCGGCGTCGAAGACGTCCGTGAGCGGGCGGGGCGCCACCATCTGGAGCTCGCGTACGTCGACGGCGTCCTCGTCGGCAACTCCACGGTCCGCCCGCCGGAGGGGGACACGGACACGGCCACGGTGATCGTGCGGGTGCTCGCCGAGCACCGGAGGCGGGGGCTCGGCGAGCGGCTCTACGGGCGGGCGCTGGGGCGGGCACGGGAGCTCGGGGCGCGGGTCGTCGAGACCTGCGTACTGGAGTCGAACGAGGACGGGCTGCGGTTCGCGCTGAAGCACGGGTTCGAGGAGATCGAGCGGTACCGGCTGGACGGCGACACCGCTACCTGGATCGACCTGCGGTTGGTGTAGAGGGGGTGTCGTCGGCCCGACTGCCTCAGAGCTTGCCCGCGATGTGCAGTGCCGCCACATAGCCGAAGGTCATCGCGGGGCCGATCGTCGAGCCGGCGCCGGCGTAGCTGCGGCCCATGACCGCCGCGCTGGCGTTGCCCGCCGCGTAGAGGCCGGGGACGACCGTGCCGTCGGGGCGCAGGACGCGGGCGTGGGCGTCGGTGACCAGGCCGCCCTTGGTGCCGAGGTCGCCGGGCACGATGCGCAGGGCGTAGTACGGCGGGAGCCAGAGCGGGGCCAGACAGGAGTTGGGCTGGACGCCGGGGTCCGTGTAGTAGTGGTCGTACACGCTGTCGCCGCGGCCGAAATCGGTGTCCTCGCCCGCCCGCGCGAGGGAGTTGAAGCGGTCGACGGTGGAGCGGAGCGCGGCGGCCGGGACGCCGATCGCGGTCGCCAGGGCGTCGATCGTCCACTCCTTGTGGACGGCCCCGGCCTCGTACCACTCGTCCGGGAACGGGAACGTCGGCGCGATGTCCTTGAAGAGATACCGGTTGCGGTAGTTCTGGTCGACGATCAGCCAGGCCGGGATATGGGACGTGGACGCGGTGTCCTGCTCGTACATCGTGTGGACCACATCGCTGTACGGTCCCGCCTCGTTGACGAAGCGCGCGCCCGCCGCGTTGACCAGCAGGCCGCCGGGGAGGGTGCGTTCGGCGAGACAGAACCAGGCCTCTCCCGGGGTGGAGATCGCCGGGCCCCACCAGGCGTCGTCCATCAAGTCCGTTGCCGCGCCCACCTGTTGACCGGCCCGGATGCCGTCGCCGGTGTTCTCCTTGGCGCCGACCGTCCACTCCGTGCCGACGGGCTGCTCCTGGTACTGGGCGCGCATGGCGGCGTTGTGCTCGAAGCCGCCGGAGCCGACGATCACGCCGCGTCGGGCCCGTACGAGACCGGGGGCGCCGTCACGGGTGACGAGGGCACCGGTGACCGTCCCGCCCTCCACGTACAGCTCCGTCAGCGGGGTGTTGAGCCATACGGGGACGCCGGCGGTGAGGAGTCCGGCGCGCAGGCCCGCCGCCAGGGACTGGCCCATGGTCAGCGGCTTCTGGCCGAGCAGGGCGGCCGTCGTCCCGCGTGCCAGGCACTCCGTGGCCACGGCGAGACCCTTGGCGCTCACGGCGGTCAGGGCGAGCCACTTGTAGTCGGCGCTGAAGACGACCATGCCGGCGGGGACGGCCATATAGGGGGGATTGAGGTGGGCCAGCTCGGCGCCCAGGACGTTCCCGTCGAGCTGGTCCGGCTCGATGGAGCGGCCGTTCGGGAGGCCGCCGGGCAGCTCGGGGTAGTAGTCGCTGTAGCCCTCCATCCAGCGGAACCGCAGCGGGCTGTTGGCCATGACGAAGTCCAGCATGGCGGGGCCGTGGTCCAGGAATGCCTTCTGGCGGTCGGCGGGGACGTCGGGGCCGACCACCGCCGCGAGGTACCGCGCCGCCTTCGCCGGGGTGTCCGGCACCCCGGCCGCCTTGATGACGCTGTTGTTCGGCAGCCAGATCCCGGCCCCGGAGCGCGCCGCCGATCCCCCGAAGGTCGGGGCCTTCTCCACGACCACGCAGGACAGCCCCTGCCGCGCGGCCGTGAGCGCGGCGGTCATACCGGCCGCGCCGGAGCCGATGACGACGACGTCGTAGGTGCCGAGGAGGGGCGGGGCCGCCGATTCCGGCTCCGCCGCCGAGGCGGTTGCCGTCGCCGCTGCCGTCGCCGTCGCGGAGAGTCCGCCGGTCGCGATCACGGCACCCGCGCCCGTGGCGGTGCCGAGCACCTTGCGGCGGGAGGGTTCGGCCGGGTCGGTCGTACGGCTGGGCGTGGGTCCGGTTGTGTGTCCGGTCGTGGGGCCGGTCGTGAGTTGGGGCGTACGGCTGGGCGTACGCGGGGTCGTGCGTCTGACAGGGTCCGCGCTCTTGGGCATGCGGTCGCTCCAGCCTGGTCAAGGGGTGGGAGGCCGTGCTGTTCCCCGGTGGCGGCAGGGGCCGTGTCCCGGATGCGGTGCGGAGTCTCGAATCTGGCGTGGAGGAGTGGTGAAGTCAAGACGTGTGGAGAGTGCCGTTTTCGCGTGCTGTGACCACAACTGCCGTCCCCCGGTTCGGTTGTGCGGTCCGGCGGGAGGGGCAGGGTATCGGGCAGCCTGGCCGAGGTCGCGGGCGGAGAATCACGCCATTGACCCGCGATATCCGGACATCACCTCGCGGGCCGCGTCGACGGCGTCCCGCATCCCGAGGAGCTTCGCGGCCTTTCCCGCCACTTCCCGCTCGGTGACAAGAGCAGGCGGAAGCCGGGCCCCGATCTCGCCGAAGTCCCCGTCGTACAGGTCGAGATCCTTGTACTCGATCCAGTTGCCCGGCGCCTTCACCACACAGCGGTACGTCCGGACCGGCGGTGGCCCCGGCAGCCGGTACTCGGCCAGATGGAATGCCGTGCACACCTCGAACCCCACCCTCAGCAGCAGGATCTGGGCGTCCGCGGCGTACAGCGCGGCCAGTGGGGAGCGCTCGCCGAGGTGGCAGTACGGGTCGTGGTCGGCGAGCAACTCGGCGGCCCTCGGGCCCAATCCGGCGAACGACGTCTGCGGGTGCAGGCTGCGGACCGCGCCCGGGGTGGTCCGTACGCACTCGGCGAGGGCGCCCATCGTCGGGCACGGGGAGGTGTCCGGGTCGAACGGTGGCATCGAGGCGCGGAACGCGGTCTTTTCCTGCTCGCTCATGCCCTTGGTCGCGCGGGCGTACTCGCGCGAGGTGTCGGAGTTTTCCGGGGTGAAGGCCGGGACGATGAGGGTGCCGTCGGGGCCGAGGGCGGCCAGGAGGGCGTCGCGCACGGTTTGGGGGGCGAGGCCGGTGCCGCTCAGGGAGGCGTGCGCCATCAGGATGCCGCCGGGGCGCGTCGATGTGAGTGCCGATGTGAGTGCCGCGAGGGGTGGTTCGTTCGCTGCGGGTGGGTGGGGGCTGGTCGCGCCCAAGCGGCGGAGCCGGAAAGCGTCTCGCCGTGCGCCCCTGTAGGGCGCGGCTGCAGGGCCGTCATGGTTCCAGGGCTCCCTGACCGCGGGGGGCTCGGTGCCCTCAGCCATGTAGGGCCGTCCGCTGTCGGCCGGCGCTGTTGTTGGGGGTGTGGAGGCCGGCCACCTCGCGTGAGGCGGTGAGTTCCGCGCAGATGTGCCGTAGTCGGGCCGGGCCGAAAGGGAGGGGTTCCGCGCCGTGCGGAATTACGGCGACGGATTCCAGTCCTTTGGCCGAGGCATGTTCCGCGAGTCGATGGGCGACGCGGTCCAACGTTTCCTCGGAGATCAGGATCGACCGCTGGTCGTGGGAGTCGGTCACTTCCGGCAGTGTACGCGCGGGGAGAGTCGCCGCGAGATATGACGAGGCCCCAACTTCCTTGATCAACAAGGAGGTTGGGGTGTCGCTGACGCCGTGGTGGCCGGGGCCCTCAGACGGTCGAGTCGAACTCGGCCGACCGGTCAAGGTGTCCGGGAACGTCCGACCGGTCGAGCGTCCGGGAACGTCCGTCGCAAGCGAGGTGGGGCGAAGCCTGTGGGGTGGTGCCATTTCAGGTTTGACGAGAGCATGACTCGGCCGTCCATTCCATTCCACCTGCGCGAGGTCCTGCATGGCTGCGATGCCCGGCCCGAGCACCACGGTGAGTGACCGCGATCTACCCCCGTTGTTCCGTGTGTGCGATCGGCTGGCGCTGGTCCACCAGGGTGAGTCCTTCCGTATCGTCCGCGCCCAACTGCTCGTGCTGCTCCTCGCCACCGGCACCGCTTCGCTGGCCGAGCGGGTGGGCAGCCGTATTCCGTCGGCCGTCGCCGCCGTGCTGTACGCCGCGACGATCGGGATCGGGCTCTTCGCCGGGCGGCGTCGTGCCCGCGCGCACTGGCAGGCGCACCGGGCCGCCGCCGAGGTCATCAAGTCGCTGGCCTGGCAGTACATGGTGCACGGGGGGCCGTTCCACTCCCGACTCGCCCATCCCGACGCGTTGTTCGCGGAGCGGTTGGAGGAACGGCTGAGCGAATTGCGGAAGGTGGGGTGGGAGGACCCTCGGGAGAGCCCGGCCGAGCTGGGGCTCGGGCAGATCACCGAGCGGATGCGGGTGGTGCGGGCCAAACGGTTCGCCGCTCGCCGGGACATCTATATCCGTGATCGGGTGGTGGAGCAGTTGGCCTGGTACGGGAACAAGGCCGGGCAGGCGCATCAGGCGTCCGTGCGGTGGTCGGGGGTGACGACGTTGCTGACCTCGTTGGCCCTGGTCACCGCTGTGTTGCGGGCGGTGGGGGCGATCGGGAGCACGTGGGACCCGACCGGGGTGCTGAGTGCGGCTGCCGCCGCCGGGGTTGCTTGGCAGGAGGTGCGGCGGCATCGGCCGTTGACGTATGCGCACAAACTGGTCGAGCAGGATTTGGAGACTCATCGGGTCGCGATGAGTACGACTGTGACGGAGGAGGGGTGGGCGGATGCGGTGGCGGAGGCGGAGAGGTTGGTGTCGCCGCAGCATACGGACTGGCTGGTTCGGTTCGGGTCGTGAGTGGGTGTCACGTGGGTGGAGGCTGGGGTGGGGCGGGGTTTCGCTTACCGGCGCGAGCAGGGTGCCGTCTCGCCCACCCGTGCCGCCCCAGCGGCACGACTGCCCGCAGATGCAGCAAGCGGGGTGGGTAGGCGCCCCGTGGCGCGGTTGCCCGCAGCAGCGGCAACCGCAACAGCGACTGCCACGGCCGCCCCCAGCAACAGCGACTGCCACGGCCGCCTGCAGCTACGGCAACAGCCGCTCGCAGCTTGCGCGCTGGCTCATGTTCGGCGTACTCCTGGGCTCCAGAGGACTGTTACCGGGACGCCTGTGTGTCTGGCGTAGTCGACTATGTCTCCTGTGCCGCCCAGGCCTCGGGCCGGGGCGCCGTCCCAGACGGCCAGGAGGCGGTCGGTGTTGTCGACTATGTAGCGGCCGGCGGCGTAGTAGGCCTCGTCGTGGGTGTGTTCGTAGGGGAGTTCCACGCGCTCGGCGCTGCATTTGAGGAGTCTGCGGTAGGCGGCCTTGACGCGGTCGTCGCCGAGGTGGGCCTCGTAGTCCATGCCGGGGATCACCGCGACGAGCGGGATGCTGTACTCCAGGGCGATCTCGGCGAACAACTGGTCGGCCCCGGCGGCGAGGCTGCTCAGGACGCGGGCGGAGGCGATGCCCCGTAACTCGGCCCTGATCCCGGCGCGTACGGTCGAGAGGGCGGCGTCGGGGATTTTGCGGTGTCCGGTGATACCGATCCGGGTCACGGGCCCTGCCATCCGAGCTCCACCTCCGTGGCCGCGGTCATCCACATCACCTTAGCGTCACCGGAGTTGTACGGAAATGAACGCACGGTTGTTCGGTGAGGCGTCGGGGGCTCACAGGAGCGAGGCGCGGGCCGACCGGAGCACGGCCGGCCCGCCCCTCGCGCCCCGGGATGCCGGCCCCGGGTCAGCGGTCAGTCGGTCACCGGGTCGAGGCTGATCGGGGTGACGCGGCCCTCCAGCATCGCGCCGACGCCGAGGGCGGCGCAGACGTCGGGGCGTTCGGCGATGTGGACGGGCATGTTGGTGGCGTGCCGGAGCATCTGGTCGAAGCCGGGGAGCAGGGCGCTGCCGCCGACCATCATGATGCCCCGGTCGGCGAGGTCGGCCACCAGATCGGGCGGGCAGTCGCGCAGCACCTTGCCGATGCCGTCGACGACGGCGGTGAGCGGGGTCTGGATGGCGTCGCGTACGGCGGCGGTGTCGACCAGGACCGAGCGGGCCAGACCGGTCGCCACGTCCAGGCCGTGGATCTCCGTCGCGGCCGGGCCGTGCGGGGTGAGTCCGTTGCCGGAGAGGGCGAGCGTGAGAGGGCGTACGGACTGGCTGGGCAGGGTCAGTTCATGGCGGAGGCGTAGGTGCTGCACGATCGCGTGGTCGATGGCCTCGCCGCCGACGGGGACACGGACGGCGTTGACGACCGAGCCGAGGGAGAGCACGGCGAGCTGGGTGGCCGCCGCCCCGCACATCATGATCATCGTGGCTTCGGGCTGCTCCACGGGCAGACCGCAGCCGACGGCCGCGGCGATCAGGGTGTCGACGAGTTCGACGCGGCGGGCGCCGAGGCCGACCAGGGTCTCGATGGTGGCGCGCTGGGCGAGGGGGTCGGCGTCGTGCGGGGTGCAGACGGCGGCCCGCAGCACGGGCTTGCGGCGCAGGGTGCGGCGGACCTTGTCGCCGAGCAGGTGGCGCAGCATCCGCTGGGCCATCTCGATGTCGACGACCGTGCCGCCGCAGACGGGCCGGACGACGCGGATGTAGTCGGGCGTCCGCCCGGTCATCTTCTCCGCGAACTCCCCGACGGCGATCAGCGCCCCCGTCCGGGTGTTGACGGCCGCCACGCTCGGCTGATCCACCACCAGCCCCGCGCCCTTCACGAAGACCCGTGTCCGCGCCGCCCCCAGATCGACGGCGAAGTGACAACGGCGCAACTGCTCCAGACTGGCGGACATGGTGGTGGTCATCGCGACGCATCCTCCCGAGCACACGGCCGCACGAACCGCCGGGTTGCGGATTCGTGTTTCCTTCGCATCGTGCGCGCGGTACGCGTGGGCCGCCTGTTGGGATGCGCCGGGTGGGGTGCGGCCGGACGGGTGGTTCTGCCGGCTGTGGTTCTGGGACGGGGGTCTGTGACGAGGGGTCACGCGTCGGTGGAAGGACGGGTGATGCCCCGTACCACTCCCAGCTCCAGCAGGTCCTGGGGGCGTGGGCGGAGCTGGTCGGCGGTGGCCTGGATCTCGCTGCCCGGGCGCTTGAGGATGGCGGCCGCCAGCTCCGGGGCGATCACCGAGAAGTAGCTGTCCGGGGTGGCCCAGGTGTTCTCGGGGGACGCCAGGGCCAGGGCGCCGCCCGAGCCGCCCTCGCCGATGAGGAGGGTGGTGAGGGGGGTACGGGCGGTGGCGACCGTGGTGAAGAGGTCGGCGATGGCCGCGCCCACCGCCTGGTGTTCGGCCTCCGCGTCGTTCGCCGCGCCCGGGGTGTCCACCAGGGTGAGGACCGGGATGCCCAGACGGTCGGCCAGCCGGATCAGACGGGTGGCCGTACGGTAGCCCGCCGGGCGGGTAGGGGTGCCGCGCTGGGCGGCGTAGGCGATCGTCCGGCCGTCCCGCTCACCGAAACCGCAGGTCATACCGGGGTCCGTGCCGCCGCCCACCCGGTCGCCGCTGATGGTGGCGCGATGGGTGAAGTACGCGTCCAAGTAGGCGTCCGCCCGGGGGCGTTGGGGGGAACGGGCCCGGGAGACGGCCTCCCAGCCCGTGGCGGGGAGGGTGGAGTGGGTGGCCCCGGCGACGGGGGTGGAGGGCGGGGGCGCCGCTTCCGGGTAGGGGGTGGTGAGGAGTTTCAGCCAGCGGGCGAGGGTCGCTCGTAGGGCCGGTGGGGGGACGATCGCGTCCACCGAGCCCGCCGCCAGTTGGGATTCGGCGGTGTACGCCGCCGGGTCCGCGTCCGGGGGGCGGACCCGGGAGCCCGCGA
The DNA here is from genome assembly GCF_053592555.1 of Streptomyces sp. NPDC002643. Lineage (NCBI taxonomy): Bacteria > Bacillati > Actinomycetota > Actinomycetes > Kitasatosporales > Streptomycetaceae > Streptomyces > Streptomyces sp. NPDC002643. The sequence continues at coordinate 30,236 of NZ_JBSFVY010000062.1, forward strand.
AGCCCACCTGGGCCGTGGGGAGGGCGAGGGTGATGTCGGCGCCGGCGCCCAGGGTGGCCCAGCCGCCGCCGGTGGTGGGGTCGCGGAGGACGGCGATCTGGGGGAGCCCCGCCTCCCGGGTCAGGGCCGACTGGCGGGCCACGCGCTGGAGTTGGGTCAGGGCGCGCATGCCCTCCTGCATACGGCTGCCGCCGGTCGCGATCAGGGAGAGGACGGGGAGACGGTGTTCCCGGGCACGGGTGTACGCCGCCTCCAGGCGGTCGCCGGTGCGTTCGCCGAGCGAGCCGCCGAGGAAACCGAACTCGAACGCGATCACGACGGCCGGGGTTCCCCCGATGCGCGCGGTGCCGCACACCACCGACTCCTCCTCGCCGGTGCGCTCGGCGGCCCGGGCGCGGGAGGCGTCGTAGCCCTGCCAGGCCAGGGGGCCGTCGGGGGTGGGGATGTGGCTGGGGTACGGGAGTTCGGTGAAGTCGTCCGTGACGAGGGCGATGGCCTCGCGGGCCGAGAGGCGGTCGCGGACCGAGAAGCGGGGATCGGGCGTGTGCGTCATGCGTCCTCGGCCGGCTTCAGGGAGCGCTTCATGATCTTGCCCATGTCGTTGCGGGGGAGGGCGGTGAGATGGTGGACGGTCCGGGGGCGCTTGTGGGGGGCCAGGCGGGTGGCGACGTGCGCCGCCAACTCGTCGGCGGGGGGCGGGGATTGAGGGTCCGTGGGGACGATCCAGGCGACGACGCGTTCGCCGAGGTCGGGGTCGGGTTCGCCGGTGACGGCGGCCTCCCGTACGCCGGGGTGTTCGAGGAGGGCGTTCTCGATCTCGCCGGCGCCGATCTTGTAGCCGCCGCTCTTGATCAGGTCGGTGGCCTTGCGGCCCACGATCCGGACATAGCCGTCGGGGTCGCGGACCGCCATGTCGCCGGTGCGGAACCAGCCGTCCGCCGTGAACGCGCCGGCCGTGGCGTCGGGGCGGTTCAGGTACTCGGTGAACAGGTTCGGGCCGCGCACCTGGATCTCGCCGACCGACTCCCCGTCGTACTCCGTCTCCGTGAGGGGTGTGCCGTCGTCCTCCACCAGCCTCAACTCCACGCCGGGGAGCGGGACTCCGACGGTTCCGGGGCGGGGTTCGCCGTCGGCGCGGACGCTGGTGTTCATGAGGGTCTCCGTCATGCCGTAGCGCTCGATGACGCGGCGGCCGGTGGCGGTGGCGATGCGTTCGTGGTCGTGCACGGGAAGCGCCGCCGAGCCGGAGACGAGCAGGCGGGCGCCTGAGAGTGCCTTCGCCAGCGCGGGGTCGGTGGGGAGGGCCTCCGCGATGCGGTGGTACATCGTGGGGACGCCGAACAGCATCGTCGCGCCGGAGGAGAGTTCGCGGGTGACCCCGTCCGTGTCGAACCTGCCGAGGTGACGGACCGCGCCGCCGCGCCGCAGCGGGCCCAGGATGCCGAGGACCAGGCCGTGGACGTGGAACAGGGGCAGGCCGTGGACCAGTACGTCGTCTGCCGTCCACTGCCAGGCGTCGGCCAGCGCGTCCAGGGTGGTCGCGATGGCTCGGCGGGGGATCACCGCGCCCTTCGGGGGGCCGGTGGTGCCGGAGGTGTAGACGACCAGGGCGGCGGATTCGTCGGAGAGGGTGGGAGTGGGCGTGGGGGCGGGGGGCGGGGCTGCGGGCGGCGCGTCCGGGTCGGTCACGGGTACGTCGAGGCGGGGCAAGTCGGTTGCGGTGGTGGGAAGTTCTGCGGCGGGGGCGGCCAGGAGGAGGGTGGGGGCGCTGTCGGTGAGGATGTGGGCCAGTTCCTTCTCGCCGGACTTCGGGTTGAGGGGGACGGCGGCGACGCCCGCCTGTAGGACCGCTACGACCGCTACCGCCGTCTCCAGCTCCGGGGTCGCCCAGACGGCCACCCGGGTGTGGCCCGCGAGACGGGACGCCAGGGTGGCGGTCGCGGTGGCCAGTTCCGCGTAGGTCAGGGAACGGGGGCCGAAGCGGAGGGCGACGTTCGTTCCGCCGTCGTCCTGTAGGGCCGGGAAGAGGGAGGTCACGCTTCTTGCTCCTTGATCGTCGACTGCTGTCGGTCTGCTGCCAGTGCTGTCGCCGGCTGGCTGTGCTTCAGCTTGGGGCTATCCGAAGCCCGGGACCACCAGGACCAGCCACACCAGCGCCGGTACCACCGCTACCACGATGCCCCCGTAGATCATCAGCTGGCGGAAGAAGCGCTCGCGGTCCACGTCCGGTGCGGCGGCCAGGACCAGTGCGCCGTTCGTCGAGAAGGGGCTCACGTCCACGACGGTCGCCGAGACCGCCAGTGCCGCGATCATGCCCACCGCGCCGATCTCGCCCTGGGCCAGGAACGGTACGGCCAGCGGGATCAGGGCGCCCATGATGCCGACCGAGGACGCGAACGCCGAGACGATAGCGCCGATGTAGCAGAGGAGTACGGCGGCGAGGAGGGGGACGCCGATGTCGCTGACGCCCTCACCTGCCCAGGTGATCGTGCCCATTTCGTCCAGGACGCCTACGTAGGTGAGGACGCCGCAGATGAGGAGGACGGTGGACCAGGCGATCTGGGTGACTGCCTTGCGGCTGTCGTCCGGCCAGAGGGTGCTGAGTATTACCGCGAGGGTGATGGCGGTCAGGCCTGCGTCCAGGTCGAAGGCGAGTACTGCGATTACCAGGGCGGCGAGGGCTGTGAGGGTGGCTGTGCGGGCCGGGGTTAGCGCGGTGCCGGTGGTGGGGGTGACCGGGGGGAGGTTCCGCTGCTCGGCGGTACGAGGTGCCGCTCTCTTTGGGATGGGTGCCGCCCCAGCGGCACGATTGCCCGCAGCTATGTTCAGGCCTCCGAACAGTACGAAGACCACGCCCGCGATGATCAGGTTGGCTATCAGCGATGTCAGGAACAGGGCCAACTCGTTGCTCGGGAGGTTTTCGCGCTCCACTATTCCGTTGACGATCGTGCCGTAGATGCTGATGGGGGAGAAGCCGCCGCCCTGCGCGCCGTGGACGACCATCGCGCCCATCAGCAGGGGGCTGATGTTGTACTGCGCGGCGAAGCTCAGGGCTATGGGGGCGACGATCGCCACGGCGGCGGGGCTGACGGCGCCGATCGCCGTGAGGGTGCCGGTGAGGGCGAACATCACCCAGGGGATCAGGGCGACTCTGCCCCGTACCAGGCGGATCGAGGCGTGGACCAGCCAGTCGGTCGTGCCGTTGGCGCGGGCGATCGCGAAGAGATAGGTGACGCCCACCAGCACGACGAACAGGTCGCCCGGGAAGCCGGCGAAGATGCCGTCCGCGTCGAGGTCGGCGACGAGTTCGCCCACCGCGAAGGCGGCGGCGAAGGCGAGGGCGCCCATGTTGACGGAGCGGGTGGTCGCGATGACGAACACCACGGCCAGGACGAGGATCGAGATGAGCTCGGGGGACATACGGGCTCCCGTCTTGGGTGCCGGGGGAGAGAGGGGGTGGGAGGGAGAGTGGGAGTGGTTGAGTGGCTGAGCCACTTGTTGCCTTATGGGCCGTCAGCGTGGGGGTGCACGGAGGCGGCGTCAAGGGGGCGTGCGGTAAATTGGCTCAGCCACTTGGCCGCTGAGTAGGGGGAGCCCGTGTCCGACGCCCTGCGCCCCATGAGCAAGCAGCGCCTGTACGAGCAGGTGCTCGACCGGTTGCGGCAGTACGTCGCCGAGGGTGGGCTGAAGGCCGGGGACCGGTTGCCGCCCGAGCGGGATCTGGCCCAGCGGCTGGGGGTCAGCCGGGCCTCGGTCAAACAGGCGATCGTGGTGCTGGAGGTGCAGGGGCTGGTGGAGGCCCGGCACGGTGGGGGGACGTATCTCGTCCGGGACAGCCTCGACGTCGAGTCGGTGGAGGCGATGGTCGAGAGGCGCCGTCGGTTGCCCGATGTGCTGGACGCGCGGGAGGCGTTGGAGACCAAGCTCGCCGAACTGGCCGCCGAGCGGCGTACGGAGGAGGATCTCGCCGCGCTGCGGGGCGCTCTCGCGTACATGGCTGAGGAGATCGAGCGGGACGGGCATGGTGTGGAGGGGGACCGGCTCTTCCACGCGGCGGTGACGGCCGCCGCGCACAGCGCGCTGCTCGCCGAGTTCATGCGGTCCATCGCCGAGCAGATCGCCGAGAGCCGCACCGAGTCACTGCGTCAGCCCGGCCGCCCCACGCGCTCCCTCGCCCAGCATCAGGCGATCCTCGACGCCATCGCCGCCGGACAGCCCAGGCAGGCGGCCACCGCGATGCGCCGCCATGTCCGCACGGTCGCGAAGGTCCGCCTGCTGGACTGGGACCCGGGGGAGGAGGGGGAGGGCCGGTAGGGCTACTTCTTGATCACGTCCGCCACCACGCAGCTCACGTTGTCGGGGCCGCCCGCCTCGATCGCTTCGGTGATGAGGGCGCGTACGGCGGTTTCCTGGTCCGGGGTCGTGGTGAGGACGCGCTGGATGGCGGCTTCCGGGACCACCGAGGAGAGGCCGTCGGAGCAGAGGAGGTGGCAGTCGTCGGGGTGGGCGAGGGGGTGCGTGGGTACATGGTTTGTCTGCGGGTGAGTGGGGGCTGGTCGCGCAGTTCCCCGCGCCCCTGAAAGACACGGCCCCTGCGGGCCGTAAAGCAAGGGGCGCAGCCCCTGCTTTTCAGGGGCGCGGGGAACTGCGCGAGCAAC
>NZ_JBSFVY010000063.1:0-32124 GCF_053592555.1 Streptomyces sp. NPDC002643
CAGCACCCCCCGGATCATCAAGGACAGGGGCAACGAGCCATACCGGCCCCGAAGGCCACGAGCCCCAACCGGGCTCTACAAGGAAGGTAATGGGCAGCCCTGGTGCCGTCGGCCTCCGGCCCCTCCCCCACGCGCGCCATGGAGCCCTCAGCCTCCTCGCCCTCCCTCACCCCCCATACGGCCGCTTCTCCCTCGCCTCGCTCAATGCGCGGCCCCACCATGCCAGTTGGTCCAGCATCAGCTTGGCGGCGTTGTTCGGGGCCGTTGTGTCCTTCAGTTGGCCGGTGGGGTCGAAGGAGCCGTGGGCGTTGTGGAAGGAGACGGTGTCCCGGATGGTCGTGGCGTGGAGTTCGGCGAAGACCTGGCGGAGGTGTTCGGTCGCGCGGAGGCCTCCGGAGATGCCGCCGTAGGAGACGAGAGCCACCGGCTTGGCCCGCCATTCGTGGAAGTGCCAGTCGATCAGGTTCTTCAGGGCCGCCGGATAGGAGTGGTTGTACTCGGGGGTCAGCACGACGAACGCCTCCGCGGACGCCAGCTTCGGTGTGATCGCGGCCAGTTGTGCCGTGATCTCCGGCGTCGGCGCGAACGTCGTGGGCAGGTCGATGTCGGCGACGTCCACGATCTCCGCCTCGAAGTCCTCGTGCTCCCGCACCCGGTCCAGCAGCCACTCGGCCACCACCGGCCCGAACCGCCCCGAACGATTGCTTCCGACGACCACCGTCACCCGCAACGGGGTGCCGATGCCCACACCGACGCCGGTGCCTGTGCCTGTGCCTGTGCCTGTGCCTGTGCCTGCGTGAGTCTCCGTGGCTTCCGTGGCTTCCGTGGCTTCCGTGGATTTCGTAGTCCGCTTCATGGCGACCAGCCTCGTATCTCAACTTCGCTTGAGGTCAAGCCGTCCGTCGGGCCCCATGTCACCCGTTCACACCCCCGGCCCCCCACCTTCCCGTTCGACTCCCCCGTTCATCTCGCCGCACCGCGATGAACTGCCCAAACGTTCCCATTCCCGCCCCTCCGCGACCCCGCCCCGGCCTCGATTCGCCCTGTTTCCGGCAGGCGCTCGGGGAGCGGTTCCGGTCGTCTCCCCCTTACCTCGGAGGAGGAACCTGGACTCTCGGAGGAGCGTGCACGATGCGACGTACCGCCCGGCCGTCGACCGGAACCGCCCTCGCCGTCGCCGTGGCGGCCCTGGCAGTTGCCACGGCGGCCCTCGCCGTGGCTCCGGCGTACGGCGCGGAGGGCACCGGACGGCTGGAGCTGTCGCCGAAGCGGGCCGTACCCGGCGACGAGGTCACCGTGAGCACGGCGGCCTGCGGCGCGAACGGTACGGCGACGGGGGACGCCAGCGCGGTGGGGGCGGGGCTCTTCCCGCTCGCACCCGATACCGGGCAGCAGCGCCCCGAGGGGCGGTTCGAGGTGCCGCCGAGCGCGCAGCCGGGGACGTACGAGATCGTCGTGACCTGTACGAAGGGGGGTCGGCGGGTCTCCGGTGACCTCGTGGTGTCCCTCACCGGCTCCGGGCCGGAGCAGGCCGCGCATCCGAGGGGCAGTGTGAAGACGGGGGTCGGCGGCGCGCTCGGTCCCGACCCCACGCAGACCGCGGCGGGCGTGGCGGCACTGGCCGTCGCCGCCGCGGGCGGTACCTGGCTCCTGCATCGCCGGGCGAGAGGCGACGGGATCTGACGGACCCCCTCCGCTGTCCGTCCACCGGTACCGCCGTCCCCCTCCCCTCCGGGCCCGACGCCCCTCGGCCCGGAGGGGAGGGACGCAGTCGCGACCGGCCCGACGGCACCCTTGAACCGCCGGGTCCCGACATCCCATAGCCCCCGGCCCGCCCCCATCGCCCGGCCCGGCGATCCCCTCGTCACCGCCCCACCAACCCACCGCCCCACCGCCTCACCCACCAGCCAGCCCACTGTCAGGAGAGGAGCCCCGCGTGCGCAGGGTCGTCGGTTTCGCTCATGTCCTCAACGCCCTCAATGTGCTCATAGCGAGCGGGACCGTGGTCGCGCTGTGCGCGGGGGGGTGGTTGCTGCACAGCGGGATCGCTGCGCATCCGCCGCCGCAGCCGTCGGCCGCGCAGGCCCACGGCCGGGGCGACGACATCCGTTCGGGCGCCGAGGAGCCCGCGGCCGAGGCGTTGCCGCCATCGCCGCCGCACCGCGTCCGTATCCCCTCGATCCGGGTGGACGCCCCGCTGATGGGCCTCGGCCTCACCCCGGCCGGCAGTCTCGACGTCCCGCCCGCCGAGCGGAAGAACCTGGCCGGCTGGTACGAGGCCGGCACCGCCCCCGGTGAACGCGGCACCGCCATCGTCGCCGGCCACGTCGACAACGCCGACGGCCCCGCCGTCTTCTACGACCTCGGCGCGCTCAAGCGGGGCGCCGTCATCGAGGTCGCCCGACGGGACGGCACCGCCGCGCTGTTCACCGTGGACGCGGTGGAGGTCTACGACGCGCGGAACTTCCCCGACAAGAAGGTCTACGGGGCGGCCGGGCGCCCGGAGCTACGGGTCATCACCTGCGGCGGCGGCTACTCCCGCTCCACCGGCTACCAGGGCAACGTCGTCGTCTTCGCCCACCTCACCGGCAGCCTCGCCGCCCGGCCCGCCCGACCCGCCTGACCTTCACAAAAGGGCCGGGCAGCCCCGTACGCCCCTCACCCCGCCCACTGCTCCCACGCCATCTTCGCCACCAGCGTGAAGACGACCGTCAGCAGGACGGCCCGTACGAAGCCGCTGCCCTTCTTCAGCGCGGTGTGCGCCCCGACCGTGCCGCCGACGAGGTTGAAGACGGCCATCAGCGCGGCCAGCTGCCAGTACACCGTGCCCTTCCAGGCGAACGTGGCGAGGGCACCGGCGTTCGTACAGCAGTTGACGATCTTGGCGTTGGCGGAGGCGGTGACCAGGTCCAGGTGGAGGACGGCGGTCAGGGCCAGCACCAGGAACGTACCGGTGCCGGGGCCGATGAGGCCGTCGTAGAAGCCGATGCCGACGCCCGCGAGCCCGATCGCGGCGAGGACGCGGCGCGGGGAGGCCGGGCCGGTGGCGGGGGCCGTGCCGAAGGAGGGGCGCAGGATGACGAAGGCGCCGACGGCCAGGAGGACCACCATCACCACCGGCTTCAACACCTCCGTACTCATCCCGGCGGCCACGAAAGCCCCCGCCGTGGAGCCCGCGAGCGCCGCCAGGCCGATCCGTACGGCGATCCCCACATCCACCGGGGTGCGGCGGACGTACGTCACCGCCGCGCCCGTGGTGCCCACGATGGCGACCGCCTTGTTGGTGCCGAGGGCGTACTGTGCGGCCGAGGCGCCGTTCGGGAGGCCCAGGAGGAGGGTCGGCAGGAGCAGGAGCCCGCCGCCGCCCACCACGGCGTCGATCCAACCGGCCGCGAGCGCGGCGGCACAGAGCAGAACGACCATGGTCAGCGATATGTCGGGCATGATCGCGACCCTATGCGGAGGGATAGGTGGGTCGTCCATCGACTTGAGCGCGATCTGAGGTTGATCCCTATCATCGCCGGTCGCCAACGCCGTACCCTCGTCAGCCCAGGTCACCCACCCCGTACCCTCTCCTCTCACACCCCGCCCACGTCCGCCGGAAACCCCTCACACCCCCCTCGGCCCGGTGGGGAGGGCAGCGTTCCTCGTGGGAAACAGAGGTGATGCGGTCGGGTAACACCGGCAACGCACGCTCAAGGGCATGACCTCGAATGAACGTGTGGTGGTGATCGGCTCCGGCCTCGCGGGTGTACGTCTCGCCCGGCGGCTCGGCGAGCTGGGCATGTCCGCCACGCTGATCGGCGAGGAGGCGCACACCCCGTACAACCGGGTGCTGCTCGCCGAGGTCCTGGCGGGACGGTACGCGCCCGAGGTGATCGCGCTGCCCGCTCCGGCGGAGCTGACGGAGGTCACGCGGGGCCAGGTGGTCGAGATCGACCGCGAGATGCGAGCCGTACATCTCGCGGACGGCGCGGTGATCGCATACGACCGGCTGGTCCTCGCGACCGGTTCCAACCCGGTGCTGCCGCCCCTGCGGGGGCTGGTCGACCCCATGCACCCGGAGCGTCACGAGTTCCCCGAGGGCGTGCATGCCTTCCGGACCATGGACGACTGTCTGGGACTGTCCCGGGCCGTTCGGGCCGGGTCGCGGGCCGTCGTCATCGGCGGTGGGCTCCTCGGGGTCTCCGCCGCGCGGGCGCTCGCGCTGCGCGGCGCCCAGGTCGTGCTCGCCCAGCAGGGCGAGCGGCTGATGGAGCGCCAACTCGACCCGTCCGCCTCGAAGTTGGTGCGCCGGCATCTGACCGACCTCGGTGTCGAGGTGCACACCGAGACCCGGGTCCGCGCCGTCAACAGCATCGACGGGACCGTACGGTCGGTGTCGATGGCCGACGGGTACGCCCTCGATGTCGATCTCGTCGTTCTCGCCTGTGGTGTCCGGCCCCGGGCCGGTCTGGCCGTCCAGGCGGGGCTCGCCGTGCACAAGGGCGTCCTCGTCGACGAGGAGCTGCGCACCTCCGACCCGTACATCCACGCCATCGGCGACTGCGCCCAGTTCGAGGGCACCGTCTACGGGCTCGCCGCCCCCGCGCTCGAACAGGCCGACGTACTGGCCGAGTTGCTGGCCGGGGACGCCGGAAACACAGCCGCCCGCTACACCGGCACCCGTGCCCTGACCCGGCTGACGCTCGCCGGGCAGGACTTCCTCGACCTCGCCGCGTTCGGCGAGACCGAGCCCCGGCCCGGTGATGACGTCATCCAGCTCGCCGACGCCACCCGTGGCACGTACCGCAAGGTCGTCGTCCGGGACGACCGGCTGGTCGGCGGGGTGCTCGTCGGCGAACTCGGCACCGTCGGCGCGCTCGCCCGCGCCTGGGAGGGAGCAGAGCCGCTCCCCGGAGACGGCGCCCCTCTGCTCCACCTGCTCACCAACGATGGAGGCTCCTGAATGTCCGCCACCCTGGGGGCCACCCCCACGATCGTGCTCGTCGGCCACGGCATGGTCGGCCAGCGCTTCCTCGAAGCGCTCGCCGAGCGCGGCCTGACCGCCACGCACCGCGTGGTCGTCCTCTGCGAGGAGCCCCGCCCGGCCTACGACCGTGTCGCGCTCACCTCGTACTTCGCGGGCAAGACGCCCGAGGACCTGTCGATGACCGACATGGCCTTCATCGAGCAGCACGGTATCGAGCTGTACATCGGCGACCCGGCCGAGACCGTCGACCGTGAGGCGAAGAAGGTCACCGCCCGGTCCGGGCAGGTCTTCGAGTACGACGTCCTCGTCCTCGCCACCGGCTCGTACCCCTTCGTGCCGCCGGTCCCGAACAAGGACGCCACCGGCTGCTTCGTCTACCGCACGATCGAGGACCTGCTCGCGATCGAGGAGTACGCGAAGAGCAAGGCGACGGTCGGTGCCGTGGTCGGCGGCGGTCTGCTCGGGCTTGAGGCCGCCGGTGCGCTGAAGGGGCTCGGGCTCACCTCGCACATCGTGGAGTTCGCGCCGCGGCTGATGCCCGTCCAGGTGGACGAGGGCGGTGGCGCCGCGCTGCTGCGGACCATCGAGGAGATGGGGCTGAGCGTCCACACGGGCGTCGGTACGCAGGAGATCGTCGTCGATGCCGAGGGTGCCGTCACGGGGATGAAGCTCTCCGACGGGTCCGAGCTGGCCACCGACATGGTCGTGTTCTCCGCCGGTGTCCGGCCCCGCGACCAGCTGGCCCGCGACTGCGGCCTGACCGTCGGCGAGCGCGGCGGCATCAGCGTCGACGAGCATTGCCGGACGGTCTCCGACCCGAGCGTGTTCGCGATCGGCGAGTGCGCGCTTGCGGCGGACGGCCGGGTGTACGGGCTCGTCGCCCCCGGTTACGAGCAGGCCGAGACGGCGGCGGCGACCATCGCCTGCGACGAGGCGGCCTTCCTCGGCGCCGACCTCTCCACCAAGCTGAAGCTCCTCGGCGTGGACGTGGCCTCCTTCGGCGACGCGCACGGTGCGACCGCCGACTGCCTGGACGTCGTCTACTCCGACTCCCGCTCGGGCCTGTACAAGAAGCTGGTCATCGGCCGCGACGGCACGCTGCTCGGCGGCATCCTCGTCGGTGACGCGGAGTCGTACGGCACGCTGAAGGCGTTCACCGGGTCGGTCCCGCCGGTCTCCCCCGAGTCGCTGGTGCTTCCGGCGGGCTCCGGTGGCGGCGCCCAGCTCGGCCCGTCCGCGCTGCCGGACGAGGCGATCATCTGCTCCTGCCACAACGTGTCCAAGGGCGCGATCCGGGGCGCGGTCACCGAGCACAAGTGCACGACCGTCCCCGAGGTCAAGAAGTGCACCAAGGCCGGCACCGGCTGCGGTTCGTGCGTCAAGGTACTGGGCCAGCTGGTCACCGCCGAGCTGGAGGCCGGCGGCGTCGTCGTCGACAAGGGCCTGTGCGCCTGCTTCTCGCAGACCCGCGAGGAGCTGTACGAGATCGTCCTCGCCCTGCGCATCAACACGTACCAGGATCTGCTGGACCGTTACGGCCGCGACGAGGCCAAGGGCGGCGACGGCTGCGACATCTGCAAGCCGGCGGTCGCCTCGATCATCGCCTCCCTCGCCCCGACCATCGGCGCGAGCGGCTATGTCCTCGACGGCGAGCAGGCGGCCCTCCAGGAGACCAACGACCACTTCCTGGCCAACCTCCAGAAGAACGGCTCGTACTCGGTCGTCCCGCGCATCCCCGGCGGTGAGATCACCCCCGAGGGCCTGATCGTGATCGGCGAGATCGCCCGTGACTTCGGTCTCTACACGAAGATCACCGGCGGCCAGCGCATCGACATGTTCGGCGCGCGGGTGGAGCAACTCCCGCTGATCTGGACGAGGTTGGTGGACGCCGGCTTCGAGTCCGGCCACGCGTACGGCAAGTCCCTGCGTACGGTGAAGTCCTGCGTCGGCCAGACCTGGTGCCGCTACGGCGTCCAGGACTCGGTCCGCATGGCGATCGACCTGGAGCTGCGCTACCGGGGCCTCCGGTCGCCCCACAAGCTCAAGTCGGCCGTCTCCGGCTGCGCCCGTGAGTGCGCGGAGGCCCAGTCGAAGGACTTCGGCGTCATCGCGACGTCGAACGGCTGGAACCTCTACGTCGCCGGCAACGGCGGCGCCACCCCGCGCCACGCGGACCTGCTGGCCCAGGACCTCGACGACGCCGAGCTGATCAAGCTGATCGACCGGTTCCTGATGTTCTACATCCGCACCGCCGACCGGCTGGAGCGCACCTCGACCTGGCTGGAGCGCATCCCCGGCGGCCTGGACCACGTACGGGACGTCGTCGTGGAGGACTCCCTCGGTATCTGCGAGGAACTGGAGTCCCTGATGAAGGACCACGTCTCGCACTACGCCGACGAGTGGGCGTCGACGATCAACGACCCCGAGAAGCTGGCGCGGTTCGTGTCCTTCGTCAACGCCCCCGACACCCCCGACCCGGTCGTCGGCTTCGTCCCCGAGCGCGACCAGATCAAGCCCGACCTGCCGCTGCTGTCCATCGGCCTGCGGCCCGCCGCCGCCGAAGAAGTCCTGGAAGGAAGCGCACAGCGATGACCCTGGCCCCCGAGAAGACCGATGTGAAGGTCCAGCTGCGGCTGGCGGACGACTGGTTCACGGTCTGCGATCTGGCGCTGCTGATCCCCGGCCGAGGTGTGGCCGCGCTGCTCCCCGACGGCGAGCAGGCCGCGATCTTCCTCGACCGCGCGGGCAAGCTGTACGCCATCGACAACCGCGACCCCTTCGGTGGCGCCGCCGTCCTCTCCCGCGGCCTCACCGGCACCCACCAGGGCCGCCCGTTCGTGGCCTCCCCGCTCCTGAAGCAGCGCTTCGACCTGGAGAACGGGCAGTGCCTGGACGACGAGACGGTACGGATCACGGCGTACGAGGTGCGGGCGGCGTAAGACGCCTTCGCCCATGACATGAAGCGGCGGTCGACCCGGCAACGGTGCCGGCGCGGCCGCCGCTTCACGCCTTCGGCCGCCGCTTCACGCCTTCGGTCTCTGCCTTACGCCTTCGGTCTCTGCCTTACGCCTTCAACTGGTCGTACGTCACTCCGGTCAGCCGTTCCGACTCCTCCCAGAGGAGTTCGCCGGCGCGGTCATCGAGGGTCCAGGGGCCTCGGGGGGATCTGGTGGGGGCACCGCGCCACATCATGATCGACGGGCCGATGAAGGCGTCCTGGGCGACGCCGGGGGCGGTGGCCGCGTACAGCGTGGGCAGGGCGCCCGCCTCGGCGGACTGGGCGAAGAAGCGGTTGCCGATCCGCATGAACCGTTCCAGGCCCGTGCGGCCTTCCGCGCTGGGCCCGGCGGCCTGGAGGTTGGTGGCGGCGTACCCCGGGTGCGCGGCGGCGGCGACCACGTCCGCGCCCCCGCTCTCCAGCCTCCGGGCCAGCTCGTGCGTGAACAGCAGATTGGCTGTCTTGGACCGCCCGTAGGCGACCCAACGCCCGTACTTCCGCTCGCTGTTGAGGTCGTCGATGTCGATGTTGGCCCGCAGGTGCATCGCGCTGGAGAGGGTGACGACGCGGGCGCCGGGGGTGGCGAGCAGCGCGGGGAGGAGGAGGCCCGTGAGCGCGAAGTGGCCCAGGTGATTGACCCCGAACTGCGTCTCGAAGCCGTCCGCCGTCCGGCCCTGCGGTACGGCCATGATCCCCGCGTTGTTGATCAGCAGGTCCAGCCGGTCCCCGTGTGTCCGCTCGTAGGCCGCCGCGAACTCCCGTACGGATTCCAGGTCCCCGAGGTCGAGTCGGATCAACTCGATGCTGCCGTCCGGTACTTCGGAGGTCATACGGTCCAGGGCGGCGGCTCCGCGCTGCTCGCTGCGGCAGGCGAGGACCACATGGGCGCCGTGCCGGGCGAGTTCACGGGCGGCGACGTAGCCGATACCGCTGTTGGCTCCCGTGACGACGGCCCTGCGGCCGCTCTGGTCGGGGATGTCCCGCTCGTTCCAGCCCGCCATGCCGTCACCTTCTCGAACGCTCGAAGTGCTGTGGCTGCCCGCGGTTGCCGCGAGGCGCGTGCGGTTCAGCATCGGCGGTGCCGGCGCATGGCCGCAAGCGGCGGGGCGGGGCCGGTACTCGGTGTGGGTCGTCGGGTGCGCGACGAGTTCCTCGGCCTCGTCGAAGCGGCCCTGGTCCTCCATGAGGGCGGAGGACATCTGAGCCGAGCGGGGCACGTCCACCCGTTCGGCGGCGGTCAGGAGGGTCTCGGCTCCGGCGAGGTCACCGCGTTCGACGAGGAGCACGGCGAGATTGACCGCCGCCGTCCAGTCGCCCTCGTCCATGGCCCGCCGGAACCAGTGCTCGGCCCCGGCCCGGCCCCCAGCGGGTACGACACGGCGCCGACGTTGCCGAAGGCCGCGAAGACGCGCCGGACGGCGGCCCGTTCGAACCAGCGGAGCGCTTCTTCCGGGTCGTTCCGGCCGCGCAACAGCTGGCCCAGCGGGTACGCGGCCGCGCAGCAGCAGGCCCAGCGCGTTCGCGGCCTCGCCGCTGCCCGCCTCGTTGGCCTGCCGGTAGGCGGCCTGCCGCCAGGCGGCCAGGGCCTCCGGGAGCCGTCCGGACGCCGCGTGTTCGGCGCCTCGCGTCCGCGTCTCGGCGGCGCGGGCCCGACGCCGGCCGGGGGCCCCGGTTCGGGGGCCCGGCCGTGACGGGCGCGTCCGCAGTCCGTCGGCGGAGCGGTGGGCGACGACGCCGAAGCCCGCCTCGGGCTGCCGCCCCGGCCCCCGGGTCGAGGCGGGCGCGTCCGGGTCCCAGTGGTCGGGGTAGGGGTACAGGGTGTGCGAAGAAAGCACCGCCCTCCCGCCGCGCTCGGCCGGAAGCGTCGTCCCGCCGCCGGGCCGGGCCGGAGGCCCCGTCGCGCCCCCTGCGGAGCAGTGGCGGGCGGGCGGCCGGGGAGTCCGCCTCGTCCGGTGTGTCCGGTGCGGGGCCGGTGTCCTTTGGCCTCCGGGTGCGTGAGTCGGGCGCCTAGTAGCTCGGGGGGATCTGTTGTACTGCGACTGCCGGTCGGTCGTGGCTGATAGCGCCCACGCGGCGGAGCCGCACATGTCACAGCCCCGCGCCCCTGGAGGGGGAAGGGCGGGCTGCGCCCCCCCTTCCCCCTCCCCTCCCTCAGTGCCCGTGTGTCACCTGCCGCATCAGCTCCCTGATCTCCCTCAACGTCATCCCGGCGCTCCCGTCCTTGTCCCTGTCGGCGATCTCCTCGAAGTGTTTGGCGGCGGTCTCCAGGTCGCCCCTGCGGCGGGCCAGGATTCCGGCGCAGCGGTTGCCCTTCAGATGGCCGGGCATGTCCTCCAGGAGGTTCGCCACGATCTCCGCGGCCTCCTCGTCCCGCTCCAACTCGACGAGGTATTCGGCGAATTCGGGACGGAGATCGAGCTTGCCGAAGCCGTACCGTTCGCGTTCGAACTCACCGCGCCGTTCATAGGCCCTGCGCCACCAGTCCAGGGCCTCCTCGTCGCGGCCGAGGGCGCGCAGGGCCCGGCCCAGGTAGTACGACGCGTCGACCTTGCCGTTCTCCCAGGCCATCACCAGCCATCGTTCGGCCTCGGCGTGGCGCCCGTACTGGACCATGCTCATGCCCGCGAGATAGGCCGGACTGGTCAGGCCGGTCTCCGCCGCCCGTACGTACCAGCGCTCCGCGAACTGCGGGTCGCCGCCCCGTTCCTCGGAGATCCAGCCCACGTGCCAGGCGGAGCGGCCGTGTCCGAGCCG
Source organism: Streptomyces sp. NPDC002643 (assembly GCF_053592555.1). Taxonomy (NCBI): domain Bacteria; kingdom Bacillati; phylum Actinomycetota; class Actinomycetes; order Kitasatosporales; family Streptomycetaceae; genus Streptomyces; species Streptomyces sp. NPDC002643. The sequence continues at coordinate 10,725 of NZ_JBSFVY010000063.1, forward strand.
GGCCGCCCGGTGGTACCAGATCCCGGCCGAGCGCTTGTCCCCGGCGTCGGAGTGGATCTCGGCGATGTCGTAGGCGGCGCTCGCGTCCCCTGCCGCCGCCGCGGGCTCGTAGAGCGGGATCATGTGGATGCCCTTGGCTCCGCCGACCTGGACCAGCATGCGGCCGAGGTCGAGGAGGGCGCGCGGGGTTCCGGCCCGGCGGTACCACTCGGCGGCCTCGGGCAGCCGCTCCAGCCGGTCGAGCACGTCGGCGTACGCGAACATCTCGTCCGGTCCGGCGCCCTCCGCCTCGGCGGCGGCCCTCAGTTCCGGCAGCCGCTCCCGGCGCTCGGTGTCGGCCGCGCTCTCGGGCTTCGCCCGCAGCCCGGCGACCTCCTTGGCCGTGTCGACGATCCGCTCCTGGACACCATCGAACGGATCGTAGGTCTCCTCGTCCACGCCGGGCCTGCGCAGCCACTCCTCGGCGTCGTCCCATCGGCGCTGCCGCAGGCACAGCACACCGAGCCGGAGGCAGGCGGCGTCGTGGCCGCCGTCCGACTCCGCCGCCGTACGGAACCAGTCCTCCGCCTCGCGCGGTTCGCCGCGCTCCTCCGACCAGACACCGAGGACGAACGCGCCCCCGGAGTAGCCCAGTTCATGGGCGCGCTCGGCGAGGGCGCGGGCCTCCGGCCAGCGGTCGGGGTCGCGTTCCACGAGGATGGCCTGCTCGACGAGCGCCTTGGTGCTGCCGATCGCGGCGGCTCGGGCGTACAGCGCCTCCGCCTCGCGCAGCGTCGACGGATAGGCGTCGAACATGCCCTTGTACTCGGGGTCGCGCAGGTCGGCCAGTGCCTCGTAGGCGGCTTCGGGGTCCTCGTCGCGCTCGGCGTCGGCGAGGTCGTCCCGCCAGCGTTCGAAGTCGTCCTGGATCATCTGGATGATGTGGTGGGCCTGGTGGGCCTTCCGGTCCCCCTTCTCGCCCGCCTCACCGAGCATCGCCAGGGCCTCGTCCCACTCGCCCCGTTCCCGGGCCCGCAGCACGGCCCCGTTGGTCAGGCACTCCACGCTGCCCAGTTCGGCGCCTCGCGCGTACCACTCCTCCGCGCCGGCCGCGTCCCCCGCCTCCTTCAGCAGCGTGGCCAGCCCGAAGGCACAGCCCCCGTCCCGGTCGGCGGCACTGCGGTACCACCGCTCGGCCTCCTCGAAGTCCCACCGGTCCTTGTGGACGATGGCGAGCGTACGAGCGGCGTACGCGTCCCCCTCCTCGACGGCCGCCTTCTCCCACCAGGGCAGGGCCTCGTCCACCCGCCGCTTCTTCGTGAGGAGTTCGGCGTGGGCCCGTGCCGCGCCGGGCGTCCCGGCCTCGGCGGCGGCCAACTCGGCGTTGTCGTCGTCGTTCTGTATCTCGCTGGCTTTCTGCTCTCGCATCCGCAGAGCCTGTCAGATGGGCCCGGGGGGCGTTTCCGGAGGGGGCGGCACTCCAACAAGCCCCCCCGGGCCCCTGCTTCAGTGCGGATGCGAGACCCGGCGCAGGAAGTCCTGGATCTCCTCCAACGTCTCCCCGACCTTCCTGGCCTGGGGCCACTCGGCGATCTTCTCCAGGCATCGTTCCACCGTCTCCGTGTCCTCCCGGCGGCGGGCGAGGACGACCGCGAGGCGGTTGCCGACGAGGTGGTACGGGGACTCCTCCAGGAGGTCCGTGACGACGGCCGTCGCCTCCTCGTCGCGCCCCGACTCGGCGAGGAGGGCGATGAGTTCGGGGCGCGCGTCGAAGCGGGACATGTCGAGGCCGTCCTGCTCGGGGGTGAAGTCCGCGCGCCGCTCGACCGCCCGCCGCAGCCACTCCACGGCCTCGTCCGCCCGTCCGAGCGCCCGTGCCGCCAGCCCCAGTTGGTACGACGCCTCGGCGACACCCTTGTCCCATGCCGACCTCAGGCAGGGTTCGGCCTGGGCGTGGCGGCCGTGCCGCACCATGCTCACGCCCGCGAGGTAGGCGGGCCGGGCCAACCCGCTCTCCGCCGCCCGCAGATACCACCGCTCCGCGAACTGCGGGTCGCCGCCCCGCTGTTCCGCCATCCAGGCCAGCGCCCATGCCGCCCGCCCGTGCCCGAGCCGCGCCGCCTTCAGGAACCAGAGCCCGGCCGCCCTGCGGTCCTCGGCCGGATCGTGGATCTCGCCGATGTCGTACGCGGCGCTCGCGTCGCCCTCCTCGGCGGCGGGCTCGTAGAGCGGTATCAGGTACGCGCCCTTGGCACCGCCGCGTTGGTGCAGCATCCGGCCGAGGGCGAGGAGCGCGCGCGGGGTGCCGATCCGCCGGTACCACTCGGCGGCCTCCGGCAGCCGGTGCAGCCTGTCGAGTGCGTCGGCGTACGCGAACATCTCCTCCGGGCCTTCCGTCTCGGCCGCCGCCCTCAACTCCGGTAGCTGCTCCCTGAGTTCACGGTCGGCCGGTGACTCGGGGGCGTTGCGTGCCTCGACGATGTCCTTGAGCGCCCGGACGACCAGTTCCTCGGTGCTGTCCCACGGGTCGAAGTCGCTGTTCTCGTCCGCCCCCGTACGGCGCAGCCAGCGTTCCGCCTCCTCGAACCGGTGCTGGCGCTCGCACAGCAGACCGAGGTTGGCGAAGGCGGCGTCATGGCCGCTGTCGGACTCGGCGGCGGCCCGGTACCACCGCTCGGCCTCGCGCAGTTCCCCGCGCTCCTCGCACCAGACGCCGAGGACGTACGCGGCGCCCGAGTAGCCGAGTTCATGGGCGCGCTCGGCGAGGGCGCGGGCCTCGGGCCGGCGTGCGGGGTCCCGGGCGACGAAGACGGCCTGGTCGACCAGGGCCGAGGTGCTGCCGAGGGCCACGGCCCTGGCGCAGAGGGCCTCCGCCTCCCGGGCCATGAACGGGCTGCAGTCGAACATCTCCTCGTTCTCCTCGTCGAGGAGTTCGCCCATCACCTCCTCGGCGGCCTCCACGTCCTCCTCCGCCTCCGCGTCGTCGAGGGCGCATTCCCAGCGGTACAGCTCGCTCGTGATGTTGTCGATGGTGTTCAGCGTGTGTCCGGCGTCGTGGTGGCCCCGGTCGTACGCGTCCTGGAGCCGCTCCTGCGCCTCGTCCCACTCACCGCGCAGGGCGAGCAGCACGGCCCCCTGGGTCAGGGACTCCAGGCTGCCCAGTTCGGCGCCCCGCGCGTACCATTCCTCGGCCCCGGCGGTGTCCCCCGCCTCCTCCAGCAGGGAGGCCAGCCCGAACGCACAGCCCCCGTCCCGCTGGGCGGCCGTGCGATACCAGCGCTCGGCCTCCTCGAACTCCCACCGGCCGCGATGGACTTCGGCGAGGGCACGGGCGGCGTCGGCGTCGCCTTCCTCGACGGCCGCCTTCTCCCACCAGGGCAGGGCCTCGTCCACCAGGCCCTGTTCGGTGAGGAGTTCGGCATAGGTCCGGGCCGCCCCGGGCCGCCCGGCCTCGGCGGCCGCCGACTCGGCGTTGTCGTCGTTCTGTGTCTCGGAGGGTGTCTGCTCGCGCATCCGAAGATCGTGCCAGAGGAATGGTTGGAGGTCGTGCCAGAGGAATGGTTGGAGGTCGTGCCAGAGGAATGGCTGGAGGATCGTGCCAGAGGAATGGTCGGAGTCCCCCGGCCCCCGACCTCAGCGGAACTCGTGCACGACCTCGATCTCGCCCTCGATGTGGGCGTTGAACTCCTCAAGCTCCTCGGCGGGCACCCACAGTTCAAGGATGGTCTCGCCACCGGCCTGCCGCACCGGGTACCGCCGCAGAAACTCGGTGTCCACCGCGAACCGGGTCACGAATCCGGCCCCGTCATGCTTCACGTTCCAGTCGCGGGCGATCTTCACGGCGTACTCCTCGTTGAGTACGGGGTAGAAGATCGGCTGCTCGGGAAGCCGAGGGGGCCAGGCTTTCCACCCCGACTCCCGCACCAACTCCAGTTCCTTGGGCCCGGTGGGCCGCCACAGGACGGTGGTCTCCCGCACGTCGGTCACCGCACTCACTCCCCAAGATCCTGAAGGTCATCAGCGGAAGTCGACACGACGCGCACCCCGGCCTCGCCGAGTGCGGAACAGGTCGGCTCGTCGGCCGGCGCGCCGGTGACCAGCATGTCCAACTCCTCCGGCCCGCAGATCTTCACCATTCCCGTACCGGGGAACTTGCTCCGGTCCGCGAGCAGCACCACCTTGTCCCCGGCGGCGATCATCGCGCGCCGGGCGGGCACCTCGGCGACGGTGGTGTCCATGACCTGTCCGCCGGGCCGCACGCCACAGGCCCCCATGAAGAACCAGTCGGCGTGCACCTGCCGCAGATTCTCCTCGGCCATGAAGCCGTCCAGCATCCGTGACTCGCGGATGACCATGCCTCCGAGCAGCATCAACTCGACCTGCTCGTCGTCGATGAGTTCCTCGTACACGGCGAGGTTGTTCGTGATCACGGTCAGCCGACGCCCACGCAGTTGACGTGCCAGCCGATGAACGGTCGTACCGCTGTCCAGGATGACCGACTGCCCGTCCTCGATCATCGCGGCGGCCCGCGCGGCGATGGCGTCCTTCTCGGCCACCTGAACCGCCGCGGCCTCGTCGAACGGCGCCGGCTGCTCCTCCTCGACGACCGCTCCCCCATGCACGCGGGTGAGCAGCCCGTCCGCTTCGAGCTTCAGCAGGTCCCGCCGGATCGTCGCCGCACTGACGTCCAACCGCTCCGACAACTCGGCCACGGAGGCCGCACCGCCGGACCTCAACGCCCGCAGAATCAGTCGATGACGCCCCTCAGCCAACACGCCACGGAACACTACACGTCACCACACGACGCCCATCCGCCGCACCGAGCGCCCACCGCCGCGCCCGCCGTTTCCCGGTCCTAGACTCGGGCCATGCCCAGGACCGACCGCGCCGGCAGGCTGATCGCCGCAGCACCGACGGCCGTCTACGACGCCCTCCTCGACCGCGAGTCCCTGGAGGCTTGGCTCCCACCGGACGGCATGCGCGGACGGATCGAACGCTGGGACCCTCGCCCCGGCGGCGGCTTCCGCATGATCCTCACGTACGTCGACGCCACCGGCGGCCCCGGCAAGTCATCGGACGCGACGGACGTCGTGGAGGTCGCCTTCACCGACCTGGTCCGTCCCGAACGCGTCGTCCAGCAGGCGGTGTTCGAGTCCGAGGACCCGGCGTACGCGGGCACGATGACCATGACCTGGCACCTGACACCCACCGCCGACGGATCAACCCAGGTAACGGTCACCGCCACCGACGTCCCACCCGGCATCGACCAATCCGCCCACGAGACCGGCATCGCCTCTTCGCTGGCCAACCTGGCGGCGTACGTCGAGCCGACCAGCTGACGCGGAAAGCCGCGAGAAGCCCCGACCTGTCGAACCGCCGGCAACCGCTGAACCGCTGAACCGCTGAACCGCCGGGCAGGAAAACCCTTCGACCGTCGACGCGTCGATCCGGCACCCTCCCGGCATGACCAAGCCCGTCTTCATTCCCGGTCTGGAGCTCTCCCGCCGCTTCTACCTGGAAGCCGTACGCCCCGTGCTGGACGAGGCGGCCCCGGGGATGGCGCACTCCGCCGCCCGTCTCGGCAGCGGCTCGGAGGTCCTCGGGTTCGACTCCGCCCGCTCCGCGGACCACGAGTGGGGTCCCCGCCTGCAGATCTTCCTGAGCCCGCAGGACGCCGTCAGCCACGGCGAGCGCCTCAGCACACTGCTCTCGGGCTGGCCACCCCCACCCAACTCCTCGCGGAGGTCACCGCCGGCGCCGTCTTCCACGACGGGCTCGGACAGCTCGCACCGGCCCGGGCCCACCTCGACTGGTATCCCCACGATCTCTGGCTGTACCTGCTCGCCTGCCAGTGGCAGCGGGTCTCCCAGGAAGAGGCGTTCGTCGGCCGCTGCGGTGAGGTGGGCGACGAGCTGGGCTCCGCCGTCGTCGCCGCCCGCCTGGTGCGTGATCTCATGCGGCTCTGCCTGCTCATGGACCGCCGCTATCCGCCCTACGGCAAATGGCTCGGCAGCGCCTTCGCCCGCATCCCCCGGGCCCCGGAGCTCACCCCGCACCTCACCGCCGTCCTGGCCGCAACCGACTGGCACACCCGCGAGCAGCACCTGGTCCGCGCCTACGAAGCCATCGCCGCCCTGCACAACCGGCTCGCCCTCACCGATCCGGTCGACCCGGCCACCAGGGCCTACCACAGCCGCCCCTTCAGGGTCCTGCGCGCGGAACGCTTCACCGCCGCTCTGACCGCCCGCATCACCGACCCCACCGTCCGCGGCCTGCCGACGATCGGGGCCGTCGACCAGTTCACCGACAGCACAGACGTCCTCAGCCGCCCCGAGCTGACCCGCGCCGCCACCCAGACCACGCTCACTTGCCCGAAACGGTGAACCCGGCCCCACCACCTTGAGAGGTCCGCCGGTTGGGCAGCGACGGCCCGGCCTTGGCCGCGCGTACGAACGAGGGCGGCACCCCCCGCACGGGATGCCGCCCTCTTTTCGTGAACCGGAACCGCCGCCCATCGGTGAGGGTCGGTCGGGGACAAGCGGCGGTTCCGGGGTCTCAACTCAGGGGCTACGCCCAACGCCCCTGCCTGTAGTGGTTGTTACCTGTGGTCGCTGCCCGTCGACTCCGATGCCGCGCGGCCTGCCTCCAGGCGGGCCACCGGGATGCGGAAGGGGGAGCAGGAGACGTAGTCCAGGCCGACCTCGTGGAAGAAGTGGACCGACTCCGGGTCGCCGCCGTGTTCGCCGCAGACGCCGAGCTTCAGGTCGGGGCGGGTCGCACGGCCCGCCTCGGCCGCCAGCTTCACCAGCGAGCCCACGCCGTCCTTGTCGATCGTCTCGAAGGGGGAGACCCCGAAGATGCCCTTCTCCAGGTACGCGGTGAAGAAGGAGGCTTCCACGTCGTCGCGGCTGAAGCCCCAGACGGTCTGCGTCAGGTCGTTCGTGCCGAAGCTGAAGAACTCCGCCGCCTCCGCGATCTGGCCGGCGGTGAGGGCGGCGCGCGGCAGCTCGATCATCGTGCCGATCGCCAGCTTGAGCGACGTACCGGTCGCCGCCTCGACCTCCGCGACCACCGCGTCGGCCTCCTCGCGTACGATCTCCAGCTCCTGGACCGTGCCGACCAGCGGGATCATGATCTCGGCGCGCGGGTCGCCCTTGGCGTTCTTGCGCTCGGCGGCCGCCTCCGCGATGGCCCGGACCTGCATGGTGAAGAGGCCGGGGATGACCAGGCCCAGCCTCACACCCCTCAGGCCCAGCATCGGGTTCTGCTCGTGCAGGCGGTGGACGGCCTGGAGGAGGCGGAGTTCGTTCTCGTGGGGCTCCTGACGGGACTCCGCCAGGGCGACGCGGACCGAGAGTTCCGTGATGTCCGGGAGGAACTCGTGCAGCGGCGGGTCCAGGAGACGGATCGTCACCGGGAGGCCGTCCATCGCCGAGAAGAGTTCGACGAAGTCCTTCTTCTGCAGGGGCAGCAGGGCGCGCAGCGACTCCTCGCGCTCCGCCTCCGTGTCCGCCAGGATCAGGCGTTCGACCAGTTCACGGCGGTCGCCGAGGAACATGTGTTCCGTACGGCACAGGCCGATGCCCTGGGCGCCGAAGCGGCGGGCGCGCAGCGCGTCCTCGGCGTTGTCGGCGTTGGCCCTCACCCGCAGACGGCGCTTGCGGTCGGCGAAGGCCATGATGCGGTGGACCGCCTCGACCAGTTCGTCGGCGTCCTGGGCGCCCGCGTGCATCCGGCCCTCGAAGTACTCGACCACCGGGGAGGGGACTACCGGCACCTCGCCCAGGTAGACCTTGCCGCTCGAACCGTCGATGGAGATGAGGTCACCCTCCTCCACCACATGGCCGCCGGGGACGGTCATCCGGCGCCGCTTGGTGTCGACCTCCAGCTCCTCCGCGCCGCAGACACAGGTCTTGCCCATGCCTCGGGCGACCACGGCCGCGTGGGACGTCTTGCCGCCGCGCGAGGTCAGGATGCCCTCCGCCGCGATCATGCCGTCCAGGTCGTCGGGGTTGGTCTCCCGGCGGACCAGGATGACCTTCTCGCCCGAACGCGACCACTTCACGGCCGTGTACGAGTCGAAGACCGCGCGGCCGACCGCCGCACCCGGCGACGCCGCGATGCCCCGGCCGACCTTCTCGACCTTCGCGGACTCGTCGAAGCGGGGGAACATCAGCTGCGCGAGCTGGGCGCCGGTGACGCGCTGAAGCGCCTCCGCCTCGTCGATCAGCCCCTGGTCCACGAGCTGCGTCGCGATACGGAAGGCCGCGCCCGCCGTGCGCTTGCCGACCCGGGTCTGGAGCATCCACAGCTGACTGCGCTCGATCGTGAACTCGATGTCGCAGAGGTCCTTGTAGTGGTTCTCCAGCGTCTCCATGATCTGCATCAGCTGGTCGTACGACTTCTTGTCGATCGACTCCAGCTCCGCCAGCGGGACGGTGTTGCGGATGCCCGCGACGACGTCCTCGCCCTGGGCGTTCTGCAGGTAGTCGCCGTAGACGCCCTGGTGGCCGGAGGCGGGGTCGCGGGTGAAGGCGACGCCGGTGCCGGAGTCGGGGCCGAGGTTGCCGAAGACCATCGAGCAGATGTTGACGGCGGTGCCGAGGTCGTGCGGGATGCGCTCCTGGCGGCGGTAGAGCTTGGCGCGGTCGCCGTTCCAGGAGTCGAAGACGGCCTTGATGGCGAGGTCCATCTGCTCGCGCGGGTCCTGCGGGAAGTCCCGGCCCGCCTCGGCCTTGACGATCTTCTTGTACTTGGTGACGAGCTTCTTCAGGTCGGCCGCTTCGAGGTCGGTGTCGACGACGACCTTCTTGGCCGTCTTCGCCGACTCCAGCGCCTCCTCGAAGAGATCGCCGTCGACGCCGAGGACCGTCTTGCCGAACATCTGGATGAGCCTGCGGTACGAGTCCCAGGCGAAGCGCTCGTCGCCGGCCTGGTCGGCGAGGCCCTTCACGGACTTGTCGGAGAGGCCGATGTTCAGGACCGTGTCCATCATGCCGGGCATGGAGAACTTGGCACCGGAGCGGACCGAGACGAGCAGCGGGTTGTCGGCCTGGCCGAGCTTCTTGCCCATCTTCTCTTCGAGGGCCGTCAGATGAGCGGTGACCTCGTCACGGAGTGCCGCGGGCTCGTCGCCGCTGTCGAGGTAGACCTTGCAGGCCTCGGTGGTGATGGTGAAGCCGGGGGGCACGGGGAGACCGAGGTTGGTCATCTCGGCGAGGTTCGCGCCCTTGCCGCCGAGGAGGTCCTTCAGGTCCTTGTTGCCTTCGGTGAAGTCATAAACAAACTTCACGCCCTCAACGCTGCGAGCTTCGTGGCCTACGTGGGGATCTTTGTTTTCCGACACGGGTCCCAACTCCTTGAGGACGCGATGGCTGCCCTGACGGCGAGGAACATACCCAGATCGAAGGCACCTGGGTACGTCCACTTGCGCGTCATGCGCCTGTAACCACCCGTCCGCCACCAGATCGAAAGTCAAGGGATGGCAAGGAATGACACGCCGATGAGTTCACTTCTTGAAGGGACGCCCGCCCTCCACCTCCCCTTCCCGCTCACATGAGCGCGATTCCACACGCCTGAGTTCGCTCGATGAACGATCAAACGATGGCACTGAGTGCCAGAGGTTGAAGAAGCGGAGTCGATCGAGAATCGCTCATCTGAGCAGCACCCCGATCAGGGGTGGCGAGAATCACGCCGTTCGAGGCGGCAGGATTTCACCATGCGGACGCCCTGCGGACAGGTAGCGGGACGGAAATACGCCCGTCACACCCCACCCGTCACCCACCCGTCACCCACCCGGCCACCACCAGCCGCTACACCCCGAGCGCCCACCAGCGGCTACACCCCGAGCGCCGCCAGCCGCTCCTCCACCCGGCCCGGCGCGTACAAGTGCTCCACGACCAGGGCTCCCGCCCCGATCAGGCCCGCCCGTTCACCGAGCTTGGAGGTGACGACGTCGAGGTGGGCGGTGGAACGGGGCAGGGCGCGCTGGTAGAGGAGTTCGCGGACGCCGGTGAGGAAGGGGGTTCCGGCCAGATCACCGGCGATCATCAGGACGCCGGGGTTCAGCAGGGTCACCACGGTCGCCAGTACGTCCCCCACGGCCCGGCCCGCCTCCCGCGCCAGCGCCGTCGCGCCCGGATGCCCGGCCGTCAGCAGATCGCGCACATCCGAGCCGGAGGCCGCCGGAACCCCCGCCTCCGTCAGCTTGCGCGCGACCGCGCCCCCGCTCGCGACGGCCGCCAGACAGCCGTACGAGCCACAGCGGCACAGCGCGTCCGCGCCCTGCGGCACCCGGATATGGCCGATGTCGCCGGCGCCGCCGTCGATGCCCCGGTAGATCGAGCCGTCCACGACCACCCCGGCGCCGATCCCCGTGGAGACCTTGACCAGGGCGAAGGCCGAGCAGTCGGCGTACGCGGCGCGCTGTTCCCCGTACGCCATGAGGTTGGCGTCGTTGTCGACGAGGACCGGGGTGCCGGTGGGGCCGGACGCGTGTTCGGTGAAGGCGCGGGAGAGGCGGCCCCTTATGTCGTAGCCGTCCCAGCCGGGCATCATCGGCGGCTGTACGACCCGGCCCGTCTCGGTGTCCACCGGGCCCGGTACGGCCAGCCCCATCCCGCACACCGCGTCCGCCGGGCGGCCCGCCTTCTCCAGCAACTCGGCGAACCAGCGGCCCAGTTCGTCCAGTACGGCGTCGGGTCCGTCCTCGATGAACAGGGGGCCCGCGTGCTCGGACCGGATCTCGCCGGTGAGGGAGAGGACGGCGGCGCGGGCGTGCCGGGTCTCCAGGTCGACGGCGAGGACCACGGCGTGCTCGTCGTCGAATTCGAGGGTGATGGAGGGACGGCCGCCGAGCGGGGAGCCCACCGGGCCGCCGGCGCCCTCGCGCAGCCAGCCCGCGCGGAAGAGCCGGTCCAGACGCTGGCCGACCGTCGCCCGGGACAGGCCTGTCGCCTGCTGGAGCGCGCCACGCGTCGTCGCCCGTCCGCTGCGCACCAGCTCCAGCAGATCCCCGACACCCGCGTGACCGCCCACCTCGACGTCCCTCCCCTTCCCCCTGGCGCTCAACCGACCGCTTCGTACGCCTGACCGCTTCGCGCTGTTGACACGGCCGCTGCCACGATCATCCACCCCCGCCGAGGGCCGATGCGAGGCCGACGGCAAGCGGTAACGCGGAAAGCATTGCCGCTCTCCCTCTTGCGTTCACCAACTCTGCATTACATATTGAGTTTTGCGTGTTAAATAGACGTAACCCTACGGTAGTTGCTGCCGAACCCGTCGGCACCTTGTCCTCGGGGAGCCCTGAGTGGACCGCACGACCCACCTCACCGCACACCATGTGACCGGCGCGGACGCGTCCGGCCGGGTCGATGTATACGATCCCGCCGATCCCGCCGATCCCGCCGATCCCGCCGATGCCGCTGACGCGCTGCACCGTGGGGCGGCTCAGGTGCTGGAGGACAACTGGACGGGGCGGTCCACGGTGCCGTCGCGCACGCTGTATCCGCATCAGTGGTCGTGGGACTCGGCGTTCATCGCGATCGGGCTCAGGCATCTGTCGCCGCTGCGGGCGCAGACGGAGTTGGAGACGCTGCTCGACGCGCAGTGGGGCGACGGGCGGATTCCGCACATCGTGTTCAACCCCGCGGTGCCCCTCGACGCGTACTTCCCGAGCCCCGACTTCTGGCGCTCCTCGACCGCGGGGCGCGCCGCGGGCGCCCCGCGTACCGTGCAGACCTCGGGGATCGTGCAGCCGCCGACGCACGCGCTGGCCGCGTGGCTGGTGCACCGCTCCGACCCCGGGCTCTCCCGGGCGCGCGGCTTCCTGACACGGGTGTATCCGCGCCTGGCCGCCTGGCACCGCTATCTCCTGCACCGCCGGGACCTGGGCGGCGCCGGGCTGGCCTCGGTGGTCCACCCCTGGGAACAGGGCATGGACAACAGCCCCGCCTGGGACGCCCCCCTCTCCCGTGTCCATCCGGCCCCGGCCCGCTCCTTCCGCCGAGCCGACCTGGACCACGGCGCCCCCGAGGACCGCCCGACAGACCTGGACTACGGCCGGTACGTACGCCTCGCGACGGACTACCGCGACGCCGGGTACCGGGACGGGGTGAGCGCCGCCGGCGGCGGGGCAGGCGGAGCCGTCGTCGGCGGAGCCGGAGGCAGCGCGACGGGCGGAGCGGCGGGCAACGGCTTCGCCGTGGAGGACCCGGCGTTCAACGCCCTGCTCATCGCCTCCGAACACGCGCTCGCCCGGATCGCGAAGGAACTGGGCGCCCCGGGCACGGCACGGCACGCCCGCGCCGAGCGGCTGACGACAGCCCTGGTGGAGCGGCTGTGGGACCCGGCGGAGGGCATGTTCTTCTGCCGTGACGTCATGACCGGCGCGCTCATCCCCGAGCGCGGCGTCTCCGGCCTCGTCCCCCTCCTCCTCCCCGGCCTCCCCCGCCCTGTCGCGTCGGCGCTCGTGCGGACGATCCACGGCCCCCACTTCGGCCTCGGCGACACCACGCTGCTCGTGCCGTCCTACGACCTCCTCGGTGAGGCGTTCGACCGGCAGCGGTACTGGCGGGGCCCCGCCTGGTTCAACACCAACTGGCTGGTGGAGCGGGGGCTCAGGGTGCACGGGGAGGTGGCGCGGGCGGACGCCTTGCGGGCGGCGATGGTGCGCACGGCGGAGGCGTCCGGGTTCGCCGAGTACGTGGACCCGTACAGCGGTGAGGCCTGTGGTGCCCTCCGGTTCGGCTGGACCGCCGCGCTCACCCTCGATCTGCTGCACCACGACGACCACGGACGGCGGCTCCCCCACGGCGCCGACGCCCCGCGGAACAGCGCGACCACGACGACCAGCACGACGACCAGTACGGCAACCAGGCCGAGTTCGACACGTGCGATGTGAGTGACAAGGGAGGGGGCCGGCGATGACGTACCGGCATCACCTGCTCGTGCGCGGCGGGACGTTCGCCGCCGTGGGCGACGGCGGCGACATCAGCGGGGTGCGGAGCGGCGGCTCCCCGACCGGGCTGTTCGTACGGGACGCCCGGCACCTGAGCCGGTGGCAGTTGACCGTCGACGGCGCCGTCCCGGAGACGTTGACGCCGGTCGCGGACGGCGATGCCGCCCGCTGTGTGCTCGTACCGCGCGGCGGTCGTCAGGAGCCGCCCGCGTACACGCTCTTCCGTGAACAGGCCGTCGCCGACAACGCGTTCGTGGAGTCGCTGCGCCTCACCAACAACCGCCCGGTCGCGACGACCGTCCGGATCGCGGTCACCGCCGACGCCGACTTCACCGACCAGTTCGAGCTGCGCTCCGACTTCCGCACCTACGCCAAGGCCGGCGTCGTGAGAAAACGTGAAGTCCTCGCCGACGGCGTCGAGTTCACCTATCGGCGGGGCGAGTGGCGGTCCTGTACGACGGTGACGGCCGACCCCGCGCCCGATTCCGTCGAGGAGACCGGGACCGGCGCCCGGCGGCTGGTCTGGGCACTCGACCTCGAACCGCACGGGTCGACGGAGCTGATCCTGCGGGTGATGGCACGGCCGCACGGCGACAAGCGGGCGCTGCGGGTGCCGCGTTCACCGGCCGCCGTCAACGATCAACTCCTCGCAGCCGAAGGGGAGTTCGTGGAGGGCGTGGCCTTCCCGACCGAATGGCCGGAGCTGGCCGCCGCCTGTGCGCGGGGGCTCGCCGATCTCGCCGCGCTCCAGGTCACGGCGAGCGGCCCGGACGGCGAGACGCTACGGGTGCCCGCCGCCGGAGCGCCCTGGTTCCTGGCCCTCCTCGGCCGCGACGCCCTGCTGACCTCGCTGTTCGCCCTCCCCTACCGGCCCGAACCGGCCGCCGCCACCCTCCTCGCGCTCGCCGCCGCCCAGGCCACCGAGGTCGGCATCGACGCGGTCGCCCAGCCCGGCAAGATCGTGCACGAGGTGCGCCACGGCGAGCTGGCCCACTTCGGGCAGGTGCCGTACGGGCGCTACTACGGCTCGGTCGACGCGACCCCGCTGTTCCTCGTACTCCTCGGCGCCTATGTCGAACAGACCGGGGACGTCACGCTCGCCCGGCGCCTCGAACCCCACGCCCGCGCCGCCATCGGCTGGATGCTGGACCACGGCGGCCTCACCTCGCGCGGCTATCTCGTCTACCGCGCCGACCAGGGCGGCCTCGCCAACCAGAACTGGAAGGACTCCCCCGGCTCCATCTGCTCCGCCGACGGCTCCCGACCGGCCGGCGGGCCGGTGATGGCCGCCGGTGCGCAGGGGTACGCGTACGACGCGCTCCGCCGTACCGCCTGGATCGCCCGTACCGCCTGGGAGGACGAGGTCTACGCGGCCCTGCTGGAACAGGCCGCCGCCGATCTCCGCGACCGCTTCCAGCGGGACTTCTGGATGGGCGAACGCTCCTTCCCCGCACTCGCGTTGGACCGCGACGGCAAGCACATCGACGCCCTCGCCTCCGACGCCGGGCATCTGCTGTGGTCGGGGCTGCTGGACAAGGAGTACGGGGAGGTGGTCGGCCGGCGGCTCCTCGAACCCGACTTCTTCTCCGGGTGGGGGGTGCGCACGCTGGCCGCCGGGCAGCCCGCGTACCACCCGCTGTCGTACCACCAGGGCTCCGTCTGGCCGCACGACAACGCCCTGATCACCCTGGGGCTGGCGCGGTACGGGCTCCATGACGAGGCCCGTACCGTCGCCCTGGGCCTGGTGGACGCCGCCACCGCCGCCGGGCATCGACTGCCCGAGGTGATCGCCGGGTACGGCCGGGACACACACCGGGAGCCGGTGCCTTATCCGCACGCGTGCGTAAGGGAGTCGAGGGCGGCGGCTGCGCCGCTGGCGTTGCTTACTGCGGTGGGGGGTGTCTAGACGCGGCTCCGCCGCAGGGGCCGGACATGCCGTCGATTGTCTGCGGCGCCGTCGTGGCTGGTCGCGCCCACGCGGCGGTAGCCGCAAATCCAATACAGCCCCGCGCCCCTAAAGGGGCGCTGTCAGCAGCAGGAGTGGGAGACGTGCTCCTCTCTGTGCCACCAGAAGCGGGCGCTGATGGGCTTTTGGGGGACGTCCGGCAGGGCGGTGTTGCGGACAGGTGCGGAGCGCCGCCCGGGCGTTGCCCTCGCCGTCAGTGACGTCACGTCGTGCGGGACACCCCCGACGACGACCTGACGTACGGCTGCCGCCGCCTCGATGTTGGTCGTCGGATCGCCCTCGACCAGGACGAGGTCGGCGAGTTTGCCGGGCTCGACGGTGCCGAGGTGGTCGGAGAGGCCTAGGGTGCGGGCGCCCTGGACGGTGGCGGAGCGCAGCGCCTCGTGGGGGGTGACGCCGTGGCGGACCATGGTCTGGAGGTTGAGGTGGTAGTAGACGCCGGGTGGGACCAGGGGGCTGTCGGTGCCTACGGCGACGTGGGTGCCCTGCTCGATCAGGCGGCGGACGGTTGCGCCGTGGCGGGCGACGAAGGCGAGTTCGGCGGTGGGTTCCTTGGCCAGCGCCGACTCGATGCCCTCGCGCAACTCCTCGTACTCGGCGGCGGTGAGCAGGGTGGTCAGCCGGGGGTCGTCGAGGGCCCACTCCGCGTGGCGGTACAGGGCGGCCCGTACGGCGGACAGGCCCAGGCCGGAGAGGCCGAAGGTCGGGGTGAAGGCCATACCGGACGCGGCCAGCGGGCCGGTGACGTCCTGGTACGTGTGGCCGAGGTGGGTCTCCTTCTGGCGTCGGCCGTAGCGGCTGGTGCCGCCGATGTGCTCGACGCCGTCGGCGCCCAGGCCGAGCGGGCCGAACAGATAGTGCGAGGCGGACCGCAGGCCGTCGCGGTGGGCGGCCCGGATCGCCTCACGCTGGAGGGCGTACGGCAGCCGGACGTACGTCTTGACCATGTCGTGGCCGAGGGCGCGGGCCTTGTCGATCTCGCGGCGCAGCTGTTCGCCGTCGGTGACCGGGCGGCCCGAGGAGTAGTAGATCCGGGAGCCGTCGACGAGGTCGCCGGCGGTGAACACGCGTGGGCCGGTGCGGCGGCCGGAGGCGAGGGCCTCCTTGGCCTCGACGGCCGCGTAGTGGGTGGTGCCGGGTGAGCGCAGGGCGGTGACGCCGAAGGAGAGCCACAGGCGCATGAGTTCGTTGCGTTCCCAGGGGCCGTGCTCGTGGACGGCGACGAAGCCGGGCAGCACGGTCAGGTCGCGGGCGTCGACGACCTTGTCACCGGGGCGTACGGGGCGTTCGCCGCGCGGGGTGACGGCGGCGATGCGATGGCCGTCGAGGACGATGTCGACATCGCGCCGCAGCCCGGGTCCGGTGCCGTCCCAGAGGGCTCCGGCCCGGACGACGGTACGGCCGGTGGGGCGTGCCGGACGCCAGGTGAGGCGGAGGGGGACGGCCGAGGGGGTTCCACCGGCCGCCGAGGTGGTCCCACCGGCCGAGGGCTTCCCGCCCAGTGCCGTCAGGCGGAGGCGGCCGTCAGAGAGATACAGCAGCGTGGTGGAGTCGCCGCTCCAACTGGGGGCGTCGGCGGTCTCGGTGTTGACCTGCCGGGCGGGGCCGGTGGTGCGGCCGTCCGCGTCGAGGGCGCTGATGTGCAGGGTGCCGTCCGCTATGTACGCCGTGCGGATGCCGTCGGGTGAGTGGACGGGGCCGGCGTCGATGCGGTTGGCGAGGGAGCCGCCGGGGAGGGGCTCGCTGTAGTGGGCCTCGCCGGTGGTGAGGTCGACGGTGAGGATCTGGTTGTGGCCCTCGCGGTAGCGCGGGGTGACGGGGACGAGGACGGCGGCGGCCAGGCGGGTGCCGTCGGCGGTGAAGGTGGGGCGGCCGGGGGCGTTCAGCGGCCCGGCGACCTTGCGGACGGCCCCGGTGGCGAGGTCCAGCGTGTGGAGGGTGGCGCCCTGTGCGACGAAGGCGACGGTGGTGCCGTCCGGGCTGACGGTGGGTGCGGCGGCGGAGAGGGTGATGTCGGTGAGGCGGCGTGCGGCGCGGGTGGCGATGTCGTACCGCCACAGGGCCACGCCCCCGTCGCGGTCGCTGACGTAGACGAGGCTCCGGCCGTCCGGTGACCAGGCCGGGTCGGTGTTGCGGTGGCCGTCGGACACGACCGCCTCGGGCGCCCTGCCCCGGCGCGTGATCCACAGGTCGCCGAGGGCGCCGAAGGCCACACTGCGGCCGTCCGGGGAGAGCGCGGGGCCGACGACGCCCTTCACCCGACGGCCGCCGGTGGCGTCGAAGTCCCGTACGGGGGCGGGCCGTTCGACGACCCTGGGTACGGTGACGCGGGCGCTGAACGGGATGTCCTCGACGGCACTCCGGGGGGCTTCGGCGGTGTCTCGGAGCGTACGGCGGCGCAGGTGTCCGTCGGCGGTGTAGAGGAGCTGGTCGGGGCCGGCCCAGCGGGCGGCGAAGGGGAACACGTCCTCCCCCTCGTCGGAGACGGTCTCGCCGTCGACGACCAGGGCGGTGCCGCTGGTGGTGAGGTGGACATGGGCGAGCCGGCTGCCGTCGGGGGAGAAGGAGGGCCCGGCGAGGCGGCCCTCGGTGACCTCGGCGAGGGTGGTGCGGGTGCCGTCGGCGGTGACCCGGTGGATGGCTCTCGGGGCGTCGCCGGTCCCGGTGGTGAAGGCGATCGCCGTGCCGTCGGGCGTCCAGCAGGGCTGGCCCTCCTGGGCGGTGCCCGTGGTCCAGACGGTGGCCTCGCCGCTGTCGACGTCGATGACATGGATCGCGTACCGGCCGTCGTGCTCGGCGGCACAGGCGATCCGGGTGCCGTCGGGCGAGAAGCGGGGCTCGCGGTGGTCGGCGTCACCGGAGGTGAGCTGCCTCCGCCCGGTGCCGTCGGCGTTCATCAGCCAGAGGTGGAAGGTGCCGTCGGTGAAGGCCTGGTACACGACGCGGCGGCCGTCGGGCGAGAAGTCCGGCTCGCTCGCCTCGTCCTCGACCTCGGTGAGCCGTACGGCGTCCCCGCCGTCGACGGGCAGCCTCCATAACAGGTTCAGCAGGTCCAGGACGACGGTCCGGCCGTCCGGGGAGAGCGCGGCGGAGGCGTTGGTCGCCTCCGTGACGGTCACCTCGATGGCCCGCGCGGCCGTACCGGCGTCCCCGGCCGAGGCGGCCCACGCCGTGCCCCCCGTGATCCCCGTGGTTGCCGCTCCGGCCAACGCCCCCGTCCCGGCGGCGAGTCCGGCTCCACCCTTGATGAGCGCACGACGTGTCAGTCCCACTGGTCCACACCTCTCCGCAGATTCGTGTGCACACTACACACGACGGAAGGCTTACGGAACAGCGAGTTCCGCTCTGTTCGAGACCGGCAAACTCCTTTTAACAGAGGGGAGTTGAGGGCAAAGCGCCAGTACGTGGATCACGCCAGCTCCGCCAGCAACCTCCTCGCCCCCTCCCGCGCCTCCCTCTCCGTCCAGGCCCAGGTCGCCGTCTGGGGGCGGTGGAACGTCCAGGTCTCCCAGTAGTTACGGGACTTGCCGTAGCGGTCGGCGACCAGGACATGCGGGAGGGAGAGCAGCAGGCTGAGGACATGGCCGTGGAGGCGGTCGGTCACCGCGACCCTGCCCGACGTCAACAGACGGCAGCCGCGCGCCAGCTGGAGGCGGGCCAGACCGTCGTACGCGGTGAGGAGGGCGGGGATCGCGCCCGGCGGGTCGCCGGAGCCGGCCCGGCACAGGGCCCGCGCGCGGGTGCGCCACAACGCCTCCTTGGCCTGGCGCCACTCCGTGTCCGTGGCCTCCCTCGTCCAGTCGAAGACGTAGGGGCCGCCGCCGTCCTTCCCGGTGGGCCCGCGCCCGGCCGGTGGCCCCTTCGCGGACTCCTTGTCCTCCCGGGCCAGCCAGACCACGTCATGGCGGGCCATGTCACGGCCGGCCGTACCGCCACCGGCCAGCGCGTCCGGCGGCACCGCGAACGCCAGGTCGGGGGCGAGCAGCGCCGGGGCCTCGAAGACCGTACGGCAGCGGCGCAGACTGTGCCGGTCGCGCAGCAGCAGGGTCAGATCGGGGTGGGAGTCGAAGACCCGGCGGGCCCGGGTGAGATTGGCGTGGTCGGTGAAGTGGACGGACTGGGGCAGCTGGAGGACGCGGCGGTCGGGGAAGTCCCGCAGGACCCGCTCCCGCAGCAGCTGGCTGTCCTCCCAGAGGTCCCCGAGCGTACCGCCGCCGGTGAGGAGGATCGGCCCCTCGGGTACGCACGCCGCCAGATGCCCGGGGTCGTACGACATCAGGTCGCAGGCGTACCGCACCTCCGCCCGCAGCGCGTCCAGCAACGCCCGCTGCCCGAGCCAGATCGCGCTGTCCCCGACGTTCGAGGTCAGCGGCGCCCCGATCACCGCGCACCGGGTACCGGCCGGGACGAGCCGGTCCAGCACGGTCAGCACGTACGAGACGAAGTGCGCGCAGTGGGGGACGTAGGACGGGGGCGGGGCGTACGGGGTGGTGGGGGGCGGGGCGGGTTTCGCCGACGGGGACGGCTTCGCGGACGGGGACGGCCTCGCGGACGGAGGCCGCTTCGGCGAAGGGGACGGCTTCGGCGACGGGGAGCGTTCGGGTGACGGGGAGGGTTTGCGTGACGGGGAGGGTTTGGCCGACGGCGCCGGCGGTTTCCGGGTGAGCCTCTCGGTGGGCCTCTTCGTCAGCGTCCTGGCTGTTTCATTCGCTCCGCACACCAAAACGCGCTACCCGGACATTTCCCCACTCATTCCAAGCTGACGGAAACCGGCCGCACGACGACCGGAACAGCCATGAAACAGGGCAACTAGCCCCCGCTCGTGTCCAGTTCGGCGTCCTCACCGACCCCCGCGCAGTCGTACGGGTCCTTGAGCCAGCCATCGGGCAGGACGACGCGGTTGTTGCCGGAGGTACGGCCGCGCGGCCCGTCGGCGCCGGTCGGCCAGGGCTGGTCGAGGTCCAACTCGTCGAGTCCGGAGCGGAGTTCCGCCAGCGAGGAGGTGATGGCGAGCCGCTTGCGCATCTCGCTGCCGACCGCGAAGCCCTTCAGATACCAGGCGACATGCTTGCGGAAGTCGACAACTCCCTTGGATTCGTCGCCGATCCACTCGCCGAGCAGGGTGGCGTGCCGGACCATCACCTCGGCCACCTCACGCAACGAAGGCCTGGCGATGCCTTCCGTACGCCCCTCGAAGGCCGCCACCAGATCCGCGAACAGCCACGGCCGCCCCAGGCACCCGCGCCCCACGACCACCCCGTCGCACCCGGTCTCGCGGACCATCCGCAGGGCGTCCTCCGCCGACCAGATGTCGCCGTTGCCGAGTACCGGGATCTCGGGGACGTGCTCCTTGAGACGGGCGATGGCGTCCCAGTCGGCCGTGCCGCCGTAGTGCTGGGCGGCGGTGCGGCCGTGCAGGGCGATCGCGGTGACGCCCTCCTCGACAGCGATCCGGCCGGCGTCGAGGTAGGTGATGTGGCCGTCGTCGATGCCCTTGCGCATCTTCATGGTGACGGGCAGGTCCCCGGCGCCCGACACCGCTTCACGCAGGATCGCGCGGAGCAGGTTCCGCTTGTACGGGAGGGCCGAGCCGCCGCCCTTGCGGGTGACCTTGGGGACGGGGCAGCCGAAGTTCAGGTCGATGTGGTCGGCGAGGTCCTCCTCCGCGATCATGCGGACGGCCTTGCCGACGGTGGCGGGGTCGACGCCGTACAGCTGGATCGAGCGCGGCTTCTCGGTCGCGTCGAAGTGGATCAGCTGCATGGTCTTCTCGTTGCGCTCGACGAGCGCCCGCGTCGTGATCATCTCGCTCACGAACAGCCCCTTGCCGCCACTGGCCCCATCCTTTGATTCGCCTTCGGCGAAGTGCCTGCACAGGGTGCGGAAGGGCGCGTTGGTGATCCCGGCCATGGGGGCCAGGACGACGGGCGGCTGGACGGCGTGGGGGCCGATCCGGAGGGACGAGGCGGTCGTGGACATCCCCCCATTCTCACGTACCGGGCGAGGCACGGCGAAAATCATTAGTTAGGCGTACTATTCAAGAATGCCGGAGCTGACCGCACGCCGTCGCCTGCTGGTGCTCGCGATCTGCTGTATGAGCCTGCTGATCGTGAGTCTGGACACCACCGTCCTCAATGTGGCCCTGCCGTCGATGCAGGAGGACCTGGACACGACGGTCGCGGGCCTGCAGTGGACGATCGACGGCTACACGGTGGTCCTGGCCTCGCTGCTGATGCTGGCCGGGTCGACGGCGGACCGTATCGGCCGCAAACGGGTGTTCATGGCGGGCCTGGTCGTGTTCACCATCGGCTCGGTGCTGTGCTCCCTCGCCCCGAGCCTGGAGTCGCTGGTCGCGTTCCGCATGGTGCAGGCGGTCGGCGGTGAATGGGGGTACCTCCCAGGCCCTTAGACGTCGTCTCATTTGGCGCGCTGGGTAGTCTGCCCGTGTGGTGATGGTCGAGCGCATGGTGCCGGATGAGTTGTGGGAACTGTTCGAG
>NZ_JBSFVY010000064.1:0-24453 GCF_053592555.1 Streptomyces sp. NPDC002643
GCCCCGGCGGCGGCCCCGGCTGCTCCCGCGCGCGCCCGCGCGGCTCCGGTCGCGCCTCCGGCCCCGGCCCCCGCGCCGGCCGCTCCGGCTCCGGCCCCCGTGGCCGCCGCCCCGGCCCCGGCCGCGCCTGCCCCTGCCCCGGTCACCCCGGCTCCGGCCGCCGTGCCCGCGGCTGCCAGGCCGACCGACGAGGGTGCCTACGTCACCCCGCTGGTGCGCAAGCTCGCCGCCGAGAACGGTGTCGACCTGGGCACCGTCAAGGGCACCGGCGTCGGCGGTCGTATCCGCAAGCAGGACGTCATCGCCGCCGCCGAGGCCGCGAAGGCCGCCGCCGCTCCGGCTCCGGCCGCCGCCGCACCGGCCGCCGTCGCCGCCAAGAAGGCGCCGAAGCTGGAGGTCTCCCCGCTGCGCGGCCAGACCGTCAAGATGACCCGCATCCGCAAGGTCATCGGCGACAACATGGTCAAGGCCCTGCACGAGCAGGCCCAGCTGTCCTCGGTGGTCGAGGTCGACATCACCCGGCTGATGAAGCTCCGGGCGCAGGCGAAGGACTCCTTCGCGGCCCGCGAGGGCGTCAAGCTCTCCCCGATGCCGTTCTTCGTCAAGGCCGCCGCCCAGGCGCTGAAGGCCCACCCGGTCATCAACGCCCGGATCAACGAGGCCGAGGGCACGATCACCTACTTCGACGCCGAGAACATCGGTATCGCGGTGGACTCCGAGAAGGGCCTGATGACCCCGGTCATCAAGGGCGCCGGTGACCTCAACATCGCCGGTATCGCCAAGGCCACCGCCGACCTCGCGGGCAAGGTCCGGGCCAACAAGATCACCCCGGACGAGCTGTCCGGCGCGACCTTCACCATCTCCAACACCGGTTCGCGCGGGGCGCTCTTCGACACGATCATCGTGCCGCCGAACCAGGTCGCGATCCTCGGCATCGGCGCCACGGTCAAGCGCCCCGCCGTGATCGAGACGGAGGAGGGCACGGTCATCGGCGTCCGCGACATGACCTACCTGACCCTCTCCTACGACCACCGCCTGGTCGACGGCGCCGACGCGGCCCGTTACCTGACGGCCGTCAAGGCAATCCTGGAGGCGGGCGAGTTCGAGGTCGAGCTGGGCCTGTAGCCGACTGACCTCCGGCCTGACGGCGCCCGCCCGGACTCGCTCCGGGCGGGCGCCGCTTTTGTGTTGCCAGGCGGGGCAGTCCTCTATGCCGCCGGGCACCCGCAACCCCCTAAGGGGCGCGGGGAACTGCGCGACCAGCCCCACACAACCCGCACCCGCCCAACAACAGCCCAACCCGTGCTACTAGGCGCCCCGGCCCAGCCAACGCAGTGTGTAAGTCTCGTCTCACCTGCACCAAAGCTCCCCCGTCGGCCCCTCCCGCGGAGCGCCCCGGCTTTATTGTCTAGAGGTCAATACCTCAGGGGCTCTGTCCCCCGCCGAAGGAGCCCTCATGACCACCGCGCCCGTCGTCCACTCGCTGCGCGAACAGATCCGCGAGCACATCGTGGACGGGATCGTGAGCGGCCGGTGGAAGCCGGGTGAGCGGATCGTGGAGCGGCGGATCGCGACGGAGCTGGAGGTCAGCCAGACCCCGGTCCGGGAGGCGCTGCGCGAGCTGGAGTCACTGCGGTTGATCGAGTCCGCGCCGAACAAGGGCGTCCGGGTGCGCAATCTGACCGCCAGGGACCTGGAGGAGATCTACCCGGTCCGCGCGGGCCTGGAGCAGATCGCCGCCGAGCTGGCGGCGGAGCGGCTGGCCGGGGACCCGTCCGTGCTGGAGCCGGCGGTCACGGCCCTGTGGGAGGCCGACCGCCTGGCCGACGGCGAGGCACAGGTCCGGCACACGGTGGCGTTCCACCGCGAGATGGTCCGGGCCGCCGGGAACAGCGTGCTGCTGCACACCTGGGAGGGGCTCGGCATCGAGGTGTTCACCGCCCTGTCCATCCGCTGGCTGGGCACCCGGCAGCAGTCGTATGCCGAGGAGCACGAGGCGCTGGTCGAGGCGTTCAAGCGCCGCGATCCGGAGATCGGCCGCCTGGTGAAGGACCACGTACTGGGCTGCGCGCCCCGCGTCACGGACACCCCTGCCTGAGGCTCCGACGGTCCTAGGGGCTGCGCCCAATAGCTCCGGGGGTGAGGGTTGTTCGGCGGGTGCGGGTTGTGGTGGGTTGCTCGCGCCCACGCGGCGGAGCCGCACATCGACACAGCCCCGCGCCCCTTAAGGGCGCTTCCCATCGGCCTAAGCTGCCCCGCCAGCGCATGACGGGGTCGGGCGAACCTGCACATACTGATCCAAGCCGTGTGCTCTCGCCAAGCCTCGGTCATGCACCCGTCGGCCGACCGTGGAGGCCGCGTGATCCGGCCAGCACTCTCCCCGTCCAGGCTCGCCCGGTCCCTGCTGTCCGGCTCCGCCACGGCCCGTTCGGCGGCCTCCGGCGCGGCACGGTCCACCACGGCCTGGCTGGCCTCCGTACCGCCGGCGCTGCCGTTGGTCGGGGCCGCGCTACAGCCCCGTACGCCCCGTTGGTGGCGCACCCCCGGCGGTGTCCAGATCGCGGTACGGCGGCTGGGGCGGGCGGGGACGGCCGTTGAGGCACGCGAGGTGGAGGCCGCGCTGCGCGAGGTCCCGGGGGTGAGCCGGGCCGAGGTGAACGGGACGCTGGGCTGTGTGTACGTCGGCTGCGGGCCGGAGACCGATCTGGAGCGCGTCGTCGCCCTCGTGTCGTCGGCGGACACCGCTGGGCCGGCCTCGGACACCGGTGGTTCGGCCTCAGGTGGCGGTGCGTCGGGGAAGGCCGGGGAGGCGGCGGGCGGACACGGTGGGCGTCGGGGGCCGGCACCGGTCGGGTTCCCGGGGGCGCCGGAGGTTCGGGGCGGGGCGGCCGTGCACTTCGGTGCGGGACTGCTGGCGGTGGGCGCGGCGTCGGTCGGGAAGGCGCTGCGGCTGCGCGGGCTGCCGCCGCTGGTGCTGTCAGTGGCGCAGCTCGCCGAGGCCACACCGCAGCTGAGGGACGAGATGGCCCGCAGGCTCGGCGAGACGACCACGGAGCGGGTCTGGGGCGCCGCGAACCTGCTGATGGCGACGCTGATGTTCCGGCCGGTCGGGGTCGCCGTGAACGCGGTGACGGCGGGGCTGCAGTACGCGGAGGCGCGGGCCCGGCATCGGTCGTGGGAGGACTGGGCGCGCAGGCTGGCCGTGTACGAGGGGGCGTACCGCCATGACGCGGTGCCGTCCCCCGAGCGGCCCGCACCGCTGCCGCCCGGTCTCGGTGAGCGGTACGCCAACGTGGCGGTGCCGGCGTCCCTCGCGGCGTACGGGCTCACCTCGCTCGGTACGTTCAGCCATGACCGGGGGCTGGCCCTGCTCATCGCCGGGACACCGCGGGGCCCACGCTGCGGCCGGGAGTCGTTCGCCTCAACGGTGGCGCGGGCCGCGTCCGACCGGGGCGCCCTGGTCCTGCGCCCCGAGGCCCTGCGCCGGGTCGACCGCATCGACACGGTCGTCCTGGACGCCCGCGTCCTGGCCACCGGCGGCTGGACGGTCGAACACCTGCAGAGACTGTCGCCGCCGGGGGAAAGGGAGGATGGCAACGGGGGGCCGACCGATCCGGGGGGCGGCGACAGGGATGGCAGGCCGGACGGTTCGGAGGGCGGCGACAGGCGGGGCGGACCGGAGGGCGGCGAGGCGCCGGACGGGCCGGAGGGCGGCGGGGCCCGAGGGAGGCCGGTCGGAGCGGAAGGCGGCGCCGGGCAGGGCGGACCGGAGGGCGGAAGAGCCCGGGGTGTGCCGGAGGGAGACAGGGCCCCAGGTGGGCCGGTCGGAGCGGAAGTCGGCGCCGGGCAGGGCGGACCGGAGGGCGGAGGGGCGGGTCCGGAGACAGAGCGTGCGAGCGGGGTGTGGGCGAGCCGGGCGCCGGGCCGTCCGGGCGTGACCGAGGCGACCGTGCCCTCGGACCTTCCCGCCGGCGATCCGCCCCACCCCGCCGGCGACGACCGGACGGCCCCGCCGAGCGACCACCTCGGTCACCGGTCCCCCCACCACGACGACAACGACGCCGACCCGGCACCCGACGCCCCCGCCGGCAACCACCACGGCCACACCGACCCGGCACCCGACCGCCCCGACGACGAGCCCCCTCACCACCGCGACGGCCACACCAGCCCGGCAGCCGACCACGCCAGCGGTAAGCCCCCTCACCACCACGACAACCAGACCTCTCACCACGCCAACGGCCAACAGGCGGACTCGGTGGAGGGGCGGGGTGGGGAAGGCGGTCGGTTCCCCGGTGATGACGAAATCCACGCGCGTATCCACGAGTTGGTGGAGTCGGGTGGGGTGCCGGGGGTGGCGGGGCGGCGGCGTGGCAGGGGTGGGCGGGAGGCTCGGCAGGTGGCCGGGTGGGCGCTTCGGGCGTTCGGTGAGGGGGAGTTGGGCGCGGGTGTCGAGGGTCTGGGGCGACGGTGGGCGGAGGAGGGGGCCCAGGTCGTGGTCGTGGTCAAGGACGGTGTGCCGGTCGCCATGGCGGGGCTGGTTCCCCAACTGCACGCGCTGGCCCACCACTTGGTGCGGGCCGCCCGGGCGTGCGGGCGGGTGCGGCTGGTCGGCGGTCCGCCGGGGCTGCACCGCAGGTTCGGCCTGCCGGAAGCCGCCCCCACCGGCCATCGCCGTACGGCCGCGTTGGTGCGGTCCCTTCAGGCGCGGGGCCGTGGCGTGGCCGTGGTGTCGGCCCGGACCCGGCGCGCGCTCGCCCGCGCGGACCTCGGCATCGGTGTGATCACCGGCCCCCGCCATATGCCGTGGGACGCCCATGTCGCCGCCCCGCCCGAGGTCGCCCATCTGCTGCTCAACGCGCTGCCGGAGGCCCGCCGGGTCGGGGTGCTGTGTGCCCGGCTGGAGGGCGCGGGCGCCGCCGTGGCATCGGCGCTCGCCCTGTTCGTACCGCGTCCGGGGGCGTGGGACCGGGCCCGGCTGGTGGCGGACGCGGTGGCCGTCGCCGCGGTCACGGCGGGCTACTGGGCGGGCCGGAAGCTGCACGAACGCCCCGCCCCGGCGGCCGTCGAGCGCACGCCCTGGCACGCCATGACGGTACGTCAGGTCATGTCGAGGCTCGGTACGTCGTCCCGTGGCCTGGACGACGCCGAGGCCGCGCGGCGTCGCCACGTCGCGGACCGGCACCGCCACGACGGTGCCGGCAACCTGCTCGGCCGGGTCGCGGAGGAGCTGGCCAATCCGCTCACCCCGGTGCTGGCGATCGGCGGCGGTATCTCGGCGGCGCTCGGTTCCGTACTGGACTCCGTGCTGATCGGTGGCGTCCTGGGCGTGGACGCCGTGGTGGGCGGGGTGCAGCGGCAGCGGGCCGACGAGGCGGCCCAGCGGCTGGTCCGGGCCACCTCGGTACGGGTACGGGTGCGCCGGCCGGGCCGTGAGGAGGCGGCCGAGGAGTCCGCCGACCTGCTGGTGCCCGGGGACGTCATCGAACTGGACGCCGGCGACTCGGTGCCGGCCGACTGCCGTCTCGTACGGGCGACGGGGCTGGAGGCCGACGAGTCCAGCCTCACCGGTGAGTCGCTGCCGGTGGCGAAGGGTTCGGCGCCGAGTGCCGCGCGGGCCGTCGCGGACCGGTCCTCGATGCTCTACCAGGGGACGACGGTGGCGGCCGGGCACGCGCTCGCCGTGGTCGTCGCCACCGGGACCGCGACCGAGGCGGGCGGCGCGGCGGAGGCGGGGCCCGAGGACGGGCCGCCGGAGAGCGGGGTGGAGCGGCGGCTGAAGGCCCTGGGCCGGTGGTTCCTGCCGATGTCGGTCGCCGCCGGGGGCGTTCTCTTCGTCGTCGACATGCTGCGCCGACGGCCGCCCGGTACCGCGCTGGGCGCCGCGGTCAGCCTGTGTGTCGCGGCCGTACCGGAGGGGCTGCCCTTCGTCGCCACGGTCGCCGAACTCGCCGCCGCCCGCAGGCTCTCCACCCGCGACACCCTCGTCCGCAGCGCCTCCACCATCGAGGCGCTGGGCCGCACCGATGTGCTGTGCTTCGACAAGACGGGCACGCTCACCGAGGGCCGGATCACCCTCCAGCAGGTGTCCGACGGGCAGGAACGCCACTCGCCGGACCGGCTCACCCCGGCCCTGCGCCGCGTCCTCGCGACGGCGGCGCTGGCCGGTCCGGCGGGGCCCGCGGCGCAGCTCACCCACCCCACCGACCGGGCCATCGCGGCCGGGGCCGAACTGCTCGGCGCCCCGCCCGCCCGCGCCGCCGGGCTCGGCTCGGACAGCTGGCACCGGTTGACGGAACTGCCGTTTGAGCCCGGGCGCGGCTTCCACGCCGTCCTGGGCCGCGCCGACTCCGAGGCCCGGATCGTCGTCAAGGGCGCCCCCGAGGTCGTACTGGCCCGCTGCGACCACATCCTCCGCGACGGCCGCACCATGCCCTTCGACGACCGCCTCAGGGCGGATTTCGAGGCGGAGGTGGACCGATTGGCCCGGCGGGGGTTGAGGGTACTGGCGGTCGCCGAGCGGGTCATGGCTGCGGGGGAGCCGGGGGCGGCGGGGGAGCCGGGGGCGGCGGGCGCGTCGAGCTCGGCGGACGCGGCAGGTACGGCGGACGCGGCAGGTACGGCGGACGCGGCAGGTACGACAGGGACAGCGGGCACGCAGGGGACGACAGGGACGCCGGGCACACCCGGGGCACTGGGCGCTTCCGGGACGACGAGGACAGCAGGGGCCACCGGGACAACAAGTACACCGGGTACTCCGGGGACGGTGGGCACGGCGGGTGCGCCGGGGACGATGGGCACGGCGGGTGCGCCGGGGACGATGGGCACGGCGGGGACGGAAGGCAGGCCGGGCACGGCGGAAACGGCCGGTACTCCGGGCACCACGGGGACGCCGGGCACGGAAGGCAGGCCGGGCACGGCAGCGACGCCGGGCACGCCAGGGACGTCGGGCACGGCAGGGACGGCGGGCACGGCAGGGACGGCGGGCACGCCAGGGACGGCGATGACGGCCGACAGCCCGGATGCTCCGAGCCAGCCACCTACGCCGGGGGCACCCGAAGCACCGCACGCGATCGGCGCTTCAGATCCGACCGGCGCACCTGGCACAAAGAGCACACCTGGCACGACCGGCACACCCACCGCCAGCGCACCTGGCACACCCGGCACTGCCGACGGGGCCGACCCGCCGGGCGGGCAGGGCGTCTCCGCCGCAACGGGCCCTGTGCCACCGGGCCGGCAAGGCGTCTCCGCCGCAACGGGCCCTGTGCCGCCGGACAGACAAGGCATCTCCACCCCAGCCGCCCCCATGCCACCGGACAGACAAGGCATCTCCACCCCAGCCGCCCCCATGCCACCGGACAGACAGGGCGCCCCGGCCGCAGTCGCCCCGCTGCCGGACGACGCCGTGCTCGTCGATCTCGCGGATGTCAGCGACGAGAATCTCGACGGGCTCTGTCTGCTCGGCCTGCTGGGGCTCGCCGACCCGGTGCGGGCGACGGCGGCGGAGAGTGTGAACACGCTGGCCAGGGCCGGGGTACGGATCGTCATGGTGACCGGCGACCATCCCAGTACGGCCGCCGCCATCGCCCGGGAGCTGCGCCCCGAGGAGGAGCCCCGGCTGATGACGGGGACGGAGCTGGACGCCCTCGACGACGCGGCGCTGGCGCGGACGCTGCCGGACATCACGGTGTTCGCGCGGGTCACCCCGGCGCACAAGGTCCGTATCGTCACCGCGCTGCGCGCGGCCGGCCGGGTCGTGGCCGTCACCGGTGACGGGGCCAATGACGCGCCCGCGATCAGGATCGCCGACGTCGGTATCGCCCTCGGCTCCCGGGCGACCCCGGCGGCCCGTTCCGCCGCCGATGTGGTGGTCACCGACGACCGTATCGAGACGATCGTGGACGCCATCGTCGAAGGCCGGGCCATGTGGGCGTCGGTGCGCAAGGCGCTCGGCATCCTGCTCGGCGGCAATGTCGGGGAGATCGTCTTCACCCTGGCGACCAGCCTGCTGACCGGGCGCAGCGCGCTCAACGCCCGCCAGTTGCTGCTGGTCAATCTGCTGACCGACATGCTGCCCGCCATGGCCATCGCCGCCCGGCCGCCCGCCGACCCCGTGGACAGGCTGCTCGCGGAGGGGCCGGAGGCCTCGCTCGGCACCGCCCTCACCCGGCACATCCGGCTGCGGGCCACACTCACCACGCTGGCGGCCGGCTCCGCCTGGCTGGTCGCCCGCGCCACCGGCACCCGGGGCCGCGCCGACACCGTGGCCCTGGTCGCGCTCGTGGCCTCCCAGTTGCTCCAGACGCTGACCGACGCCGGTCGTGATCCGGTGGTCGCGGTGGCCGTGGTGGGTTCCCTGGTGGCGCTGGCCGTGGTGGTGAACGTACCGGGTCTGAGCCACTTCTTCGGCAGCCGGCCGCTGGGCCCCGGGGGCTGGACGATCGCCGGGGCCGCGGCCGTGGGGTCGGTCGTCGTACCCGCGCTGTGGCAGCGCGCGACGGGCCTGACCGTCACCACTCCCCAGAGTCCGACCGCGAGCACTCCGCAGGGCGCGACGGCCACCGTTGCGAAAAGTACGACGACGCCCGAGAGTTCGGAGGCGACCGCCCCCGAGAGTTCGACGGCGGCCACGCCGGAAGGCACGGCCGCCACCTCGCCGGAAACGGAGAGTTCACCCTCAGTCCACCCGGATGCCGCCACCCGGAAGCGATGAGACCGGACAAAGGGAACCGTCCCCATCACAACGCACACGAAAGACGGCCCCACCATGCCGCACTTCCTCACCTCGATCCTCACCCAGGTCGCCGTCGCCCTGTTGGAGGCCGTCCTCGTCCGCCTCTTCATCCAGCTCTGGAAGGCGTTCGCGAGCGGCACCGGCCCGGCGACCGCCACCGCCTGACGGCGACCGACGCCATATTCGCCCCTTTCGCACCCTTGAATGCGGTTTATTTACCGCCAGAGATGGAACGCGGCACGGGAGAACCCCTCACGCCTCCCGCGTACGGGAGGACGAGCCCAGTACGGGAGGACGGAGATGACTTCCCGAGACACACAGTCCGAGTTCCAGACGCCGACCAACCCTCCCTCCGCCGATCCGGCACGAGAGGCACCGGCGGCACCGACGGCGACAGCGGCACCGTCGGCACAGGAATCCCACGAGTCGTCGGGCGGCAAGGTGCTCCACATGCACACCGCGCACCCACGGATGTCGATCCCGTATGTGACCCCGGGCGACATGTTCACGGGTGCCCGGGGCGCCGCACGCGAGGCGGTTCGCGGCGCCGGCGGACTGCTCCCCTCACCCCGCAAGCTGGCCTTCTACGGCCTCCTCGGCGGTATGACCGCGGCCGGGGCCATGGCCTGGCCCGTGGCGGTGGCCATGGGCGCCGCCACCGAGGTGATCACGCGCGAGCAGGCGGCCCGGCAGCACGAGGAGCACGAGCGGATGGAGCGGGCACGCTCCGAGTCCGAACGAAGCGGTTCACCCACCGGCGACGACCGCACGGAGCCGAGGACGGCCTCCCACACCGGGACCGTGTGACGCACGAGCGACGACGCACGAACGGCGACGCACCGGCCACGACCCGCGAGCGGCCACGCACGAGCGACGACGCCTCAGCACACAAGGCGGCGGGGGTCCGACCACCCGCACACACAATCGCCGGACCCCTCCCGACGTACCGCCCGCCCTACCCGCCGCCCGTCCTCTCCCGCCCGTTCCAGCCCGCCACACCTCAGATGAGCAGGGAAAACACGGCACAGCGTGCCCGAATTCGCGGCACCGGATGCCAATTTTCGCCATCGGCCGTTTTTCTGCGCTCAACCCTTTGATCGATCATCGATCAGCGAGTTACAGTCGCCGACGGGCCGCGGACGGGTCGCGAACAACGACGCCGCGCCGCAGCCCGCCCGCCCTGTCCTGCCAAGACACAAGGGCAACCCCCGACCCCATACCGATGAGGGAACCCCTTCGACTGAGGAAGGCGGCGCAATGACCGACCCCAAGGCCATCCAGCCGAGCGCGCTCGACCAGCTCCCGGACCGCGACCCGGAGGAGACCGCCGAATGGCAGGCCTCCCTGGACGCCGTCACCAAGGCGGCGGGCCCGCACCGCGCCGCGTACCTGATGCGCCGCACTCTGGAACGCGCCGAGGGCAACGGCATCGCGCTGCCCAAGCTGCTGGAGACGGACTACGTCAACACCATCCCCACCGCCGCCGAGCCGTCCGTGCCCGGTGACGAGGAGATGGAGCGCAGGATCACCGCCTGGAACCGCTGGAACGCGGCGGCGATGGTCACCCGTGGCAGCAAATACGGCGTCGGCGGCCATATCGCCACCTTCGCCTCCGCCGCCTGGCTCTACGAGACGGGCTTCAACCACTTCTTCCAGGGCAAGGAAGCCGACGGTTCCGGCGACCAGCTCTACATCCAGGGCCACGCCTCCCCCGGCATCTACGCCCGCGCCTTCCTCGACGGCCGGCTGAACGAGTCCCACCTGGACAACTTCCGCCGTGAGTCCGCCGGAAACGGCCTCCCCTCGTACCCGCACCCCCGCCGCCTCCCCTGGCTGTGGGAGTTCCCGACGGTGAGCATGGGTCTCGGCCCGCTCTCGGCGATCTACCAGGCGCGCTTCAACCGCTATCTCACCAACCGCAACATCAAGGACGTCTCCGCCTCCCACGTCTGGGCGTTCCTCGGCGACGGCGAGATGGACGAGCCGGAGTCGACGGCGGCGCTCGCCCTGGCCTCCCGCGAGGGCCTGGACAACCTGACCTTCGTCATCAACTGCAACCTCCAGCGCCTCGACGGCCCGGTCCGCGCGAACTTCAAGATCGTGCAGGAGCTGGAGGCCCAGTTCCGGGGCGCCGGCTGGAACGTCATCAAGACGCTGTGGGGTTCGGCGTGGGACGAGCTGTTCCAGCTCGACACGACCGGTGCGCTCGTACGACGGCTGCGCGAGGTACCCGACGCCCAGGTCCAGACGTACCAGACCCGTGACGCCGCCTATATCCGCCAGGACTTCTTCGGCAAGGACCCGGCGCTGGTCGAGATGGCCAAGCTGCTCTCCGACGACAAGATCCTGGAGTGCTTCCACCTCTCGCGCGGTGGTCACGAGGCGCGCAAGGTGTACGCCGCGTACAAGGCCGCCGTCGAGTTCAAGGGCGCGCCGACCGTGATCCTGGCCCAGACCGTCAAGGGCTTCACCCTCGGCGAGGGCTTCGCGTCGAAGAACGCCAACCACCAGATGAAGAAGCTGTCGGTGGACGAGTTCAAGCAGATGCGTGATCTGCTCGAACTCCCCATCAAGGACAGCGACTTCGTCGACGGGGTCGTGCCCTACGGCCACCCGGGCGCCGACTCCGCCGAGGTCCGCTACCTCCAGGAGCGCCGGGCCGCGCTGGGCGGTCCCGCCCCCGCGCGCCGTACGCACGCCCTCGCGCCCCTCCCCGCCCCCGCCGAGAAGGCGTTCGCGTCCTTCGACAAGGGCTCGGGCTCCCAGAACGTGGCCACCACCATGGCCTTCGTCCGCCTGATCAAGGACCTGGTCCGCGACAAGGAGACGGGCAAGCGCTGGGTGCCGATCGTCCCGGACGAGGCCCGCACCTTCGGCATGGAGTCGCTCTTCCCGTCCCTCGGGATCTACTCCCCCAAGGGCCAGACGTACGAGCCGGTCGACCGTGACCAGCTCATGTACTACAAGGAGGCCAAGAACGGCCAGATCCTCAACGAGGGGATCACCGAGGCCGGTTCGATGGCCGACTTCATCGCCGCGTCCACGTCGTACGCGACGCACGGCGAGGCGATGATCCCCTTCTACATCTTCTACTCGATGTTCGGCTGGCAGCGGACCGCCGACCAGATGTGGCAGCTCGGCGACCAGCTCGGCCGAGGCTTCCTCGTCGGCGCGACGGCCGGCCGTACGACCCTGACGGGCGAGGGCCTCCAGCACGCCGACGGCCACTCCCCGGTGATCGCCGCGACGAACCCGGCGGCGCTGACGTACGACCCGGCGTTCGCGTACGAGGTCGCGACGATCGTCCGCGACGGCCTCCGCCGGATGTACGGCGAGGCGGCGCCCGGCGAGGACCCGAACGTCTTCTACTACCTGACCGTCTACAACGAGCCCCTCCCCCAGCCCGCCAAGCCGGCCGGCCTCGGGATCGACGAGGGCATCGTCAAGGGCCTGTACCGCTTCAACACGGCGGAGTCGGCGGGGTTGTCCCCCGTGGCCAACGCCCCGCGCATCCAGCTCCTCGGTTCCGGCACCGCGATCCACTGGGCGTTGGAGGCGCAGAAACTCCTCGCCGAGGAGTGGGGCGTGGCGGCGGACGTATGGTCCGCGACGTCGTGGACGGAACTCCGCCGGGACGCCCTGGAGGCGGACGCGGCGCTGCTGCGGGGCGAGGAGCGTGTCCCGTACGTACGCCAGGCTCTGCAGGGCGTCGAGGGCCCGGTGCTGGCGGTCTCCGACTACATGCGGCAGGTTCCGGACCAGATCGCCCAGTGGGTCGAACAGGACTACTCGTCGCTGGGCGCCGACGGTTTCGGCCTCTCCGACACCCGCGAGGCGGCCCGCCGCCACTTCGGCATCGACGCCCACTCCATCGTGGTCGCCGCCCTGGCCCAGCTCGCGAGGCGGGGCGAGGTCAAGGCGACGGCGGTGAAGGAGGCGCGGGAGAAGTACGGCCTGTAGGCCGGGCGGTTTTCGCCCCCGCCGCCCCTACCCTTCCCGTCCTCCAAGGGGCTGCCGCCCCTTTCGACCCCGCGTCCAGGGGCTCCGCCCCCTGGACATCCGCTCCTCAAACGCCGGAGGGGCTGGATTTAACGCCGGACGGGCTGGATTTTCAGCCCGTCCGGCGATTGAGGACGAGGCCGTTCAGGCCGAAGCGGGGGTCTGGGGGCGGCAGCCCCCAGGTACGGGACGGGTAGGGGCGGCGGGGGCGAGGCAATATGGGCGCATGCGTGCTGCCCGGCTCATCAGAATGGTGCTGCTCCTTCAAGCCCGGTCCTCCATGACGGCCGCTGAGCTGGCCCGCGAGCTGGAGGTGTCGGAGCGTACGGTCACGCGGGACGCGCAGGCCCTGTCGGAGGCCGGAGTCCCGGTGTACGCCGACCGGGGGCGGGCCGGCGGATACCGGCTCATCGGCGGCTACCGCACCCGGCTCACCGGGCTGGCCCGCGGCGAGGCCGAGGCGCTGTTCCTCAGCGGCGTACCCGGCGCCCTGCGGGACATGGGCCTGGAGGACGCCGCCTCCGCCGCCCGGCTCAAGGTGTCGGCCGCCCTGCTGCCCTCCCTCCGCGACGCCCCGCGCACCGCCGCCCAACGCTTCCACCTCGACGCCCCGAACTGGTTCAAGGAACCGAAGACCCCCGATCTGCTCCCCGCCCTCGCCGAGGCGGTCTGGGACGACCGCCGCGTCCTCGCCCGCTACCGCCGGGGCGACACCGAGGTCGAACGCCTGCTGGAGCCGTACGGCCTCGTACTGAAGGCGGGCGTCTGGTATCTGTGCGCCCGCGTGCCCATATCCGGCCCCGGAACCGAAGTCGAAGCCGGTGCCGTCACCGAAGTCGGAGCCGTTTCCGGTGCCGGTTCCGGAGCCGGTGCCTTCCGTACGTATCGCATCGACCGCTTCACGACGATCGACACCACCCCGGACTCCGCCACGACCCCGACCGGCGCCCCCACCAGCGCCCCCGTCGTCGGCAGCCGCTTCCCGCGCGACGAGGCGTTCGATCTGCCCGCCCACTGGGAGGCGCAGGCGGAACGGTTCGCGCGGTCGATTCTGGGGGCCGAGGTCGTGGTGCGGCTGTCGGCGGAGGGCATACGGTGGCTGCCGTACGTCGTGGACCCGGTCTCGGCCCGGGACGCGCTCGTGGACACCGCACCCGACGAGCACGGCTGGACGACCGTGACCCTGCGCGTCGAGTCGGAGAAGGTCGCGCGCGGCCAGCTCAGGGGACTCGGCCCGGAGGTCGAGGTGCTGGCGCCCGAAACCCTGCGGGACCTCTGCGCGGCCGACGCCCGGCGCCTGGCCGACCTCTACGCCCCGTCACGCACCACCCCGGCCGCTCAGGACACCACTCAGGACCCGACCATCGTTCGCCCTCCACGTGCGCCCCACCCGCCCAGGCACGATGCTTGACCCGTGATGGACGAGACGGAGTTCTGGGAGCTGGTGGACACGGCCCGGGAGGACGCCGAGGGCGACCCCGAGGAGCAGGCCGACCTGCTCGTGGAACGGCTCGTCCGGCTGGACCCGGAGGCGGTGCTGGACTTCGCCCGCCACTTCGAGTCGCGTTACAACCGCGCGTACACCTGGGATCTGTGGGGCGCCGCGTGGGTGCTGCTGAACGGCGCCGGCGACGACGCGTTCGACTTCTTCCGGTGCTGGCTGATCGGCCAGGGCCGGGAGATCTTCGAGGGCGCGGTCCACGGCCCGGACTCGCTCGCCGATCTGCTGGACGACTTCGACGGCGAACTCGACGGCGACGGCGAGGAGTTGGGGTACGCGGCCGACGAGGCGTACGAGCAGCTCACCGGTGTGGTCGCCCCGGACCTCGGCATCCCGCCCGCCTCCGTCGAACCGGAGGGCTCCCCGGTCGACTTCGAGAACGAGACCGTCCTCGCCGAGCGCTACCCCAAGCTCTGGGAACGCTTCCGGGCTCAGTGAGCATGCGGCGTTCCGGCCGCCGCCGGACCCTAGACCCCCGCCGCGTCCTGGTACCGCTTCGGCGTGCGCGGCAGGTAGGCGTACTGCTCGGCGGCGTAGGGGGCGGCGCGATGGTGGTGCCCGCCGGGTTCCGGGTGTTCGGGGGCGGACGCGCCGTGCAGGGGGGCGGAGTTGGCGCGTTCCAGGGCGGACGCGGTGACGGCGGACGGGCCGAGGACGACGACGGCGGCCGCGCAGGCCACCGTCCAGGGGCTCCGCAGGGCGGCGGACCAGGACCTCTTCGGGTTCGGCTTGTGCGACCCCGAGTTCGGCTTCGGGTTCCGAGGCGCGTTCCTCGTACGACTGCTGCTGATCATCTTCCCCACCTCCAGTCGGCGTGACATGACGAAGGTAGGGCGCGGTTCTTGGAGAAGTCTGTGGGCGCCCGCCGCGCTTTCTGTGAACCTCATGAGATCCGTCTCAACGCGATGACGGAGATGGCGGAGATGGCAGAGATGCCGCGGATGACGGAGGTCACCGGCCCTGGAGGTGCGCGGCCAGTTCCCTGATCGCGGGGAGGCGCGCGGCCAGAGCCTCACCGGGGCAACTGGTCATATAACCGTCGCTGTGGCCCGCGAGGGTCGGCAGCCGCACGCTGGTGCCGGCCGCGTAACGGCTCAGGCTGTTGCTGGAGGTGAGCCGGACGCTGCCGCGGGGGTCGGTGTCGGTGAGGCCGAGTTTCCAGGCGACGAGCGCGGCGATCGCGTCGGTCATGGCCCGGGGGACGGGCACCCCGGCGGTGAAGGTGCCGAGGGCGGCGACACCGGCGGTGCGATGGTTGAAGCCCTGGGTGTGGGCACCGGTGACGGCGCGGTCGACGCCGCCGGCGCGGCCCTCGTAGATGGTGCCGCAGCGGTCGACGAGGAAGTTGTAGCCGATGTCGTCCCAGTTCCGGGGGCCGGTCTGGCCCGCGTAGAGGTAGCGGATGATGCGGGGGGCGTCGGCGCAGTCGTAGTCGTTGGGCGAGTCGGTGTGGTGCAGGAAGACGGCGGCGACCCGGTCGTCGTAGCGCGCGGGCGGCTGGCTGGGCTCCTCCCCGCCGAGCCAGCGGGCGCGTTCCACGATGGGCGGCTTGGGGGCCTGGTGCGGGGCGGCGGAGGGCCGGGCCGCGGCGGGCCGGGCGGTGGTCCTCCGCTCGGCGGTGCGGTCCACACCGACCGCGCACAGCACCAGCGCGAGCACGGCGGCCACCCCGGGCACACAGGCCAGCAGGAGGAGAGCGGGCCGGGGCAGCCGACGGAGGGCGTCCCTCAGGGGGCGTACGCGCGGGAGGCGCACACGCCGAGGGCGTAGGCGCAGAACGGCTCGGTACAGGGGGCGTGCGCGCGGAACCGCTCGGCGCCGGGCGCGCGTTCCGCCGGAGTTCCGCGCCGGGCGCGTATGCACGTCCTCGATCGCGTCCTCGATCCGGTCCGGGGCGCGCGCGTTCCGTATTCGGCGGCGCCACACCCGGAGCAGGCGCCGTATTCGCGCCCCCCGTGCCATCCGTGACATCCGCGGCATCCGTGACCTCGGGAACTCACGCATGTCCCGAGCCTCACCCGGCCGCCCGCGCAGGGCCATGTGGACTACGCCACCCGGGGGACCGGGCGGGGAACCAACGTCCGTGTGCGGGACGTTTCTACGGTTCGAGGCAGTTCCCGATAATTACCAGCACTTACCGGCAGTTGGCGGCGGTTGGCACCATTGGCAGCGATTCGCGGTCAGTTCCAGCCAGATACGGCGACCGGTGGCCGATTCCGATGGGCCACGGGGTGCCGTGCGGAGGTAGCTGATCACTGCGCCCGCCCCGCGCGTACTAAGGGTCCCGAGAGAAAGGCGGCTGGAGTGGACGTGCTCGACATCCTGCTGTTGCTGGTGATCCTGGCCTACGCGGCGTCCGGTTACCGTCGCGGCCTGGTCGCCGGATGCGTCTCCCTGGCCGGTTTCGTGGGTGGCGCGGCGGTGGGCGTCTGGGTGCTGCCCTGGGTGATGGAGCTGGTCACGCCCGGCACCCCGACGGCCACGGTCACAGCGGTGGTGACGGTGCTCGTCCCCGGCGTGGTGGGGCACGAGTTGGCGGGCCGGCTGGCGCTGCGGCTGCGCCGGGAGATCGACCGCAGCCCGCTGCGGGTCGCCGACGGCGTGGGCGGGGCGGCGGCCAACACGGTGGCCGTGCTGATCGTCGCCTGGGTCGCCGCGAGTGTGCTCGGCGCGTCCTCCTCCCCCGTGGTGACCAACTCGATCCGCGACTCCGCGCTGCTCGGCGCCGTCCAGGACACCATGCCGGACACGACGCCCGCCTGGTTCTCCAACGCCACGTCCGCGCTCACCGAGGCGGGCTTCCCCCAGGTCTTCAACCCGTTCGAGAACGAGGCGACGGCCGAGGTCGCCAAGCCCTCCGGGGACAGTGTCACGGCCGCCGCGACGAACGCCGCCAAGCGCTCCACGGTCAAGATCGAGGGCGTCGCGGGCAACCAGGGCCGCGAAGGCAGCGGCTTCGTGTACTCGCGTCAGCATGTGATGACCAACGCCCATGTGGTGGCGGGCATCGACGACCCGACCGTACGCGTGGGCGGCGTGGGCCGGTCGTACGAGGCGCGCGTCGTGCTCTTCGACCCCGACAAGGACGTGGCGGTGCTGTACGTCCCGGATCTGAAGGCCCCCGTCCTCACCTTCGACGACAGCGCCGCACGCGGTGACGCGGCGGTCGTCGCCGGCTATCCGGAGGACGGCGGCCTCGACCTCCAGGCGGCCACCGTCGCCAGCCGCATAGACGCCACCGGCCGGAACATCTACAACAGCGACCCGGTCACCCGCGAGATCTACTCCATCCGCTCCACCGTCCGCCCCGGCAACTCCGGCGGCCCCCTCCTCACCACCGACGGCCGGGTCTACGGCGTGGTCTTCGCCCGCTCCACCTCGGACGCCGAGACCGGCTACGTCCTCACCGTCGACGAGGTCTCCGACGAGGCGGTACGCGCGGCGAACGCGACGACGCCGGTGGACACGGGGGAGTTGGTGACGTCGTAACCCCAACTCCGCTCCGCATCGGCGGAGTTCACGTTCTCAGAGCCGACAGCCCATCAGCACATCGTCGACATACTCCCCGTCGATCAGGAACTCCTCCGGCAGCACGCCCTCGACCACGAAGCCCTCGGACTCGTACAGCTTGCGGGCCGGGGTGTTGTGGCCGAGGACGCGCAGGGTGAGGCGGCGGGCGCCACGGCGGCGGGCCTCGTCCCGCGCGGCTCGCAGCAGCGCCCGTCCGACCCCGGTGCCGCGCGCCTCCTCGGCGACGGCGAACCCCTGGATCTGCCGGACATGCGCCTGACAGACGAGGCCCGACGGCAGCGCGAGCCGCACATAGCCGACCAGCACGCCGTCGAGTTCGGCGACGAGATGGTCCAGCGGCCCGAAGCGCTCGTCGAAGAAGGGTTCGTACGGCTGCCGGGGGCGCTCCTGGACGGAGTGCAACGTGGACCAGGTGACCCGATCGAGCCTCCCGAGCGCGTCGTCATCGTCCGCGGTGGCTGTGCGTATGTACGGAACGGGCATGACGGCCACTGTACGGCGCGGGCAAGGGGGTTGACGCCGACGGGCGCACGGAAGCACCGGCCCCGGCCGGGCCGCTCCCCGCACATACCGAACCACCCTACGACGGCCCACCGGACAAAAACGGCGCACCCCCCGCCCGCGCACCGCTCCCCCGCCCTGCAAGATGAGGGCATGACGGATGATTCGCCCGTGGCCCCCCACTCTCGTCCTGATCCCGCACCTGCTCCTGATCCTGGTCGTGATCCTGCTCCGGGTCGTGGTTCACGTGTGGTGATCGCCGGTGCGTCCGGTCTGATCGGTTCGGCGCTGGCCCGCTTCCTCGGGGAGGACGGTCACGAGGTCGTGAGGCTGGTGCGCCGGGAGCCCCGGGGCGCGGACGAGGTGCGCTGGGACCCGGAGGCCGGACGGATCGACACGGCCGCCCTGGAGGGCTGCGCGGCCGTGGTGAACCTGGCCGGCGCGGGTGTCGCGTCACGCCGTTGGACGAAGGCGTACAAGGCGACGATCCGCGACAGCCGCGTACGGGGCACCGCCACCCTCGCCCAGGCCGCCGCCTCCCTGGAGCGTCCGCCGGGCGTCTTCCTGAACGGCAGCGCGATCGGCTTCTACGGCTATACGGGCGACCGGGAGGTGGACGAGTCGTCCCCGGCCGGGGAGGGGTTTCTGCCTGAGCTGTGCGTGGAGTGGGAGGGTGCCGCCGCACCCGCCTCCGAGGCCGGCATCCGTACGGTCTTCGCCCGTACGGGGCTGGTGGTGGCCAAGGGCGGGGGTGCGTGGGGCCCGCTGTTCCCCCTCTTCAAGGCCGGGTTGGGCGGCCGGATGGGTGACGGCCGCCAGTACTGGAGCTTCATCTCTCTGTACGACGAGATCGCCGCCCTACGTCATCTGCTCACCACCCCGTCCCTGTCGGGCCCCTTCAACCTCACCGCCCCGACGCCCCTCACCAACCGGGAGATCACGGCGGCCATGGGCGAGGTCCTGCACCGCCCGACCGTTTTCACCGTCCCCGGCTGGGCCCTCCGCCTCGCCCTCGGCGAGGTCTCGGGCGACGTACTGGGCAGCGCCCGCGTGCTGCCGACGCGCCTGCTGGAGTCGGGCTTCGGATTCACGTTCCCGAACATCACCGACGCGATTCGCTCCGCGGGGGGACGGGGCGCCTAGGAGCTCGGGGGGAGGGGGTTGTGGGGCGGGCGCGGGTGGGTGGGTGGTTGCTCGCGCAGTTCCCCGCGCCCCTGAAAAGCACGGCCCTGCTCGCCGACGAAAAATGCGGGGCGCAGCCCTCGCATTTTTCAGGGGCGCGGGGCTGTGTCGATTTGCGGCTCCGCCGCGTGGGCGCGACCAGCCCCCACCCACCCGCACCCGACAACCCACCCCCCAAACCCTCGACGGGGTCGAAGGGGCGCAGCCCCTGGGGATGGGAAGGGTAAGGGCGGCGGGGGCGAAACCCCCTGGTGAACAGCCCAGGCGCACGCCCCCCACCCCCATGCCCCCATGCGAGGCCCCACGCGACTTCCCCGCCCGGCCCCTCCCCCTTCACCCTCGACCCGAACTCAGGTATTCCAGAAGGACGCTGGGGGCAAGACCCTCCCAGCAGCCGCGCGACCTCGGGAGGGGCACGTGCTTGAGTCGGTGTACCAATCGACGCACTCCGCGGACACGGACACCGTGGACGTCATCGTCGTAGGAGCCGGCGTCGCCGGCCTCGCGGCGGCAGGTCATCTGGTCAGGGCGGGCCTCACCGTCACCGTCCTGGAGGCCGCACCCACCGTCGGCGGCCGTATGGCCACCGAGAAGGTGGACGGCTTCCGCCTCGACCGCACCGCCCCGCTCCTCTCCACGTCGTACCCGGAACTGCGCCGCACCCCGGGCCTGGACACCCTGCCGCTACGGCCCTTCGCGCCCGGTGTCCTGCTGCACGCCGACGGCCACCATCACCGGGCCGGTGCCACCCCGACCTTGCGGAGCGCGAGGGGCGCACTCACCGCCGCGCGCGCCCTCGCAAGCGCCCCCAGGCTGCCCCGTCCGCAGAGCCTCGGTTTCGTCCGGGGAGGCGGGACGCCGATCCCGAACCGTGCCCAGATCAGGGGCCGCGCCACCGGCAGCCGCCCCGGCCGGCTGGGCGCCCCCGCCGACCAGTCACGGCTGGCCATGGCGCTGGCCCGGCTGGCGGCCACCGCGCCCGAACGGCTCGCCACCCGCGCCGAGGTGCCGATCGCCGAGGCGCTGGCGACGCGCGGTTTCCCGCCCCGGACGATAGACGGTTTCGTACGGCCGCTGCTGGCCGCGTTGCTCGCCGATCCGGCGCTGCAGACGTCCAGCCGCTGTGCCGATCTGGCGCTGCACGCCTTCGCGACGGGCCGGTTGTGCGTCCCGGAGGGCGGCGCGGACACGCTGCCGGAGCTGCTGGCGGCGGCTCTTCCGCCGGGGTCGGTGCGGACCGGGGTCCAGGTCACCGCGATCAGCACGACCTCGGTGACGACGGTGGATCACGGTGAACTCCGCTGCCGTTCCGTGGTGTTGGCGACCGACGCCCGGTCCGCCGCCGAACTGCTGCCGGGGCTGCGGGTACCGGACTTCCACCCGGTGACGGTGGTCCACCACACCACCGACGAACCCCCGCTCACCGAACCGGCGTTGCTCCTCGACTCCGACCGCAGCGGCCCCGTCTCGCACACGGCGGTGCTCAGCCAGGTCGACCCGAGCCGGGCACCGGCGGGCCGCGCCCTGATCACCTCGACCGTGCTGGGCACCCCACCGGACCCGGCCCACCTGGACGCGACGGTCCGCGCCCAGCTCGCCCGGCTGTACCGCACCTCCACGACCCGCTGGGAGCTGCTGGCGATCCAGCACACCCCGGAAGCCGTCCCGGCGATGCCCGCGCCCCACGATCCGCGCCGCCCGGTGCGCATCCTGGCCGGCCTCTACGTCTGCGGCGACCACCGCGACACCAGCACGGCCCAGGGCGCCCTCCACTCGGCCCGCCGAGCCGCCCACGCCCTCCTCACCGACCTGGACGCCCGCCCGACCCCCCTGGAAGAGCCCCTGGAAACGGCCGCGTAGACACAAGAGGGGCGCCCGAAGAAATCACCGGGCGCCCCAACATGTGTAGGCAACAGGCGTGGGTGAACAGGCGTGGGCCAACAGCTGTGGGCCAACGGCTGTTGGGCCTACAGAGGTTGGCCAACGGGCGTTGACCCAATCGGGACGGGCCCAAATCCCAACAGGCGTGGGCCAACAGCCGTAGGCAACGAGCGGCCCAACAGGCGTGGGCCCACAGGCGTTGGCCCACAGCCGTAGGCCACGGGCCCGGGCCCGGGCCAACAACCGTAGGCCACCTCCCGTTTGCCAACAGCCGTATGCCAACAGCCGTTGACCCCAACCCACTTACCTCAGCCCGCTACCCCAACGCCGCCACCTTGTCCCGATACCCCCTGACCGGTGCGGCGTCCCGGTAGGGCTCCAGGCGGCGTTCGAAGTCGCGTACGTACTCCACCGCGCGCACCGATCGCATCTCGGCGGCCTGGCCGGCGGCCTCCGCGCCCAACTGGCAGGCCTGGTCCAGTTCGCCGAGGCCGAGGCGGGCCGAGGCGAGGACGACTCGGCAGAAGAGGCGGCTGCGGGCGTAGGCGGGCGCCCGGAGCTGGAGGGAGCGTTCGGCGTGCTGGGCGGCGGCCCGGTACTGCTGGAGGTCGCGATGGCTGTGGCCGAACTCGTCGGCGAGTTGCGCCTCGTCGAAGAAGCGCGCCCAGTACGGGACTTCGTCGCCGGTGCGGGCCGCCTCCAGGGCACGTTCGGCGCGCACGAGGGCGGCCGTGGAGGCCCGTACCTCGCCGAGCACCGCATGGCCGCGCGCCTCGACCGCGTGCAGCAGCGACTGCACGACCGGCGGCACGGCCGACCCCACGCCCTGCTGCGCGACGCGCGCGAGCTGCACGGCCTCCCGTCCGTGCCCCAGATAGACCGCCTGACGGCTCATCGTGACGAGCACATACGCCCCGTACGCCCTGTCCCCCGCCGCCTGCGCCAGCCGGAGCGACTGTACGAAGTACCGCTGGGCGAGCCCATGGGCGCCGATGTCGTACGAGGTCCAGCCGGCGAGGCGGGTGAGGTCGGCGGCGGCGGCGAAGAGCCTGCGGCCGATCTGTTCGCCGTAGGCGCCGCGCAGCATCGGCTCGGCCTCGTGTTCGAGGTAGCGGACGAGGGCCTGGCGGGCGTGGCCGCCGCCGTAGGCGTCGTCGAGGGCGCGGAAGAGTTCACCGACCGAGCGGAGGGCGGCGATGTCCCCGCCGGTGACCTTCTGGCCGGGGCCGCGCTCGGTCTGGCTGCGCTGGCGGGGCACACCGGCCGGGCGGCCCTGCGGCGGGACCCGGGTGGCACCCGGGTCGCCCCGGCCCACACGGTCGTCGGCCCGGCCGATCAGCCAGTCCCGGCTGGGCACGACGAGCCCGGCGGGCGTGAACGCGATCTTCCGCAGCTCGGCGTGGCTGCCGGAGTCCTTGCGCCACAGCCCGCTGACGATGTCGATGGCCTCCTCGGGGGTCGCGGCGAACTCCAGACCGGCGTACACGGGGGCGCAGGCGTCGAGGCCGAGGTCCTGTGCGGTGAGCCGTCGGCCGAGGCGGCGGGTGAACACCTCGGCGATCAGCGCGGGCGTCGTACCCCTGGGCTGCTGACCGCGCAGCCAGCGGGTCACGGACGTCTTGTCGTATCTCAGGTCGAGCCCGTGTTCGAGACCGAGCTGGTCCACTCGGCGCGCTAGTCCCGCGTTGGAGAACCCCGCTTCTGCGATGAGGGCGGCTAGCTGGCGGTTGGGGGTGCGCTGCGCGGGTCGTTCCGTCATCTGCGGTGCGGTCTCCTGCCTTCCGGGTGTCGGCGGGGTTTCCCGGATTGCCTGGTGAGAAGCCTTTGCGGCCTTGTGAACGGCGCGAATGTAGCGGAGAGTAAGCGTCTGATCGCACACTTCCGCGTCCATTCATCCGATCGTGTGAGGATTTGCCGCGCGGCTGACGAGAATCCCCTCCGCCGCGCGCCGGTCACGCTCGTCGTACGCCCGGCGGTCCCGGCGTACGACCGGCGGACGGCCACCCCTCGTACGCCGGCCTCCGCCCTCCCCCAGCGGTCGACCCTCGTCCGGCCTCCGTCGCCCCCCGACCACCGCCCGGCCCTACGGTCGTACAGTGGCTTGGGCGCGTTATGTGCCTGACACAGCTATCTGCCTGACACAGCTATCGCGGTGCCGCCGCCCGGCCGTACCGCC
The DNA here is from genome assembly GCF_053592555.1 of Streptomyces sp. NPDC002643. Taxonomy (NCBI): domain Bacteria; kingdom Bacillati; phylum Actinomycetota; class Actinomycetes; order Kitasatosporales; family Streptomycetaceae; genus Streptomyces; species Streptomyces sp. NPDC002643. The sequence continues at coordinate 23,503 of NZ_JBSFVY010000064.1, forward strand.
GAGGGAGGCGCTTGCCGTGAGTGGGTTGCGGTTCGTCCGCATGGGGTTCGGCACGGAGGCCGTCGAGTACCAGGAGGCGTGGGACGAACAGCGCCGGGTGCACGCGGCACGCTTCGCCGACGAGGTCCCCGACACCGTCCTGCTCCTCGAACACCCCCCGGTCTACACGGCGGGCCGGCGCACGGCCGACAACGAGCGCCCCCTCGACGGCACCCCCGTCATCGACGTGGACCGAGGCGGCAAGATCACCTGGCATGGCCCCGGTCAGCTGGTCGGCTACCCCATCCAGAAGCTCCCCCGCCCGGTGGACGTCGTCGCCCACGTCCGCCGCCTGGAGGAGGCACTGATCCTCACCTGCGCGGAGTTCGGACTGGAGACCACGCGGGTCGAGGGCCGCAGCGGGGTGTGGGTGCTCGGTGACCCGGTCGAGCAGCGGCCGTCGCTCGGCGGGCTGTCGCTGGACCTGGACCCGCGTATGCACGACGACGAGTTCGACCCGCGTCTGAACGGCCCCGAGTACGCGCCCTCCAACGCCGGACAGCGGCGCGAGGACCGCAAGGTCGCGGCGATCGGCATCCGCGTCGCCAAGGGCGTCACGATGCACGGCTTCTCGCTGAACGTGAACCCGGACAACGTCTGGTTCGACCGGATCATCCCCTGCGGCATCCGTGACGCGGGCGTCACCTCGCTGGCCGGGGAACTCGGCCGCGAACTCACCATCGCCGACGTCCTGCCGGTGGCCGAGAAGCACTTGCGGGATGTTCTGGAGAACGCGGAGTTGAAGCCGCGTGAGGTGGAGCGGGCGTCGGCGTAGCGGGGCGCGTTTTCTCGCCCCCGCCGCCCCTACCCGTCCCATCCCAGGGGGCTGCGCCCCCGGGCCCCCGCCGGGTGCGTGGTCGGGTGCGGGTGGGTGGGGGCTGGTCGCGGGGGGGGCCCCCCCCCCCCCCGCGC
>NZ_JBSFVY010000065.1:0-22259 GCF_053592555.1 Streptomyces sp. NPDC002643
CTGATCGTGAGCGAACTGAGCGCGAACGCCATCCTCCACACCGCAAGCGGCCTGGAATCCGGCCGCTTCCACCTGGCCCTCGCCGTCTCCCCACAATTCATCGCCTTGTCGGTGACGGACGGCGGAGGAACCGCCACGGTCCCGAAGGTCGAGCACCAGGACCAGGAGGCCGAGCACGGCAGGGGCTTGGGCATGGTCACCGCACTGGCCCACCGGGTGGTCGTCCACGGCAGCAAGGGCGGTTACACGGTGACGGCCGAGTTGTTCACGGGCACCCGACCGGGAGACCACCTGTGTTGAATGGCGAAGCCCGCCAGGGCTACTGGTGCGAATGCTGGACAGAAGACCTCACCGACGAGGGCGAGTTGGTGTTCCGAGGATCGTTCGACGCCTACTCGGCACCCCAGGCGGACAGATGGGTTGCCGTCGCACTCCGCACCATCTCCCCGGCCTTCGACCCGGAGGCATCCCAACAGGCATGGCACTGGCTGAGCTGAGCGATGGCGCCGATAGTGGCCACAGGGTCCGGGGAGTCAGTGACGATATCGGTGATCGTCTCGTACCAAGCGTCCAGGGCCAGGCTGCCGAGCCCGACCGCGTTGGCGGCGACGTGGTTGGCCTTGAGCTGGGCAATGACATGCGCGGCGGCCGGTGACGTCACGATGCCACCTCCGTTTCAGCTCCGGTTCTCTTGGCGAGGTAGTGGAAGACGGCACTGATCCTGGCCAACGGGTCGCTGCCCGGCGCCAGCGGCGCGCAGATGACTACACCGTTGATGAAGTCCTCAACGCGTTCGTCGAGGCGTCCCGCTTCCCGCATGCGGGTACGGAAGCCTTCCATGATCTCGCTGACGGCGTCGGTGCGCTCGGTCATGTCGGCACACGAAGCACACAGTCCGTACTGGGCGCCGGTCTTGCCGGAGCGGACCGTGACGGCGGGGCCGCCCTCATAGACGCACACGGCACAGTGCCCGTCCGCGCACGCGATCTACCCACCGGTCTTCACGCCCCGTGGCCGCAGGGTGCTACGGAACTTCCAGTCGATCGGATGGACACTGGCGGTCTCGACCCGGATCGTCCGGACCTCGCCCGGACCGGGGTGCGGCTCGGGACCTCCCCGCCCCTCCCTACCGGTCGCCGACGGCCACTCACCGTCGACCTCACCGGAGGGGATGCCCGCGACGCCCGCGACCTACCCGGCCCCGGCCCCGGCGGTCTCACTTCCCCAGCGTGCTGAGCAAACCGCCGACGTAGTACTTCTGCAGCAGAACGTAGATGATCACGCAGGGGATGATCGTCACCGTGACACCGGCCTGGAGGACTCCCCAGTTGACGCTGCCGAGCGCACCGCTGGCGATCACGCTCAGGCTGACCGGCAGGGTGAATCTCTCCTGGTCGGTGATGAGGATCAGCGCGGCGAAGAACTCGTTCCAGGCAGTGAAGAAGGCGAGCAGCGCGGTGGCCACGACTCCTGGTGTGGCGACCGGCAGCATCACCCTGACCAGCGTCTGAAGAATTCCGCAGCCGTCGATCCGTGCGGCTTCCTCCAGGCTTCGGGGGACCGCCGCGAACGAGTTGCGCATCAGGAACAGTCCGAAGGGGAGCTGGAACGTGGTGTAGACGAGGGTCAGTCCCAAGAGCGAGTTCAGCAGGCCCAGATGGTCCAGGAGCAGGTAGAGGGGGGTGATGAGCGCCTGGAAGGGGATCATGAAGGTGACGAGGGCGGCGAAGAACAGGGCGTTGCCGCCGGGGAAGCGCAGCCGTGCGAAGCCGTATCCCGCGAGGGTGCTGAGGACCACCGTCGTCAGTGTGGTGCCCAGGGAGACCACCAGGCTGTTGCCGACGTTGGCCAGGACGTCGATCCCTCCGTCACCGGCCAGCGCCCGGTAATGCTCCAGGGACAGATCGTGCGGGTAGAGGGTGGGGGGTGCGGCGGCGGCCTCGCGCGGTGTCTTGAGGCTGTGCGCGATCATGACGTACAGCGGATACAGGAACAGGACGGCCAGGCTGCCGCAGACCGCCCACCAGGCGGCCCTGGGTAGCGATCTCCGGATGGCCGTGGGCAGCCGCTCGAAAGGCTTCCGCGGACTCTTCTCGTGCCTGTCGGGACTCTTCTCGTGCCTGTCGGAACTCTTCTCGTGCCTGTCGCCGCTCACGCCGCCTCGCCGGAGCGGAGCAGATACATCTGGATCGCGCTGATCATCGCGAGAGCGGTCATGAGCAGGGCGGAGTAGGCGGCGCCGAGTCCGAGCCTGAACTGGACGAACGACGTGCGGTAGATCTCGAAGACGGCCGTGATGGTCGAGTTGGCGGGGCCGCCGCTGGTCATGATGTAGAACTGGTCGAAGGCGAGCAGCGAACCGGCCACGGAGAAGACCAGGACGAGGGCCAGTGTGGGACGCAGCAGCGGCAGGGTGATGTGGCGGAAGGTCTGCCACCGGTTCGCCCCGTCGACCCTCGCCGCCTCCTCCACCTCGACCGGGATGGCCCGCAGTCCGGCCAGCAGCAGAAGCATCTGCAGGCCGACGATCTTCCAGGTCACCATGGCGACGACCACGAGCAGCGCGGATGTCGTCCCTGCGAACCAGTCGGTGTCGCGGCTCGCGAGGCCGAGGCGGTCGGCGAGTTCGCCGGCGGGCCCGATGCCGGACTGGAACATGAACAGCCAGAGAAAGGCTCCCGAGGCGAGCCCGATCACCACCGGCATGAAGTACACGCCCTGGAAGAAGCGGGCACCGCGTTGCCCGCGCTGGACCAGCAGGGCGAGTCCGAGCGCCGCGACGAACAGCACCGGCGTCGTGATCAGCGTGTACTCCAGGGTGAAGAGCACGGCTTCGCGGAACGCGACGTCGCCCAGAGCGGTCCGGTAGTTCTCCAGCCCGATGAAGCGGCGTTCTCCGAGCAGCGGCCAGTCGTGCAGCGACATCCACAGCATCATGGCCAGCGGGACGTAGAAGAAGACGGCGATCAGCGCCAGGGCCGGGGCCGTCAGGGCGGCCCCGGCCCCCCGCCGCCCGGCCCTGGCCCGCGTCCGTCTCGGTACGGCGTCACCGTCGAGCCCGGTGGGGGAGGTCATCCGGTCCGGCCTCGGGAGTCCGTGTTCCGCGCCGCCCTGTCGATGATGGCCTGGGCGGCCTCCTGCCCCTGCTTCTGGGCGTCGGCGATGTCGCCGCCGAAGACGGCACTGTTGATCATCTGGACCCAGGGTCCGTTGTTGTCGTTGAACAGTTCGTGTTCGACGGTGCTGTAGGGCGTGTGTCCCTTCTCCATGGCCTCGCTGAACACCTTGTTGCGGGGGTCGAGAGGGTCGTAGATCTTGTCGATCAGATCGGTGCGCACCGGGGTGATGCTGTTGTCGGCGAGCACCTTCTGTGCCTGTTCACCGGTGGCCCAGCGCACGAACTCCCGCGCCCCCTCCTTGTTCTGGCCCTTCTCCATGACGGCGATCTCGTCACCGCCCGCGAAGGAGGACCAGCCGCCGTCCTTGCCGGGCAGATGGGCGACACCGAAGTCGACGTCGGAGTCCGCCTTGAGGACCTGCGCGTAGAACGCGCCGAGCGGCACCATGCCCACCGTGCCGCTCTGGAACGCGGCGGGCTGGTGGGTGCCGTTGTCCGTCCGGGACTGGGCCGGCATCGTGCCGTCGGTGAAGAGCGTGCGGTAGAGGGTCAGGGCGTCGGTGACCTCCTGGGAGTCGAACATGGCCTTGGAGCCGTCCTCGGAGAGGACCTCGCCGCCACTCGCCCAGACGTGCGGGGTGAACTCGAAGACGTTGCAGCCGCCGCACTGCCCGGCGACGGCGAATCCATGGATGTCCGGACCCAGGTCGCTGATCTTGTTCGCGGCGGAAATGATCTCCGCGTAGTTCTCGGGGGGCCGCTCCGGGTCGAGACCGGCCTTCTTGAACAGATCCTTGTTGTAGAAGAGCACCGATGCCTCGCCGCTGAACGGCAGCGCGTAGGTGCGCTCGTTGTAGGTGGCGAGCGCGCGGTGGGACGGGCTCAGATCGTCCTTGTACGGCAGGTCGTCCGCCAGCTTCGTGATGTCCTCCAGCGTTCCGGTGGAGGCGAAGTAAGGCAGGTACACCAGGTCGATGGAGGCGACGTCGGGTGCGTCACCGGAGGCGGCCGTGGTGGCGAGCTTCTGGACGAAGTTGGCGGCCGGGACGACGGTCACCTTCACCTTGGTGTCATGGCTGTCGTTCCAGGCGTCCGCGACGAGGTTGATGAACTCCTTCTGGGTGTCACGGGTCCACAGGCTGATCGTGCCGTCCGAGGCAGAGGTCGACGAGTCCGAGCCGCCGCCGCACCCTCCGACCAGCAGCGCCGCGGACACCAGGAGTGCCCCCGCTGTCGTTGCTCTGTTTCTCATGGCTTCTGTCCAAAGAGGAGACGGTGGTGACGGGGATTCAGCAGGTGGGCAGCCAGACGCGCATGCTGCCCTGCCCACGGTTGGCCCAGGCGTAGTAAGGGATGGCGGTCAGTTCGACGGGGACAGTCGCCTCGGCGCGGTCCCGTGTGGTGTGCGGGGCTCGGTCGGCGTGCGGCGTACCGCCGTGGACCGTGCGGTACGGCCACCAGTCGCCCTCGGCGGGCTCGGGCCGGCGCAGCAGGCCGGAGGCGGTCAGGGTGGTGACGCCGCCCAGCAGATCGGGGCGGCGTCTGATGGTCAGCCCGGCGGTGGTGTCGAGCAGGATGTCGTCGAGTCGCGGGGTGCCCGGCTGGTCGGTCTGCTCCAGGCAGTAGACGAGCGGTCCGTGTTCGAGGGCCACACAGCCGCGGACCGCGTCGGCCCTGGGGTGGGCCTCGGTGAGCCGCGGCTCCATGCCGAGTTCCAGGACGACCGTGTCGCCGGGCCGCCAGGCGCGGTGGAGCCGCAGCCAGCCGTTCTGCCGCTCCGGCTGCCCGGCCCCGCCGGTGCTCCCGGTGTCCCGTGGAGAAGGCGTGACCGTGAAGTCCCGGCACCACTGCGGCACCCGCAGCGAGAGGGTCCACTCCCCGGGGCCCGCCTCGTCGACGGTCACCGTGATCCGGCCCTGCCAGGGGTACTCGGTGTCCACCCGGACCGCGACCCGCCCTCCGCCGACGGACCCGGCGTACGCTCCGTCGGCGTACTGGTGCAGTTGCAGTCCTCCCGCGTCGGTGCTGGCCACGTAATGGGGCAGGCTCGCCAGGAGCCGCATGGCGTTCGGCGGGCAGCAGGCGCAGGTGAACCAGGGGGCCCGGCGGGCTCCCTGGTCCTCGCCGTGGTACTCGTAGCCGTCGCGTACCTGGAGCGGGTTGATGTAGAGCCAGCTTCGGCCGTCCAGGGAGACCCCGGCGAGAAAGCCGTTGTAGAGGGTCCGCTCGATCAGGTCCGAGTAACAAGCCCGGCCGGTGAGCAGCGCCATCCGCCAGCTCCACTGGATCGAGGCGATGGCCGCGCAGGTCTCGCAGTACGCACGCTCGCTGGGCAGTTCGTAGGGGTCGCCGAAGTCCTCCCATCTGTGGCGGGCCCCCACACCCCCGGTGAGATACGTCTTGGTGGTGGTCATCGCCTCCCACAGCAGCTCCATCGCCGTGCGCAGTTGCGGCTCGCCGGTCTCGGCCGCCACATCGGTGGCGCCGGCCAGCAGGTACAGCTGGCGTACGGCGTGGCCGGTCACTGTTCGGGCTTCCCGTACGGGGACGTGGTCCTGGCAGTAGTCGGGGCCGGGGGCGAGGCCGCGGGGGTCGTCCTCGTCCAGCAGGCCGTGGCCGCGCCGGTCGATGAAGTATCCGGCGAGGTCCAGGTAGCGGCGCTCACCGGTCTCGCGGTAGAGCTCCACGAGGGCGGTCTCGATCTCGGGATGCCCGCAGATGCCGTCGACGGGCTTGCCGGTGCCGAAGGTGTCGTCGATGTGGTCGGCGAAGCGGCGGGCGACGGTGAGCAGGTCCTCGCGTCCGGTGCCGCGGTGATGGGCGACGGCGGCCTGGATGAGATGGCCGGCGCAGTACAGTTCGTGGCCCCAGAGCAGCTCGACGAACCGCCGGCCGGGCTCGGCCACCTGGTACCAGGTCTGAAGATAGCCGTCGTCCTGTTGGGCCTCGGCGAGCAGACGGATCATCGTGTCCACTGCCTCGGCCAGGGTTGATCGGTCCGGCGTGTCCGGGTCCGCGAGCTGCCAGGAGGCGGCCTCCAGCCATTTGGTCACATCGCTGTCCAGAAAGGGCAGCGCGCCCCGGTACGCGCCGTCCGCGGTCCCGGCGGCCAGCCGCAGATTGTGCAGGTTGCCGACGGACTCCAGCAGGGCAGGACCCTGGGGGATGCTCACCTCCGCGTTGACACGCCGTCGCTCGGCCCAGAACCCTCCGGTGATCCGGGCGGCGTCGGCCGGCCGGAGCGCGACCCGGGCCAGGTCGCTGGGCCGGACGGGGCCCCGTGAGTCGATGACCACGGGCGGTGTGCGGGAGTGAGAGGAGGCCATGGGCGCACTTCCCTTTGGGGGATATATCCCATATCTGCACTATAAGGAACCGTGGAAGGTGCCGCCGTCGCATCGCACGCGAACGGGGGACCGCACCGGCCGGAGGCAGCGGACTGGAGACAGCGGGCAAGCGGCAGCGGGCCGAAGGCGGGCCTGACGCCGGGACAGCGCAAGCGGCCCCACATGATGTTTCATTGGTATGTCGGTTTTGCGCCGTATCTGGTGAGCGCCAGGCTTACGCAGGACCGGTGAACGCCAGGCCGAGTGACGGCTGCGGGGTGAGCGACCATGGCACAGCGTGGCAGCGCTGCACACGAGAGCCCCCATGCCCCACGGCCCTCGGCCGACCTGGCCACCCTCGTCGTCAGCGCACAGGGCACGGTACTGGGCTGGAGCGATGACGCCCGGCTCCTGCTCGGCCACTCCCCGGAGGTGGTGGGCCGCGCGGCCGCCGACCTGCTCGCCGTGGACGCCTCCCACCCGGCCTCGGATGCCCTGGCCACGGGTGAGGCATGGAGCGGTCCCGTGGCCGTACGCCACCGGGACGGCCACCGACTCGATGTCGAGATGCGCGTCTGCCCGTCGCTGGACGGTCAGGGCAGGGGCCATGAGTGGTCCGTCGTGACCCTCACACCGCGCTCCCCCGGAAACGGGGCCGCGAGCGGGTCCGACGAGGCGGTCCTGGAGCCGCCCTTCGACCAGGCGTCGGTCGCCCTCGCCGTCTTCGACACGGAGCTGCGGTGCCAACAGGTCAACAGCCTTGTCGGCGACATGCTGGGCACCGAGGCGGCGCAACTGCGCGGACGGTCGTACGCGGATGTCCTCCCGGACGGCGCCGACGGGGGCTGGCAGAAGCAGCTGCGGCGGGTCGCCGAGACCGGGTCACCGGCGCGCCATCACGGCTACGTCGGCGACCGTGCCTGGAGTGTCGAGATGTGGCCGGTCAAGGATTCCTCCGGCCAGGTCCGCGGAGTCGGCACCGCCGCGTTCGACGACAGCGCACAGCACGGTGCCCACCAGCGGCTGACCCTGCTGAACGAGGCCGGCGCGCGGATCGGCGCCACCCTGGACGTGGGGCGCACCGCCCGTGAGCTGGCCGAGCTGGTGGTGCCGCGGCTCGCCGACTTCGTCACCGTGGACCTCTTCGGCTCGGTCCTGGAGGGAGAGGAGCCGGCGGCGCCGGAGGCCGGTGAACCCGTGGCGCTGCACAGGGCCGCGTACCGGTCGGCCGCCGAGGGCGGCCCCAGGCTCGCCGTCGAGCTGGGCGCGATGGGCACCTATCCGCCGTTCTCTCCCCCGGCCCGATGCCTCGCCGCCGGACGCCCCCTGCTGAGCGGACTGGACGACCCCGATTTCGTCAGGTGGATCGAGGGCGACGAGATCAGAAGCGCCGGCGTCCATCGCGATGGCATCCACTCGGGCATGGCGGTGCCGCTGCGAGCCCGCGGCATCGTGCTCGGCGTGGTCGTGCTCTGGCGCTGGACCCGCCCGGGTGCCTTCCAGCAGGACGACCTGCTGCTCGTCGAGGAACTGGCCGGCCGGACCGCCGTCAGCATGGACAACGCGCGGCGCTACACCCGCGAGCACGCCACCGCCCTCACCCTGCAACGCAGCCTGCTCCCGCACGTGCTGCCCCAGCAGGCCGCGGTCGAGGCCGCCTTCCGCTATCTGCCCGCCAGTTCCGGGACCGGAGTGGGCGGCGACTGGTTCGATGTGATCCCGCTGTCCGGGACCCGGGTCGCGCTGGTCGTCGGCGATGTCGTCGGGCACGGCGTCCACGCCTCCGCCGCCATGGGACGGCTGCGTACCGCCGTGCGGACCCTCGCCGATGTCGACCTGCCGCCCGACGAGCTCCTCACCCACGTCGACGACCTCGTCACCCATCTCGGCGACGACGACGCGATGGGTTCGGCCGGACTGCCCGGCGAGTTCGGCGCCACCTGCCTGTACGCCGTCTACGACCCGGTGGCCCGGAACTGCGTCCTCGCCAGCGCCGGCCATCCCCCGCCCAGCGTCCTCTACCCCAACGGCACGGTCGCCACCATCGGCCTGAGCCCCGGGCCACCGCTGGGCGTGGGCGGCGTCCCCTTCGAGGCCACCGAACTGGAGCTGCCCGAGAGCAGTCTGATCGTCCTGCACACCGACGGACTGATCCACGCGCACCGGGATCTCGACACGGGCTTCGCCCGGTTGCGCGACTCCCTGGCCACTGTCTCTCCCTCACTGGAGGACACCTGCGACCGTCTGATCGGCACCCTGCTGCCCGAGCGTCCCCCCGACGATGTCGCCCTGCTGGTCGCCCGCACCCACGCCCTCCACGCCGACCAGGTCGCCACCTGGGGTCTGCCCGTCGATGCCGAGGTCGTGGCGGACGCACGGGCTCAGGCGACCCGCCAGTTGGCGGCCTGGGGGCTGGAGACGGCCTCCTTCGTCACCGAGCTGGTGGTCAGTGAACTCGTCACCAACGCCATCCGGTACGGCGAACCCCCCATCCAGCTGCGGCTGATCCGCGACCGCACCCTGATCTGCGAGGTCTCCGACGGCAGCAGTACCGCTCCGCATATGCGCCGTGCCCGTACCTTCGACGAGGGAGGCCGCGGACTCCTCCTGGTCGCCCAGGTCTCCCAGGGCTGGGGCACCCGTCACACCGGCACCGGCAAGACCATCTGGGCCGAGCAGCCCCTACCGGACGACTCATGGTGGGCGGACCTGTGAACACCGGACACGCCGGCGCGGGTACGACCCCGCCGTCGGCCGCCGAGCGGACGCGCGCGCTCGGGATGGTCTTCCCGCCGGCCGACCACCGCTACACGGGAATGCAGCTGGATTTCGTCGGCCGGGTGGCCGAGGCGGCCCAGAACTACGACTACGACGTGCTCCTCACCACCGGCAGGGAGGTGGGCGACCCGCCGTTCCAGCGGCTGCTGGCGGGAGACCGGGTGGACGGCATCATCCTGATGGAGATCAAGCTGGAGGACTCGCGGGTCGACCACCTCACCGAGCTGGGCTACCCCTTCGTCACGATCGGACAGCCCGGCATCGAGGACGCCTGGTGGGTGGATCTGGACTGGGTGGCGCTGGGACGCAACTGCGTACGGCACCTGGCCGACCTCGGCCACACCACCATCGCGTTCGTCAACCGGTCGGAGCAGTTCTTCCGGTCCGGATACGAATCGGCACATCGCGGACTGGAGGGGTTCAACCGGGGCATCGAGGAGCTGGGGCTCACCGGGCGCGCGTACTTCTGCGGAGACGACAGCACCGCGGGCGAGGCGTGCCTGGCACAGATTCTGCGGGACGACCCGGCCACCACGGCGGTGGCGACCCTGAGCGAGGCTTCCGTAGGCGGCTTGTACCGCGGCCTGACGCGCGCCGGACGGGTCGTACCGCGCGACTTCTCGGTCGTCGGCCTGACGGCCGGCCCCGCCCTGACGGACACGGTGATCCCGGCGGTCACCGCGGCCGAGGAACCGGTCGACGAGATCAGCCGGGTCGCCGTCGAGCTGTTGATGGAGCGGCTGAAATCCCCCGGAACCCGTCCCCGGAACGTTCTGCTGAGACCGCTGATCACCATCCGCTCCAGCACCGGCCCCTGCCGCTCGATATCGGACGCCCGGTTCTGAGCCACTTCCTGTTCGCTCTCGAAGACCAAGGTGTCGTGGAAGTCGTCGATGACGGAGAGGAAGACGGGGACGCCTACGTCTTCCTCGTCACCGGAGCCAGTGAGCGGGATCTCCTGATCGACACCAGTGCGCTCGCCCGGCTGCTTCGCGGCGACGCCGAACAGTACGGATGGGACCAGGCGGCAGCCGCGGGGCTCATCGCCGCCTGCCCCATCACCGAGCTGGAGTTCTTCTCCAGTGGTACGGCCCTGAAGCGATCCGCACTCCCTGCATCCCCTGCGGGGCAGCCGGGGGGGGCTCCGTAACAGTCGTACGTCATTTCCGAACGGTTGCTGTGATGCGGCCTTCGGGCCGTTGTGACGCGTGGCCTGTTTCTTGATGGCACCGAGGCCGCACTGCCTCGGCACCACACACGTCAAGGAGCAAGCCTTGTCCACCTCACTCGCCCCGGCGGCGTCCGCGCCCGAGACCGAACGCCCCACCAAGACCCGGTTCCGCCGCGGACGACGCGCCCTGACCGTCGCCGGCGTGCTGCTCGCCCTCGTGGGCGGCGCGGTCGCGGAGTCCGGCACCGCGTTCGCCCAGGCGCCGCCCGGCTCCTGCACCGTCACCTGCAACAACCCGCCGGGGGGCTCGGGCATCAGCCGGGCCAACTGGAACGTGGCGGTCGAGGCGGCGGACTTCTGGGCCAACCACATGATCGACTACAACCAGGTGGACTACTCCAACGGGCGCTCCTACTACCACCTCGATCGGTGGGCCGGCCGAGGGTGGCCCTCCGCGCGCACGGGCACCCAGTGGTTCGGCTACTGGGATTCGAACACGCACAGCACCAACTTCGTCTACTTCGGCGGCAGGTTCAACGACTACGGCGGCAACCTCGCCTGGCAGGAGCAGCACGCTCAGGGTGTCTCGGCGAGTCAGGCCTACTCGACCGGCAACGGCAGGCTGTCGCCCTACGTGGAGTACGACATCGACTACTACCACTCGGCGGGAAGCGCCCGTAACGCGCGGCGGATCGTGCGCAACAGCATCACCGGCAACGTCTACGCCACGTTCGACCACTACGCGACGTTCGATTACATCGGCCACATGTAGGACATCGGCCACTTCCAGACACAAGGTGTGTACGCGGCCGGTGTGGTGCGGCGGACGAATCCCCGTCCGCCGCAGCACACCGCGTCCGATCGAGCAAGGAGTCACCATGACCGGCGGCACAACATGGATACGCCCCCTGACCGAGGCCCCGGACGGCGTTCCGACGCCGAAGGAGGTGCGCGGCTCCCGCTGCCGCACCAGCGAGGGCCTGTTCACCGAGTGGGCCCTCGTGCTCGGGTTCCCCGACCACTTCGGCCGCAACTGGGACGCCTTCCGCGACTGCCTCCGCGACGCCGTCGCCGACGCCGAGCCGAAGGTGATCATCGTGCGCGAGGCCGGAGAACTGCTCGCCGACGAACCGGAGTACGCGTCGGACGTCCTCGGGCACATCCTCCGCGAAGTCGGCATCGACGTCTTCGGAGACTGACCCCTCAGCCGGGCGGCGGGGCCTTCGGTGCGCCAGTCGGGTCCGGCAGCCGCAGCACCGCCTCCGCCCCGCCCCGCGGATGGTTGCGGAACCTCAACTCGGCCCCCAGCAGCCGGGCCTGGCCCACCGCGATCGTCAGGCCCAGGCCGGTTCCGGTCCCCGGGGCCGTCGTACGGAAGCGCTGGGGGCCAAAGGTGTGCAGGACCGACAGCAGTTCGGGCGGGAAGCCGGGGCCGTGGTCGCGGACGCGGAGCACCAGGCCCTCCACCTCGACAAGGACGGGCGGTGCGCCGTGCCGGAGCGCGTTCGTGGCCAGATTGGTCAGGACCCGTTCCACCCGGCGTGGGTCCGTCGTCACGACAGCGTCCCGGACGAGGCGCACCTCCGCCTTCTCCAGTCCGGACACCGCGCGCCTGGCCATCGCGCTCACCTGCCGCTCCTCCGCCGCCGGCGTCACCGTGTGGGCGTCCAGGCGGGCCACCTCCAGCACGTCCTCGACCAGCCCGTGCAGCTTGCGCACGGATCGCCGCATCAGGTCCGCGGCGGGGCCCGGCGGGAGCAGGCCGATCGTCGTCGACATGCCCGCCACCGGGGTGCGCAGCTCGTGCGCGATGTCGGCGGTCACCCGTCGTTCCGCCTCCAGGCGGGCACCGAGCGCGTCCGCCATGGCGTTCACGGAGGCGGCGAGACGCGCGATCTCGTCCCGGCCGTCCGGGCGGACGCGGGCGTCGAGGTCTCCGTCGGTGATGCGTTCCGCGGTGCGGGCGGCGGCGGTGGCCCGGCGGCCCATGCGCACCCCGAGGAACAGTCCCGCCAAGGAGACCAGAGCGGTGGCGGCCGTGCCAACGACGACCAGCGTCCGGTCCAGCGCGGCCAGGCTGCGCAGGTCGGGGGCGTAGGAGCGGGACAGCGCGAGCACGGTGTGGTCCGAGACCTTGGTCGCCGCCCACAGCACCGGATGCGCGTCGTCCTTCAGGTAGGTCACCCGGACGTTCGCGCGTACGGCCGCCGCCAGCGGTGCGGGCAGGTCCGGCGGGTCGACCGTGGCCTCGGACTTGCGGCCGGCCGCGTAGTCGTACGCCGCGTTCGTCAGCTGCCGGTCCAGCTCGGCGCGGGACACGGAGAGCTGGTCGGCGGCGGTGAGACGGTGCACCAGGACACCGATCGTGGTGGCCACGGTCAGCGCGGTGGTGGCGACGACGAGGGCGATCTTCGCGCCGAGGTTCACGGCGATGGCCCGTCTCACACGCGCAGCTTGTAGCCGAAGCCGCGCACCGTCTCGATCCGCTCCCGGCCGATCTTGGCGCGCAACCGCTGCACATGGACGTCCACGACCCGGGTGTCCCCGGACCAGGCGTAGTCCCAGACCTTCTCCAGGAGCAGATCCCGGGTGAGCACGGTCCCGGGGGAGGCGGCGAACTGCTGGAGCAGTTTCAGCTCCGTCATGGTCAGGGTCAGTTGCTCCTCGCCCCGCCACACGGCCAGCGACACCGGGCAGAAGGTGAGGTCACCAAAGCGGAGAGGGCTGGGCCGCGTCTCCTCGGGCCGGTCGTCGGCGGGGCGCACGCGGCGGAGCAGGGAGCGGATGCGGGCGACGAGCACCGGTCCCTCGAACGGCTTGGTGACGTAGTCGTCGGCGCCGGCCTCCAGGCCCATCACCACGTCCACCGGGTCGTTGCGGGCCGAGATCAGCAGCACCGGGACGCCGGACTCGTCGCGGATGTGGCCGGCCAGGCTCACTCCGTTGAGGCCGGGCAGCATGATGTCGAGCACGGCCACGTCGGGTCTGCGCTCCCGGAACAGGGCGAGGCCGGTGACACCGTCGGCCGCCGTACGAACACGGTAGCCGCCGGCCTCCAGGGTGAGCCGGGTGGCCTCGCGGATCATCTCGTCGTCCTCGACCAGCAAAACGTCGTGCATGGGCAAACCTCTGCGGGATTCGATGGAGTCGTCAGGCCGTCGGCACGCGCAGCCGCACCCGGTGCACGTCCTCCGCCCAGTCGGGAGCCGGCCGGTGGACGGGGGTGACGGCCGCCCAGCTGTAGTAGGCCGCGTACCGGCGCTTCGTCAGACCGCTGAAGACGATCGTGACCGGATAGCTGGGCAAGGTTTCGTGGGGGCATCCCGACAGACAGGGCAGATCTATCACCACGCCGGTGACGAAGGCCTTCGGTGAGCCCCAGTTCTTCCACACCAACTGGTCCAGGACGGTGATCTCGGTGAGGTCCATCAGATCCGGTCGCTGCCGGGGTCTGGACCTCCAGTCCAGGACGTACACGGGCCCGGTCCATCGAATCCGGGTCGGCGCCGGGCCCTCGACCCGCGTCCCGCTGTCCGGCGTGCCGCACCCGGTGAGGCAGGCCAGCAGCCAGGCGACGAGCGTCGCGCACAGCGCGGATCGATGAACCATGACCGTTCTTTCCCGAGGTGGGCATTACGGCAGCAATGATGCATTCCGTCATATGAACGGCCGGTGAATTCCATGTCGTGACACTTGCAACATGCAGCACACGTCGACGGCGGCGGAGGTGCCGGACGGGCGGCCCTCGCGCACCCGAGAACCGGTGAGCCACGGTCAGCGGCGGTGCGATCCCGCGCCCCGGGCGCCACGTCATCCGAGCCATCGGTGAGGCTCGCCTGATCACTCCGCTCCGCTCGGAGGGAGGACATCGCCGGTACTCCCGCTACCGACTGCGGAGCGCCGCGCGCGCCCGGGAGCTCGTCGACAAGGCGACTCCGATCGAGGCCGCGTGCCGCATCGTCATCATCGAGGACCAGTTCGAAGAAGAGCACGGCTCAGAATGTCGCGGGTCCGCCGCTGCCGAACCGACGCCGCCTCGCCCCCGGGGAGGCGCACCCTGCCGGAAGGGCCGTGCACGCGCCAAGCGTCCCCGGGCTGGTCGACGGAGACAGCGGCGCCAAGCGCGGAGCCCGTTCCCGCAAGCGCTTCGGCCGGCATCCTTCGGCACGCCGTGCCCACAGCGTGCCCATAAGAGCGGACAACCAGGGTCACCAGCGGTCTTCGGAGACATCCGATGCCCGGCCTCGGTACCCGGGTCGGGCGCCGCCCGCGCGAGTCGTCTCAGACGGCCGACCAGCCGTTGTCGACCGGGAGCAGAACGCCGTTGATGTTGCTCGCCGCGTCGGAGGCGAGGAAGACGATGGCCGCCGCGATCTCCTCCGGCGTGGCGACGCGGCCCACGTTGTCGTGGTAGCGGCCGAGGGTCCCGGGGCCGTCGCCGTGCAGGATGATGTTGTCCATGACGTGGGTCTGTGTGCCGCCCGGGGCGACGGCGTTGACGCGGATGCCGCGGTCCCGGTACATGATCGCGGTCGACCGGGTCAGGCCGGCCAGGCCGTGCTTGGAGACGGTGTAGGCGGTGCCGGCGGCGCTGCCGCGCAGGGCGGCCTCGGACGCGGTGTTGACGATGGCACCCTTGCCGCGGGCCAGCATGTGGGGCAGGGCGGCGCGGGTGAGCAGGAACGGGGCGGTCAGGTTGATACGGATGACCCGTTCCCATTCGGCGTCGCTCACGTCGGCGGTGGCGGTCATGCCGTCCATGATCCCCGCGTTGTTGACCAGGACGTCGAGTCCGCCGAACGAGGCGACGGCGGTGGCGATGGCCCCGTCGACGACGGCCTGGTCGCTCAGGTCGCCGACAACGGCGCGGGCCGTGCCGCCGTGCGCGCCGATCTCCTCGGCGACGGCCTCGGAACCGTCCCGGTCGATGTCCGCGATGAGGACCTTCGCGCCCAGGCTCGCGAAGCGCAGCGCGGTGGCGCGTCCGATGCCCGATCCGGCGCCGGTGACGACGACGCCGCGTCCTTGCAGGTCCGCCGTGCTCATGCCGCCGCTCCTTCCAGGAGGGACAGGGCCTGGGTCCAGGGCGTGCCGGCGGCGATGGCCTGCTGCCAGGGGCGGATTCTCTTGGGCGGCATACCGACGGACAGGACGCCGGTGAGCCGGTCGCCGGTGCGGTAGACCGCGGTGAACTTCCGTTCCTCCAGGCGTCCTTCGGCGATCCGCATCTCGTCGTGGCCTCGCAGGTATCCGTAGGCCCGGATCTTCATGTCGTACTGGTCGGACCAGAAGTAGGGCACCGGCGCGAACGGCCGCTGGGCTCCGAGGAGGTTGCGGGCGGCGGCCATGCCCTGTTCGGCGGCGTTGGTACGGTGCTCGATCCGCATCGACGTACCGAAGAGCGGGTTGTGCCAGCGGGCCACGTCACCCGCGCCGTACACCCCGGGCGCGGCGGCGCAGTACTCGTCGCAGAGCAGCCCGTCCTCGGCGGTGAGGCCGCTGCCGGCCAGCCATTCGGTGTTCGGCCGGGAGCCGATCGCCACCAGCACCGTCTCGGCCTCGACCACGCTGCCGTCCGTCAGTCGCGCGCCGTTTTGCAGGACTTCGCCGACCGCCGTGCCGGTGCGCAGGTCGATTCCGTGGTCGCGGTGGGCCTGGGCGAGGACGCGGCCGACGTCCTCGCCGACCGCGTGGGCCAGCGGAACGGGGGCGGGTTCGAGGAGGGTCACCCGGGTGCCCAGTCCGGCGGCGACGGCCGCGGCTTCGGCGCCGAGGAAACCGGCGCCGACCACGATCAGGGTGCGGCCGGGCCCGAGGCGGTCCTTGAGCGCGAGGGCGTCGTCCAGGGTGCGCAGGACGTGGGCCGGCGCCCCGGGCAGGTGGCGGGGGCGGACTCCCGTGGCGACGATCAGCGACTCGTACGGCACCTCGGAGCCGTCCGACAGGAGTACGGTGCGGTGGGCCGGGTCCACCTGGACGGCTTCGCGGCCGTACCGGTGGTCCAGGCGGAGGGCGTCGAGGTCGGGCTGGGTGCGCAGGGGCAGCCGGTCGGGGGTCCAGGCGCCGGAGAGGATCTCCTTCGACAGCGGCGGCCGGTCGTAGGGGACGGTGGGTTCGTCGCCGATGAGGGTGATGGTGCCGGTGTGGCCTTCGCGGCGCAGCGTCTCGGCCGCGGTGAGCCCGGCGGCGGAGGCGCCGACGATGACGACACGGCCGGGGGCGGCGGTCACGCGGACTCCCCCAGCCGGATCGCGGCCGCGGGGCACACGGTGGCGGATTCGCGTACGGCGTCGTGGAGTTCGGCCGGTGGGTTGTCGTCGAGGAGGACGACCATGCCGTCCTCGTCGCGCTGGTCGAAGACGTCCGGGGCGATCATCACGCACTGGCCCGAGGCGACACATTTGGGGACGTCGACTTCTACACGCATGACGGTTCTTCCTTGCTGTGGGGGGGACTTCAGGTGATGCGGATGGTCCGGGTCACCAGGTGACGGGCAGCTCGTGGACGCCGTAGACGGCCGTCTGCTGCTTGAAGGCGATCTCCTCCAGCGGTACGGCGATCTTGAGTCCGGGCAGGCGGCGGAAGAGTTCGGGCAGGACGATCTGGAGTTCGGCGCGGGCCAGTGGCTGGCCGAGGCACTGGTGGATGCCGTAGCCGAAGGCGAGGTGCTGACGGGCGTTGGCGCGGGCCAGGTCGAGGTCGTCGGGGTCGGTGAAGAACTCCGGGTCGCGGCTGGCGACGTTGACCGAGATGATCACGCCCTCGCCGGCGCGGATCGTGACACCGCCGATGGTGACGTCCTCGACGGCGGTGCGGCGCAGCCCGAAGTGCACGATCGACAGGTAGCGCAGGAGTTCCTCGACCGCGTTGGCGGCCTGGTCGGGTCCGCCGAGCAGGTGCGGGATCTGGTCAGGGTTCCGCAGCAGGGTGATGGTGCTCAGCGCGATCATGTTCGCGGTCGTCTCGTGCCCGGCGAACAACAGGAAGGCACCCAGGTCGGCGGCGTCCTGGTCGGTGATGACACCCTCGTCCGCCTGTCCGGCGAGCCGCGTGATCACGTCGTCGCCGGGGGCGGTGCGCTTGGCCCGCACGAGCCGCAGCAGATACGCGGAGAGGTCCGCTATCGCCTGCCGGCTCTCCTGGGCTGTGGACGTCCTGTCGACGAGTGTCCTCGACTGCTCCTGGAAGAAGGCGTGGTCCTCGTACGGCACGCCCAGCAGTTCGCAGATCACCAGGGACGGCAGCGGCAGCGAGAAACGCTCCACGAAGTCCACGGGGCCCTGCTCCCCGGCGAGGTCGGTGAGGAGTTCGTCGGTCAGCCGGGCGATGGCCGGGCGTAGCGCGTCGATGCGTTTGACCATGAACTCCCGGGTCAGGGTGCGCCGCATGGTCGCGTGGATGGGGTCGTCGTAGTTCTGGAAGAAGCCGCGCGGACCTCGCTGCTGGCCTTCCCGGTCGTTGGGCGCGCCGGGGCGGTCCGGGTCGGAGCTGAACGCCGGGCTGCCGAGCACCGCGCGGGCGTCCTCCCACCGGGTGACCAGCCACGGGCTGGGCTGTACCGCCCTCAGCGAGACCCGGGTGATGGGGCTCTTCTCGCGCAGTTCGGCGAAGAGCGGCGGGGGTCCCAGAGGTGCGTCCTTCGGGCGGGCTAGGTCGAAGGCGGGGATGGACGAGGTCAGGGGCATGACTGTTCCTTTCCAGGTACACCTAACAGCGTTAGGCGATCTGGCTTGTAGAATAACACCGTTAGGCGATGAAGGGGGCGATCAGTTCCGGCCGACGGGCAGATAGGGTGCAGGCGGCGAGGAGGCGGCATGAAAGCGCAGGCCAAGCGGGTACAGAACGCGCGCGGCGAGGGGGAACGGCTACGCCGGGAGATCCTGGAGGCGGCCACCCGCGTCCTGGAGGACACGGGCCGCGAGGACGCGCTCTCGCTGCGCGCTGTCGCCCGCGAGGTCGGCATCTCCGCACCCAGCGTCTATCTGCACTTCAAGGACAAGACCGAACTGGTCTCGACGGTGCTCGAAGCCGCCTATCGCACGCTGGCCGCGGCCATGGCCGACGCGGGCAAGGAGGCCACCGCGGCCGGGACCGGGCCCTGGGAGCGCATTCGGGCCGCCGTCGCCGCCTACCGCCGGTTCGCCGTGGACAACCCCCTCCGCTACCGGCTCATGTTCAGCCTGGAATACGAGCCCCGGCACCGGCCCGCCGACAGCAACCCCCTCAGCACCGTGTTCGGGACCTGGACCGGCATCGTGGACACGTACCTGGCGGCCGTACAGCCCGAACTCCGCCCCGAGGCAGAGATGTTGGGCATCCACCTGTGGACCGCCCTGCACGGGCAGCTGGTGCTGTGGCGCACCCTGCCCAACACTCACACCGTCAGCGAGGACATCCTGATCGAACTGGAGGAATCCCTGCTGCGACGGCTGCTCCCCGCGCCGTCGTGATCCGAGAGCCGTGACCTACCGGTCATGGGCAGCTCGCGGGCGGTCTTCCCGCCTGACGACCGCCGCCGCATGGGGATGCGGCCGGATTTCGTCGGCCGGGTGGCGAGGCGGCCCAGAGCTACGACTACGACGTGCTCGTCACCACCGTCAGGGAGGTGGGCGACCCGCCGTTCCAGCGGCTGCCGGCGGGAGACCGGGTGGACGGCGTCATCCTGATGGTGATCAAGCCGGAGGACTCGCGGTCGGTGCGCCACGAAGGCGCGAAGGCGGACGGACCGCTCGTCGAACTCACCAGTTGGCGTGGTGACTGGGCCTGGACGTGCTAGACGGGCTCCGCCCCCGCCCCGCTGCCGATGGGCGGCGGCGTCCGGAAGCCCGCGCTGACCGAGGACAGGGCGAGGGCCGTCGCCCGGTGCGACGGCGCTGCTCAGGGGTCCTTGCACTATGCCCGCCCGGGTCGCGTGGTCTGGCGCGGAGCCCCGGAACACACCTCTGGTCTCGGGGCTCCTGCCGACGTGGCCGGCTTCGCGCAGAGTGTGCCGGCAGCGGCCGGCGACGACTGATGACAGCCGCTCAGGCATCCGGGGGAACTGCCCTGACCAGCGAAGAACCCAGCTCGCCACAGCCCGGTCGCAAGAGCCGGAAGAACTGGTCAGTGCCCGGCCCGCGTGTCATCACTCACGGCTCGTGTCCTGCTGTGGAGGGTGATCGTCCGGCGGGCAGTTTGAATCGCCATGAGTGTGAGCCAGGTTCCCCCAGGCACGGACCAAGAAGGCCTCACCAGTCCACTACCGGCTTCGCAAGCACCTCCACGGCCCACCGGACGTCGTAGGTCACGATGCCGGTCAGCACCACAGCCAGGAGAGCCGTCGTCCGCCAGTGCTCGGGCCGCCCCTTGTCCACGTTGCCCCCTGCCGGGATCACGCACCACTGCCGATATCGCCCGGTGTGCTGTGCCCGTTCAGGCGGGAGGCCGGGGGCCACAGTGCATCACGACTGTCGAGGCGCGGCCCGGCGGGCAGAACCGCGGCCGCCGGTTGCGGAGGTGTCACCAGACGCTGTCGCCCCGGGCGCGGCCCGGCGGTCGGACCTCCGACTCCCCGTCCTGGTGGCAGCACCTGTCGCCGCTGCGGCCCCGCCGCCGTTTCGGCGTCTGCGGCCGGATCGCCGGCCGGGCTCGGTGCCGGTCTTCCGGTCCTGGCGGGACGCCGTCGGTGTCGCCGGCTGGGGGACCTCGATGGTGACGGCCACGCCGGACGGCTCGCGGGCGCCGGTGATGGTGGCCAGTTCCGCGTCGCTCGACGTGACGCGGGCCGTCCGGGGGCGGATGCCCGCGTCCGACATGAGCCGGGTGACGTCACGTTTCTGCTCGGGCAGGACCAAGGTGACCACGCTGCCGGAGCCGCCGGCGCGGGCCGTGCGGCCGCCCCGGTGGAGGTAGTCCTTGTGGTCGGTGGGGGGATCGACGTTCACGACGAGGTCGAGGCCGTCGATGTGTATGCCCCGGGCCGCGACGTTCGTCGCTACCAGGGCGGTGACCTGGCCGTTCTTGAACTGTTCCAGGGTGCGATTGCGCTGCGGCTGGGAGCGGCCTCCGTGCAGTGCCGCCGCGCGGACACCGACTGCCAGGAGCCGCTTGGCCAGCCGGTCGGCGGACCTCTTGGTGTCGAGGAAGAGGATGACCCGGCCGTCACGGGCCGCGATGCGCGTGGTGACGGCCTTCTTGTCGGTCTCGTCCTGGACGTGGAGCACATGGTGCTCCATGGTGGTCACCGCTCCCGCGGACGGGTCCACGGAGTGCACCACGGGATCGGTCAGAAACCGCTGCACCAGACGGTCGATATTGCGGTCCAGGGTCGCGGAGAAGAGCATGCGCTGTCCGTCGGGCCGCACTTGCTGGATCAGCTTGGTGATCTGCGGCAGGAAACCCATGTCGGTCATCTGGTCGGCTTCGTCCAGCACCGTGATGCGTACGCTGTCGAGCACGCAGTCTCCGCGTTCCAGGAGGTCGGCCAGCCTGCCGGGAGTCGCCACGACCACCTCGGCGCCGCGCCGGAGCACATCGGCCTGCTTGGTGATGGACAGCCCGCCGACCACGGTGGCCAGCCGGAGGTTCACCGCCGTCGCGTAGGGGGCCAGCGCGTCCGCCACCTGCTGGGCGAGTTCGCGGGTGGGCACCAGCACGAGGGCGAGGGGTGCCTTGGGCGCCGCACGCAGTCCGGCCGTGCGCGCCAGGAGCGCCAGCCCGAACGCGAGGGTCTTGCCTGAGCCGGTGCGTCCCCGTCCCAGCAGGTCACGGCCGGCGAGTGAGTTGGGCAGGGTGGCGGCCTGGATGGAGAAGGGGGTGGTCACGCCCTGCGCGGTGAGGGTCTTCAGCAGCCCCGCGGGCATGTCCAGACCGGCGAAGTCCTCGACGGCGGGAAGTGCGGGTGTCGTACTTTCCGGCAGCCGGAATTCCTTCGGTGACGGCGCGGACGATGGGGATGACGAGGCGCGCCGGTTCGGCTTCTGGTACCTGCGGGACATGCAGTTGTCTGCCTTCCTGGAAACAGCACAAACCGGGGTCCGCACCATGACGGTGCGGACCCCGGTGAGCGGATACGCGTCCGGCGATCAGGCGGGGACGATGTTCTCCGCCTGCGGGCCCTTCTGGCCCTGCGTGACGTCGAAGGAGACCCGCTGGCCCTCCTGGAGCTCACGGAAGCCCTGGGTCGCGATGTTCGAGTAGTGGGCGAAGACGTCGGGGCCGCCGCCGTCCTGCTGGATGAAGCCGAAACCCTTTTCGGCGTTGAACCACTTCACGGTTCCCTGTGCCATGACTTTCTCCTTCTGTAGGCAGAGGCCCCATCCGGAGATGCCGGAAAACAAGTAATGCGCCTCAAGGAGAAACGTCCCCGTCAGGCGCACATAGGTTCATGGGTACCACAACTGCAAACCCCAAAACCGTAGCACAGCTCGGCCGTCCCCCCCCTCGCCGTCTTGATCAGGCTCGGAGGGCTCGGGCGTCCGTATCTCCGCCGGTGGGCCCTCGGAGGAGCCCGGTGCGGTCGGCCGGTGCTCATCGCCGGCTCCTCTGCCTTCCTGGCTCCCCCGCGACCGGCGCGGCGTTCAGTACTGCTCGGTCTCCGCGAAACCCGTGCTCGTGTTGTCGTCCCCGTCGAAGGCGGCGGCGATCGGATCGAATCCGGGCGGGCTGTCCTTCAGTGCCAGACCGAGGCCGGCCAGCTTCGCCTTGACCTCGTCGATCGACTTCGCTCCGAAGTTGCGGATGTCCAGGAGGTCGGCCTCGGAACGGGCCAGGAGTTCACCCACCGAGTGGACGCCCTCACGCTTGAGGCAGTTGTAGGAGCGGACGGTGAGCTCCAGCTCCTCGATCGGCAGGGCAAGGTCGGCGGCGAGCGCGGCGTCCGTCGGCG
>NZ_JBSFVY010000066.1:0-22197 GCF_053592555.1 Streptomyces sp. NPDC002643
AAAGTTCACGCCATCCAACCCCCGAGCAGTACGTCCGCCTGCGACGGACTGACACACCGGCCCGGCCCCGCCCCACCCACACACCCCCACACACCCCCACACACCCCCACACACCCCCACACACCCCCACGCACCCCCACGCCACCCCACCCCTACGACCGATACGGGTTGTAAACCGGCGTCACCCCATACGGCACCGGCCGCGTATACGCCGACCGGTACTCAAACCCCCCATACCCGTCCCCATACGCGTACCACCCACCCTGCCCCCACCCGGCACCCCCATACCCGGAGACCACCCCCGCCCCCACCCCCGCATGAGCCATCGCAGCCCGAGCCACCCCCCGCCGCCGCCACAACTCGAACAACAACTCCCGCTCCCGCAGCACAAAGTCACCCCCACCCTTCCCCCGCCGCCCCCGATACCGCAGAAACGCCAACGCCGTAGCCGCCGCCTCATACTCGGCCACCACCCGAACCCCCGCCTTCCCGAAGTGACGCCCCGCGTACTCCCGAGCGGCCCGCCGCGCCTTCATCGACCCCATCACCCACGGCTCCACCGGCGTCAACCACCCGGCCGCCACATACGCCGGCAGTTCCTCCCGCACACTCCGCAACTCCCGCTGCCGCACCCATATCGCCAGCCACGTCAACAACCCGAACACCGGCACCATGAACACGACGTACACGGCGAAGAACCCGTACTCCCCGAACGTCGACGACCCGTTCCAGATCGCGTGCATCCCCATGGCGAGCACCAGCCCGCCCACCGGCACGACCCCCCGCCGCACCCGCTGCCGTTCCCCGGTGGCCGCCGCGAGCCCGAACCCGATCCCCGTCAACACGGTGAACAACGGATGGGCGAAGGGCGACATGATCACACGCACAAAAAACGTCGCGGCGGTGACGGACGCCAGCCCGCTCCCCCCGCTGAGCTGATCGGTCCCGAAAGCGGTCCCCAAATACAGAATGTTTTCGGTAAACGCGAACCCGGTAGCGGTGACCCCACCGATCACCACCCCGTCCACAACCCCCGTGAAGTCCCGCCGCCGAAACAGAAAGATCAATAACACGGCCGCGGCCTTGGCGCTCTCCTCCACCACGGGCGCTATGACGGTGGCCCCCAAGGTGTCCGCGTGCGAGGGATCAGCGGTGGCGGTCGCTATCCACTGCGTGGCGAAGCTGTTGGCCACGATCGCTATCAGGGCCGCCGCACAGGCCCCCCAGGCGAAAGCGAAGAGCATGTTCTTCCAGGGCCCCGGCTCCACCCGGTCCAGCCACCGGAACGCCCCCACGAGCAGCGGCACCGGCAGCACCGCCAGCCCCAGCCCGACCAGAAACCCCTCGGTGCCGGTCTGTTCGCGTACGAGGGCGAGGATGACGAGCCCGGAGACGGCGAGCAGCCCGACGAGCGAGCCGTATCTGACGCCCTTCCGCCGCCACCACCGCACGGGCCTGAACACACCCCCACCGGCGGGGCCGCTGGGGTACGTCGGGTAGGGGGGATCGATGGCCATTGCATTGACCCTAACGAGGGAGGGGTGCTGCCCGCGACGGCGTAGAACGCGGCGGCAGCCCGAGGCTCAGCCCGTCACGGCCGATCTTCGAACCGCTCAAGTTCGAACCGCTCAAGCTTGATCTTCGAACCGCTTACGCTGCTGTACGCGGCGGAAGAGCAGATCGTTCACCACATGACCCTTGTCCAGTCCCTGCCCCTCGAAACGAGTCAGTGGCCGGAACTCGGGACGCGGCGCGAACCCACCGTCGGCGCGGGTGTTCTCGAAGTCGGGGTGCGCGGTGAGCACGTCCAGCATCTGCTCGGCGTACGGCTCCCAGTCCGTCGCACAGTGCACGATCGCCCCGGGCCTGAGCCGTGACGCGGCCAGCGTCAGGAACTCCGGCTGGATCAGCCGCCGCTTGTGGTGCCGCTTCTTGGGCCAGGGGTCCGGGAAGTAGACGCGCAGCCCGTCCAGGGACTCGGCCGGGAGCATCTCCCGCAACAGGATGATGGCGTCCCCATTGGCGACCCGGATGTTGGTGAGCCCGCCCTGATCGGCGAGGTTCAGCAGATTTCCCTGGCCGGGGGTGTGCACATCGACGGCGAGCACATTGGTGTCGGGGTCGGCCGCGGCCATCCGGGCCGTCGCCTCCCCCATCCCGAACCCGATCTCCAGCACAACGGGCTTCGAGTCCCCGAACAGCTCCCGAAGATCCAGCGCCCGCCCGTCGATGTCGAGCCCCCACTTGGGCCAGAGCCGCTGCAAGGCGTCCGCCTGCCCGGCGGTCACCCGACTCCGCCGAGGCTGGAAACTCCGGATGCGCCGCTCGAAATGAGACCCGGCGGGATCGGCCCTGGGCCCATCGGGAAACCGGGGCTCCCCCTTGGCACGGGTATGCCGGATGGAGGCACCGGGGGTGCGGGGCTCAGGGGTTTCAACGGACTCAGACACAGTGCCCCAATTTTACGGGCACCCCGAAAGCGACCCTCCCAG
Source organism: Streptomyces sp. NPDC002643 (assembly GCF_053592555.1). Lineage (NCBI taxonomy): Bacteria > Bacillati > Actinomycetota > Actinomycetes > Kitasatosporales > Streptomycetaceae > Streptomyces > Streptomyces sp. NPDC002643. Next base: position 2,493 of record NZ_JBSFVY010000066.1, read on the forward strand.
GGAAGGCACCCCACCCACCCAAAGCAATCCACCCGGGGCAGCCACCCCACTCACCCAAGGCCCCCCACTCACCCAAGGCCCCCCACTCACCCCCCACCCAACACAGCCAGCACCCTCCTCCCCACCTCCCTCCCGATCGGCAGCGAAGCCGTGGCGGCAGGCGAAGGCGCGTTCAGCACATGCACCGCCCGCGCCCCCTCCCGGATGAGGAAGTCGTCCACAAGGGTCCCGTCCCGAAGCACGGCCTGCGCCCGCACCCCGGCGGCCGTAGCCACGAGATCCCCTTCCGACACCCCGGGCAACAACCTCCGCACGGCCTCGGTGAACGCCCGCTTCGACAGGGACCGCCGCAGCTCCCCGGCCCCGTACCGCCAGTGCCGCCGGGCTATCCGCCAGGCCCCGGGCCAGGCGAGCGTCGCCCCCAGCTCGCGCGGCCGTACGGTCCCCCACCCGTACCCCTCCTTGGCGAGCGCGGGCACGGCGTTGGGTCCGATGTGGACACCCCCGTCGATGCCCCGGGTCAGATGCACACCGAGAAACGGAAACGCCGGATCGGGCACCGGATACACCAGCCCGCGCACCATCTCGGGCCGGGCCAGCTCGTAGTACTCCCCCCGGAACGGAACGATCCGCATCCCCGGGTCGTCCCCGGTCATCCGAGCGACGTCATCGCACTGCAGCCCGGCGCAGTTCACCAGCACCCGCCCGCGTACGACGTCGCCGCCCCGCAGCCGTACGGCGACGCCGAGCGAGGCCCGTCGGTCGATCCGCTCGACCCGGGCGCCGTACCGGATCTCGGCCCCGGACGCCTCGGCGAGGCGCCGGGCGACCCCCACGAAGTCACAGATCCCGGTGGTGCCGACATGTATGGCGGCGAGCCCGCTCACCTCGGGCTCGTACTCGCTGATCTGCGCGGGACCCAGCTCCCGCACCGGAATCCCGTTCTCCCGCCCCCGCTGGACGAGCGCATGCAGCCGGGGCAGCTCGGACCGCTCCGTGGCGACGATCAGCTTCCCGGTGACGGCGTGGGCGACCCCGTACTCGGCACAGAACTTGACCATCTCGGCGGCCCCGGAGACGGCGTACCGCGCCTTCAGCGACCCCGGCCGGTAGTAGATCCCACTGTGGATGACCCCGCTGTTCCGCCCGGTCTGGTGCCGGGCGGGGCCGGGCTCCTTCTCCAGCACGGTGACGCGTGTCCCCGGCGCGGCCCGAGTGATCGCATACGCGGTCGACAGCCCGACGATCCCACCCCCGACCACGAGCACATCACAGTCGTACGCCACGCCGCTGACCACGCACTCCACCTCCCGCCTCCGATAGTGCACTGCGCCACTGACAATGCCTTGAAACCCGGAGACGGGTCGCCATGACCCCGATCACGTTGAAAGAAGGGCCGCAGGCCCGACTTTCAGGGGCGCGGGGCTGCATCGATATGCGGCTCCGCCGCGCGGGCGCGACCAGCCACACACAACCCGCACCCGCCAACCCACACAAACCCGGCAGACGACTAGGCGCCCAAAACCCACGCCCACGCCGCACCCAAAAGAAACCTACGCCGGCGTCATCAACAGAGGCCGAGCCCTCTCCCGCAGCTCAATGACCCGCGGCTCATCCCCATACGGCTCCAGCCGATGCAGCAGATCCTTCACATACTCGGTCGTCCGAGCCGAAGAGATCCGCCCGGCCACCTCCACGGCCCGCACCCCCTGCTCGCACGCCGCGTCGAGGTTCCCCGACTCCAGTTCGGCCACCGCCGACACCACGAGCCGCAGCCCGTGCGACCGTACGAACTCCTCGGTGGGCCGCGACAGCGCCTGCTCGGTGAACCGCCGCACCTGACGCGGCGCCTTGAGATCGCGGTAGCACTCGGCGGCGTCGGCGGCGAACCGGTCGTAGCCGTAGAACCCGAGCCACGACGGATCGTTGTCACCGTCCCGGGCCCGCTCCAGCCACCCCTCGGCGGCCTTGAGCGCGGCCCCGGCGGCCTGCGCGTCACCCGCGCGCGCGTGGGCGCGTGCCTCGACGAGCCGGAAGAAGCTCATCGTGCGGGCGGTGGCGAGCCCCCGGTTGCGCTCCAGCGCGGCCTGCGCGAGGTCGACGCCCTCGTCGCCGAAGCCGCGATAGGTCGCCTGGAGGGACATGGTCGCGAGTACATACCCACCCAGCGGCACATCGGCGGCCGCACGCGCGAGCCTGAGCGCCTGGATGTAGTACCGCTGCGCGGCCTCCTGTTGACCCGTGTCAAAGGCCATCCAGCCGGCGAGGCGGGTGAGTTCCGCCGACGCCCCGAACAGTGCGCGGCCCACTTCGTCGGAGTACGACCCGAGCAGCAGTGGCGCGGCCTCGACCCGTAGGCACTCCGGCACCATCGACGAACGCCAGTCTCCGCCGCCGTACTTGGAGTCCCAGCGCCTGGCGTCCTCGGCGGCCTCGCGCAGCTTCTGCACATCGCTGTGGCCGACCTTCAGCGGCGACCCGGAGCCCTCGGCGGAGGACGCCTCGCGCGCCACCGAACTGTCGGCCGGGGTTATGAGCCAGCGCGAGGCGGGTGTGGCGTACGCGCTCACCGCGAACGATCCGGCGAGGGACTGCCAGATGCCGCCGGAGCCGGCGCGGCGGCCGGCGAGGTCGAGACGGTAGAGCTCGGTCGCCGAGCGCACCGCCTGTCCGACGTCACGGGGGAAGGCGAGGCCCACCTCCGGCGCGGGGTCCGCGTCCGCCAGACCGATCTCGTGGAGCGGCACCGGGCGGCCGAGCTTCTGGCCGATCGCGGCGGCGATGAGATGCGGCGCGGCGCCCTGGGGGACCATGCCCTTGGACACCCACCGCGCCACCGAGGTCTTGTCGTAGCGAAGTGTCAGCCCGCGTTGGGCGCCAAGGTCGTTGACGCGTCGCGCGAGTCCTGCGTTGCTGATTCCCGCGAGGGCGAGAACGGCGCCGAGCTTTTCGTTCGGCCCGCGTTGCTCCCTGGACATGCGCCACCCCTCGAACAGACGGCTGCCGCGGCGGCATAGGCACGCGGCATTCGTAAACCCAGCGTAGTTCGCCGCATCCCAAGCGTTAAGGGGCCCAAATCCTGTTGGCGGGATTGTGGTCCGTACGAAAGTGCGGACAGAGTACGGACTGTTGCGACGTGCTCCCGCTGTGTGGCCGTGCGCCTGTCCGTGCGCTCTTCTCCGGCCACCGGGGGAGCGGTTCCATGGTCGTGCGTGGGTCGGCCCGCTGTACTGGTTCCAGTGGGCTGGGGGACACCGTCGCCTCCATCCCCGCGGGCGGCGGACCGGTCCGGGAGGCGAACTCCGCCTCCCGGACTGTGCGTTGACGCTGAGTCGCCAAACAGGGGTGGAACGGAGGTTCCGCGAACTTCGCCCTCTGTTGATGATTTGGCTGAAAATCGACGGTGGTCGTGGGGGGTGAATACCCCTCCGACCACGTCTGTTGAGGGCGCGTTAGGTGTTTTGGGGGAGCGTACCGGGGGCGCATTCGCGTCGTAGACCCGGGGTCCCACCCTGGCGGGCAGGCCTCTTCCGGGGCGGTCCGAGGGTGTGACAGGGGAGCGTTCGAGGCGCTCCAGGGGCGCACTTACCGGTGCTCAAGACCTTCCGCACGCCCTCCAGTGAGCCTCCTTCGTGGCAGCATGGGAGCCGTTCCTACGGTGCACCTGTTGTCCACAGCCTGTGGAGGCGTCGATGCGGTGGTTGGTGGGATGGAGCAGTACCGCCGCTGGCGCTCCCGTGATCGGCGCCGCCGGCGCCACGGGACCCGACGGCGAGACCGTGCACCCGGTGGGCTCCCAACTCCTGTGGGGCGACCCCGATCCGCTGTGGGCGGTCGGCGACTGGCGCCCCGACGAGATCCGTGTCGTCCAGGCCGACGCCCAGACCCGTATCGCCGTCCTCGGCGTCTGCGGCGCCTCCGACGAGCAGCTGCGCGTGGGCCTGTTCGCGGCCCGCGGCGGCGCCCTGCGCCATCTCACCGCCTGGCCCGGCAGTTACACGGCCATCGTCCAGGTGGGCCGCCGGGTGACCGTCTGCGGCGACCTGGCGGGCGCCCGTCCCGTCTTCCACACCCCCTGGGCGGGCGGTACGGCCTACGCGACCGCCGCGCTCCCTCTCGCCGACCTCATCGAGGCCAACCTCGACTTCGGGCATCTGGCCGCCCTGCTCGCCGCCCCCGACGTACCGGACGCCCTCCATGACTCCACCCCGTACGACGGCGTGCGCCGCATTCCCCCGGGGCATGCGCTGATCCTGCGCGCCGGGGCGCGTGAGATCGCGGGCTACGAACCGGTCGCCTCCCTCGCGGTGGCCGCTCCCTCCGCCGACCCCACCAGTGCGGTGGACGGCGTCCGGGACGCACTCGTAGAGGCCGTACGCGTCCGGCTGTCGGCCCCGAGGCACGTTCCCGACATCGACCCCGGCCCGGTGCCCGGAATGGGCCCCGCCGAGCGCCGCGCGGCCCGTGGCATGCCCGTCCCCGGCATCGGTGCCGACCTCTCCGGCGGCCCCGCCTCGGGAACACTGGCCCTCCTCGCCGCGGGACTCCCGGGCGCCCCCGGCACGGTCCTGGGCCACGGCACGGGCGCGGGCGAACGCCTCCTGGCGGTCACCTTCAACGACCTGACCACCTCGGGCCGCGAAGCCGAACTGGAACGCGCGGGCACCCTGGCCGCCAACCCCCGCCTCCACCACGTAGTGGTGACGGGCGACGAGGAAACCCTCCCCTACGCGGACCTGGACGGCCCCCTCACGGACGAACCGGGCCCCTCCCTGGTCATGGCCGCCCGCCACCGCGCCCGTCTGGCCTCCGGCAGCGCGGACCACTTCACCGGCTACGGCGCCCGTCAGGTCCTGGACGCCCACCCCGCCCGCCTGGCCGACCTCCTGATGGACCGTAAGCGCCGCCACCTGGTCCGTCCGGTCGCCGCGCTCGCCAAGGCGGACGGCTCGGTGATGGTCCCCGCGCGCGTGTACGGCGCCGCCCGCAAACTGGCGCGCACCCCCTACCAGGCCGGAGTGGAGGTCCTGGCCGCCCGTCTGATGCAACGCCGCTTCGAGGAGCCCGGAGGCGCGGTGGGCGCCTCCCTGGCCGCCCTCACCTGGGCGAGACCGGGCCCCGCGGCCCGCTGGCTGACCGGCGAGGCCCTGGCAGAAGTATCGATTCGCCTGAGCGCGATGACAGGCCGCCCGTCCGTCGGCCCAGGCCAACGCCCCGGAGACTTCCGGGCCCGTGCGGCCCTGGCCCGCCAGGCCACGGACATCCGCATCCTCGAACAAGCAGCCGAAATCCGCTCCCAGCGCCTCCACACCCCCTTCCTCGACAACCAGGTCGTACGAGCCTGCCGAGCCCTCCCCGAGGCCCTGCGCGTCCAGCCGGGCGCCCGAGCGGCCATCCTCCGCACCGTCCTGGAGGGCGCCGGCGTCACCGACCTGCCCCCCGGCTGGGGCGCCCCCTCCCACGCCACCTCGGCGACAGCGGCCCGCACCGGCATCAGAACAGCCGCCGACTCCTTGATCACCCTCTTCGACACCCCCCTCCTGGCCCAAGCGGGCCTGGTGGAGGCCCGAGTCGTCCGCAAGGCCCTCAGAGCGGCCGCCGAAGGCGAACCCCTCCCCCTGGACGGCCTAGCCCACCTGGTCTCCCTGGAACTCTGGCTACGCCGCCTCCTCTCCCGCCGAGGCACCTGCTGGACGGGAACCCCGGCAAGGCAACGAGCGGTACCGGCGGGAATCACACCCCAGAGGGGGGCACTTGGGGCGGGGGCGACGGCGAGAAGGGCGTAGCCCGGGATACGGGCCATGTGGCTGGGGTGCCGTGGCTGAGGCTCTGTGGCTGGGGTGCGGCGGCTGAGGTTCCGTGGCTGGTGTGCGGCGGTTGGGGTGCCGGGGCTGGGGTGCCGGGCTGGGGCGCCACAGATGAGGCTCCGTGGCTGAGGTACCGGGGCTGGTGCTCCGTGGCTGGGGTGCCGGGGCTGGGGTGCGGCGGCTGAGGGTTCCGTGGCTGGGGTGCCGCAGATGAGGCTCCGTGGCTGGGGTGCCGTGATTGTGGCTCCGTGGCTGGGCCTTCTTGATCCGGGCCCCGTGAATTGTGGCTTCGTGGCTGTGCTTGCGCGAGTGGGGCTCTGTGGCTGGGCCTCCGTGATTCGGTCCCCGTGATTCGGGCTTCGAGATTGGGTCTCCGTGATTGGGTCGCCGCGAGTGGAACGTGGCTGGGACTGGTGGCCCGGGCCCCGTAAGGGGCGCGGGGAACTGCGCGAGCAACCACACCGCTCCCGCACCGGGGTAATCCCACCCCAACCCACCCCTCTCATCCCCGGAGGCGGGGGCTTGGGGGCGGCAGCCCCCAGAAGCCACCCGGGGGTCGAAGGGGCACAGCCCCTGGGGGACGGGAAGGGTAAGGGCGGCGGGGGCGAAACCCCCACCACCCCCACCACCCCCACCACGGCACAATGACCCGATGCGCTACGCGATCCTTGGCACCACCCAGGCCAAGAACGACCAGGGCATCCCCATCCCCCTCCCCGGCCCCCGCGTACGCGCCCTCCTCACCGCCCTGGCCCTCCGCCCCGACCACCCCGTCCCCACCCCCACCCTCATCGACGACATCTGGGCCGACACCCCACCCGCGGACGCCCCCGCCGCCCTCCAGGCCCTGATCGCCCGCCTCCGCCGAGCCCTGGGCAAACACACGATCACCTCGGAACCCGGCGGCTACCGCCTGGCCACCACCCCCGCCGAGGTGGACCTCTTCACCTTCGAACGCCTGGTACGAGAAGCGCAGACGGCCTTGGCGGCCAACGCCCCCGCCACCGCCGCAGAAACCCTCCGCGAGGCTTTGGCCCTCTGGCGCGGCCCGGCCCTGGCCGACCTCCCCGACCGCACGGCGGCCACCCGCCCCGAGGCACTGCGCAGGGAGGCGACCCGCACCCGCATGGAGGCGGACCTACGACTGGGCCGAGCCCCCGAACTCATCCCGGAACTAAGGGAACTCACCCGGGCGAACCCCTACGACGAGCCCCTGCACGCCCTCCTCGTCCAAGCCCTGCAAGCCACCGGCCGCACCGCCGAGGCCCTGACGACCTACGAATCCCTACGCCGCGCCCTAAGAGACTCCCTGGGCACGGACCCGGGCCCGCCCCTACAAGCCCTCCACACGGAGCTGCTGACCCCTAAAGCCGCAACCCCCACCCAATTCCGAACCGGCAACGGCCATCGAACCGAGACCGAACGGGAAACCGAGACCGGCCGCCAAGCCGAGACCGGCCGCCAAGCCGAGAACAGACACCAAACCGAGAACAGACACCAAACCGAGAACAGACACCAAACCGAGAACAGACACCAAACCGAGAACAGACACCAAACCCAGAACGGACACCAAACCGGCAGAAACAACCCCCCACCGATCAACTTCCGCACCCGAACGGGCAACATCCGCCCCCGCCTGACATCCTTCGTCGGCCGGGAACCCGAACTCGACGCGATCCGTTCCGACATGCACAGGGCCCGCCTCGTCACCCTCACCGGACCGGGCGGTTCTGGAAAGACCCGCCTCGCCGAGGAGGCCGCCACCGGGCATCCACAGGCATGGCTGGCCGAGCTCGCCCCGCTCGACCGGCCGGAGGCGGTACCGGGAGCGGTGGTCAGTGCCCTCGGCCTGCGCGAGACGGCGTTGATCACCCACGAGTTGGTGACACCGCAGGACGACCCCGTCGCCCTGCTCATGGAGCACTGCGCCCAGCGCGAGCTGCTGCTGATCCTTGACAACTGCGAACATGTCATCGGCGCCGCCGCCGACCTGGCCGAGACCCTCCTCGCCCATTGCCCCGGCCTCACGATCCTCGCCACCAGCCGCGAACCGTTGGGCGTACCGGGCGAGTCGGTACGCCCGGTCGAACCCCTGCCCCCGGCCCCGGCGCACCGCCTCTTCGCCGACCGGGCGACCTCCGCGCACCCCGACGCGACGAGGCTCCTCCGCGCCGACCCCGAGGCCGTGGAGGAGATCTGTCACCGCCTGGACGGCCTCCCCTTGGCGATCGAGCTGGCGGCCGCCCGTCTCCGCCTCCTCACCCCACGCCAGATCGCCGACCGCCTCGACGACCGCTTCCGCCTCCTCACCTCCGGAAGCCGTACGGCCCTGCCCCGCCAGCAGACGCTGCGCGCGGTGGTCGACTGGTCGTGGGACCTGCTGGACGAGGCGGAGCGCACGGTGCTGCGGGAGCTGTCGGTGTTCGCCGGGGGCTGGGATCTGGAGGCGGCGGAGTCGGTGTGCACAGCCACCGGCCCGGCATCGACGCCGGAGATCCTGGGCGCCCTGGTGGACAAGTCCCTGATCATCGCGACTCCGGTGACGTACCCGTACGAACCCGCACCTGCACCTGCACGCGAACCCGCCCCCGAACCCGCACCCGAACCCACACCCGCACCCTTCGCCCGAGCCATGCGTTACCGCATGCTGGAGACGATCCACGAGTACGCGAGGGAACGCGCCGCGGAGACCCCGACCCTCCGCGAGGCGGCGGCACTCCGCCACCGCGCCTGGATCTCGACACTCCTGGACGAGGCCGACCCCCGCCTCCGCTCCGCGGACCAACTCCCGTGGATTCACCGCCTGGAGACCGACCTCGACAACATCCGAGCGGCCCTCCACCACGCCCTGACAGCATCGGACGAACCCACCGCCACCCACCTGACCCTGACCATGGGTTGGTTCTGGTGGCTCCGCAACCACCGCCAGGAGGGCGCCCAATGGGTCACCCAGGTCCTCAACCTGGCCACGACCCTGGACATCGCCGACGGCGCTCGCCTTCAACGGACACCACCCGCAAACCCCGCAGCCGCCGACGGCGGTCAACCCCCACAAGGGCCACCCGCACCCGACGACGAAAGCAGCACGGATGGGGCGGGTGGGCGTTCGGGGTTTGACCTCATCGCCGAGTTCCTCGGTGACCCCGCCCCCGACAGGCACCCCCGCCACCGCCCCCGCATGGCCCTCCGCCTCCTCCACCTCGCCCTCGTCGCCGAGTCCGGCCCCATCGGCGTACCGAACGACCCGAGGGCACGCGAGTACGTGGCCCGCCTCAAGACGTACTCCGGCCACACCGGCCCCGACGCCGCCCGCTTCCCCGGCCTGGTCTGGCCCCTCACCGCGTACATGCTGGACGGCGCCGCCGAGGTGGACATCCGCGAGCTGATGGACGAGGCGGTCACCAACTGCCGTGAGCACGGCGGCGACTGGGAACTCGGCTTCACCCTGATGCTCCGCACCCACATGCTCGTCGACTCCGTCGGCAATATGCGCGGCCTGGAGAACGACCTCGCCGAACTCCGCGCGATCGCCGACCGCGTGGGCGACCGCTGGATGCGCGCCCAGGTGTGCAGCGCGACGGGCGAGGCGGCGATGGCCCTGGCCCGTTTCACCGAGGCGAAGAGCGCGTACGAGGAGGCGCTGAGGCTGGCGTACGAGGTGGGGGCGTACGCGGAGACCCCGTTCCTGCTCGCGCGCCTCGGTGAGATCGCCTACCGGGCCGGCGACCGCGAGTCCGCCCTCGCCACGCTGGACGAGGCGATGGAGGCGGCCGACCGCTTCGGCGTACCGGACTCCCGCGCCTTCGTCCATCTCCTGCGCGCCTACGTGGCCCTGAACGACGGCGAACCGGACCGCGCCCGCGCCCTGTGGGAGACGGCCCACGAGGAAACCCACCGGGGGTCACCCCCACCCCAGTTCAGGGCCTTCCTGGACCTGGTCGACGCCCTGATCACCACCGCCGAGTCGGGCCCGCAGACGGGCCTGGGGAAACTCACGGGTGCCCTGCGCACCGCCGTGGACGCCCGCTGCGCCGAGACGATCACCGCGGCCCTGGCCGACACCGCGGCGACCCTGCTGTCCCGCCTGGGCGACCACCCCCGAGCCGTACGCCTCCTCGCGGCCGCGTCCCACTGGCGTGGCCCCCACCCCCGAGCCCACCCCGAGGACCGCGAGGCCGAACGCACCGAGACCACCGCCCGCACCGCCCTGGGCCCCACCCGCTACACCACCGAACACACGACCGGAAGCACCTACACCCCGACCGACGCCCTGGCCGACCTGACGGAATCCGTGAAACCGCACCGCCCCTGAGTGCCTACTCGCAGATGAACCCCGACTCCGCCCAGTCCGCCAGCGCCACCCCGGCGAAGTCGTCGTGCGGCTCGACGACCAACCGTACGGTCTCGTACCCGGTGAGATTCACCTGGACCGGCACGGCAGGGTCCCCACCCCGCACCGGCCCCGACTTCCACAACGGCACCCCGTCGCCGTGGACGGAGAAGGAGACCTCACCGAGGCCGTGCGTCATGTCGTCGACACCGACCAGGGCGCTGTACGAGGTGCAGGGCCGGTTGAGATCGACGGTGACGGCGGAGCGGCCGTGCACGGTCACCCCGTGGGCGTACCGCTTCCCGGCGATCGACACCCCGTACCGCTGCCAGACCCAGCTGCTCTCGAAGAGCCGCATCTCGGGCTCGGTCCCGTCCCCGGTCCCGTCGTAGCGCAGTTCGTTCCACCGGTAGACGGCCGGGGGAGCGGGCGGCGGGGTCGGCGAGGGCGTCGGCGTGGGCTCGACGGACGTGGGCGTAGGGGTGGGCGTAGGTGTCGGAGTGGGACTCGGCGTCGGTGTGGGCGTCGGTTCCACGGCCGGTGCCGGGGTGGTGGGCGTCGGCGTGGGCGAAGCATGGGACACCGGTACCACCACCGGCACCGGAATCTCCGGCACAGGCCCGCCCTCCTCCTCCGGAGATTTCGAGGGCGACGGCTTCGGCGACGCCTCGACGGCCTTGGAGGGCGAAGGCTTCGTCGACGCCTCCTTGTCGTTCTGCCCCTCGTTGCCCGTGACCTGCGCCAGCAGATACGCGGCCGCGGCGGCCACCGCCACGATCCCCGCCGCGACACCCACCTTCGCGGGCCCCGCGACCCCTTCGGCGGCGGCCCCGCCCCCGGCGCCCGCTCCCCCCGACGACCCCCCGCTCGCCGCGGACGCCGCCCCCGCGACGCCGGCGGCCCCGGCCCCGGCACCCCCGGCGACGATCGCGGCGGCCTTCGCGTACCCCGCCGCTCCGAACCACCCGATGACGGCGATCGGCACCACGGCCGGAATCCCGCCGGCGACTTCCTTGATCTGCCCGGCTGCCACCCGGCACGCCGCGCACTCCTCCAGGTGCTTGCGCAACCCCCGTTCGGCCCGTGTACGCAGACCGCCGCGGGCATACGCCCCGAGCCGGTCGGCGTAACGCCCGCACTCCGCCGAGTTGTCCGCGAGGGCGGCGCTCACATGGGCCTGCAGATACGCCTGTTTGAGCCCCTCCCGCGCCCGACTGGCCAGCACCCGCGTCCCGTTGGCGTCGAGCCCGAACAGCGTGGCGACCTCACTCGGCGACTCGTCCTCCACCTCGGTGTGCCACAACACGGCCTGCCACCGCTCCGGCAACGACCGGAACGCCCGCATCGCCATCGACTGCTCGGCCTCGTGCATCGCCCGAACATCCGCTCCGAGATCGAGCGTGTCGGTATCGGACACCTCGGCCCCCCGTGAGGCCTGCGCCGCGAACACCGCGAAGTCGTCGACCAACTGCTCCCGCTTGGCCGAGGTGGTCCAACTCGCGCCCACCCGCCGCACAGAGGTGAGCAGATAGGCCCGTACGGCATGCTCCGGCCCCGACCCGCCCCGCACGGCCTGCAACATCCGGGCGAAGACCTCGGCGGTCAGATCATCCGCGGTATGGCCGTCCCGACAACACGTAAGCGCATACCGCCGCACAGCCTCCGCATGCCGCCGGTACAACTCCTCGTACGCCGAGTCGTCCCCGCCCCGCATCCACTCGATGAGATCGGCATCGGACGGCCCCCGCTCCCGAGGCGGCGGCAACACCCCCGAATCAAACCGATCCCACTGAGCAGGCACACCCTCGTCCCCCCACCCCCCTTGCACAGGCACCTGAGGCCGCCCCACCCCTCCGGAAGCCGAAGAGGAAGACGATCCCGAAGAGGACGAGGAACCCGATGGGGACGACGACCCCGAAGACGACCCTGAAAAGGATGAGGAACCCGATGGGGACGAGGAACCCGAAATGGATGAGGACGACCGAGACGGGGGCGACGACGGAGGTGACGACGGAAATGGCGACCGCGATGACGAGCGCGATGACGACTGAGACGACGACCGCGACCGCCGAGAGCGCGACCGGGGAATCTCCGTCCCCCCGATCCCCGAGTCACCTTCCCCGTCACCCTCACCCAGCGACTCATCCCGCCCGTCAACGCTCATCGCGGAAAGCCCCCGCCGCCTGCCGACCCAGTCCCGACCACCGGGTCAGAGTGCCATATTGGCTTTTGTTCAGCCCTCGCAGCGCGGGCACACCACTCGTCCGAGGGGCACCCCTAAACAGCGGTACACGCATTCACCCGAACGAGTAGGGCAAGGTCCACGGGAACCGCAGCGGGGGCCTGGGGGCGGCAGCCCCCAGAAGCGGGGCCAAAGGGGCGGCAGCCCCTGCGTACGGGAATGGGAAGGGGCGGCGGGGGCGAAAACCCCCACCACCCCGGCGGCACTCACACACCAACGTCAAGCCCGAAGCCGAAGCCGGCCCCAACCCAACCTCAAGCCGACCCGACCCCAAGCCCGAAGCCCAGGCGAAGCCCGAAGCCCGCGCGCCCTAAACCGGCCGAGACCGAAGCCCCTCCAGCAAAATGTCCAGCAACCGCGCAGACGCGGCAGCCTGCTGCGCCGCATCCGGCAACGAAGGCGCAGCCGTGGCGATCACCAGCAACACATCCGCCACGGTCACATCCTCCCGCAGCTCCCCGGCCGCCCGAGCCCGCTCGACCAACTGCCCCACGACATCGAGCAGTGCCGAAGCCCCGGCGTCGTCGGACGGAGCCACGCCGGACTCCCCGGCCCCGCCGACCAACCGCAACTCGGCGGTCGGCTGAGCCCGCTGCTGCGGCACCCGCGCCTCGTCCCCGACAACGCTGCCAACACCTCCGGTACCAACCCCGGTGGAGCCGACCTCGTCCTCGGCGACCCCGACGCGCAGCACCTGCGGCGGCAGCAACCGCCCGGCACCGGAGGCCACCGACGTGCGCAGGAACCGCGACAGCGCCTGCCACGGGTCCTCCTCCTGCCCGAGCGCGACCCTGGCCTGCTCGGTCAGCCGGGAGGTCTCCTCCTCGGCTATCCGGCGGACCAGGACGTCCTTGCTCGGGAAGCGCCGGTACACCGTGCCGACACCCACCCGGGCCCGCCGGGCGACATCCTCCATCGGCGCCCCGTACCCGAGTTCGCCGAAGACCTCGCGTGCCGCGCGCAGCACGTGTTCGAGGTTGCGCTGTGCGTCCACGCGGAGCGGAGCGGAGCGCGCTCCGTCCCCACGTCCGTTACCGCCCGCCGCTCCGAGGCCACCGCTGGGCGCGATGGCGGATGCGGACGACCAATGCGAATCCTGAATATGCATACACGTTCCCCCGGTAATGACGTCTCCCCCCGGAGACTCTCCCCGTCATCGGAAGCCGGAGCGGAGGAACGAGCGTCCACGAGCTGCCGTCCGGCCGATCCCTTCGCCCCGGAACCGGCCCCCGCAGCGGCCCGCCCGTCGCGGAACCACCCGGAACCCGAACCCGGAACCCCGGACCCGACCGAACCTCTTGAACGCATCCCCCCTACACCCCGTCGACACACGAACATAGTTGAGAGGGAGTCAATTCAGAAGGGGCAGGTTCCGCACGGAGCGCCCCCCGATCGGAGTACGGGCGGTTTACGTCCGGTTTGCGCCCCCTGCTGCTACCCGGCTCACACCATTTGACCTGCGCACCTGCCGCACACTCCGGCGATTCGGCCAACCCCGCGCCCCTGAGGCGACCGGTCACACAAATTGCCGGGGCTGTGGACAAACCAACGAGAGAGGTGCGTCATGGGATGGTGAAGGAACCGATGCGCATCCTCATCGTCGGCGGCGGCTACGTAGGGCTGTACACGGCACTGCGTCTGCAGACACGGCTCAAACCGGAACTGACGCGTGGCGACGTCGAGATCGTCGTCGTGTCCCCCGACCCCTATATGACGTATCAACCCTTCCTTCCGGAGGCCGCCGCGGGCGCCATCTCGCCCCGCCACGTCGTCGTGCCGCTGCGCCGCGTCCTCGACCGCTGCAAGGTCGTCATCGGCGAGGCCACCGCCATCAACCATGCCAAACGCATCGCGACCCTCACCACCCTCGCCGGCGAGGAGGAGGGCGCGGACGGCGAACAGCTGACGTACGACGAACTCGTCCTCGCCCCCGGTTCGATCTCCCGCACCCTGCCGATCCCGGGCCTCGCCGACTACGGCATCGGCTTCAAGAGCGTCGAAGAGGCCATCGGCCTGCGCAACCACGTCATCGAACAGATGGACATCGCCTCCTCCACCCGTGACCCCGCGATCCGCGACGCGGCCCTGACCTTCGTCTTCGTGGGCGGCGGCTTCGCCGGAGTGGAAGCGCTCGGTGAACTGGAGGACATGGCCCGCTACACCGCGCGCTATTACCACAACGTCAAGCCCGAGGACATGAAGTGGGTCCTCGTGGAGGCCTCCGACCGCATCCTCCCGGAGGTCGGCGAGGAGATGGGCCGCTACACGGTCACCGAACTGCGCCGCCGCAACATCGACGTACGCCTTCGGACCCGCCTCGAATCGTGCGCCGACCGCGTCGCCGTCCTCAGCGACGGCGCCCGCTTCCCGACCCGTACGGTCGTCTGGACGGCCGGCGTCAAACCCCACCCGGTGCTCGCGGCCACCGACCTCCCGCTGACCGAGCGCGGCCGGCTGAAGTGCACCCCCGAGCTGGCCGTCGACGGCGTCACGCACGCGTGGGCGGCGGGCGACGCCGCGGCCGTGCCCGATGTCACCGCCGCCGAGCCCGGCACGGAGACCGCCCCGAACGCCCAGCACGCCGTACGCCAGGCCAGGACCCTCGGCGACAACATCGCCCACTCCCTGCGCGGCGAGCCCCTGGAGACGTACGCCCACAAGTACGTCGGCTCGGTCGCCTCCCTCGGCCTGCACAAGGGCGTCGCCCACGTCTACGGACGGAAGCTGAAGGGCTACCCTGCCTGGTTCATGCACCGCGTCTACCACCTGAGCAGGGTCCCGACCTTCAACCGCAAGGCCCGCGTCCTCGCCGAATGGACCCTCTCCGGGCTCTTCAAACGGGAGATCGTCTCGCTCGGCTCACTCGAACATCCCCGTGCGGAGTTCGAACTCGCGGCCGGTGGAAAGCCTCCGAAAGACCCGAAGGGGTCGTCCTGACCGGATTCAGGAACTCCGCCGTTCAGGCCGACGTCTGACGGATGTCGGTCCGGTCGGCCAGACTGGTCCGCGACATGATCCACGACGCGAAGTGAGCCCCACCCACGGGCGGACCCACCCCCCTGCCCGAGGAAGACCCACGGAGCACCCGAGCAGTTCCCCAGAAGTACCCCCGCAGTACGTACGAGGTACCCACCGAGCACGTACGAAGGACCCGCGACCAGGCGCCCCCACCGCTGTACCCCGAGGCCACCCCCCGGACCACCGGCCGGAGCCGGCCACAGACGACAACACGATGCACGAGGCAAGGATTCGGTGAACTTCACGCGCTGGAGCGCCCGGCTCCCCGGTACGCAGCGCCGCGCCGCAGCGCGGACCGATCACGCGGTCACCCCGGACCGGCGGGGCGAGTCCGTACCCGCGGCCCGCGTCGAACGCCAGACCGACGACCCACCCGACGACACCCCGGCCGTCCCCGCCGTCGACGACCTCCCCACCCGCGAGATCCTCGACCGCATCCCGGCCCTCGTCGCCCTCGTCCACGGCTCCGACCACCGCATCGCCTACGTCAACGACGCCTATGTCGCGGCCTTCGGCGTACGCCCCCTCGGCGAGCCCGCCCGCGAGGCCCTGCCCGAGCTGGACGCCCTCGGCCTCCTCCCGCTCCTCGACCAGGTCCTGCGCAGCTCCAGGCCCCGCACGGTCAAGTCCCGCAAGGCCCCCAGCGGCCGCTCCTACACGATCACCTGCACCCCCGTCGACGTCCCGCACGGCAACGAGCCAGACGACGGCGGAGTCCTCATCTTCGCCGCCGACGTCACCGACCACGCCGAGGCCGCCGAACGCCTCCGTGCCAGCGAACGCCGCCAACGCGAAACCGCCGTCACCCTCCAACGCTCCCTCCTCCCCCAGGAACTCGAACAACCGGACGACCTTCGTATCGCCGCCGTCTATCACCCCGGCGGCACCGAGACCGCGGTCGGCGGCGACTGGTACGACGTCATCACCCTCGGCGGGGGCCGCACCGCCCTCGTCATCGGCGACGTCATGGGCCGAGGCGTACGAGCGGCCGCCGTCATGGGCCAACTCCGCACAGCCGTCCGCGCCTACGCCCGCCTCGACCTCCCCCCGCACGAGGTCCTCCAACTCCTCGACGGCCTCGCCGCGGAGATCGACGCCAACCAGATCGCCACCTGCGCCTACGCCGTCCACGACCCCAACGAGGGCCGCCTGGTCTACGCCTCGGCCGGCCATCTCCCGATCCTCGTCCGCGACGAGAACGGCAGGGTCCAGCGAGCCGACGAGCCGACCGGCCCCCCGCTCGGCACCGGCGGCTGGATGCACGCCTCCGGCTCGATCGCCCTCGGCCCCGGCTCGACGGCCGTCCTCTACACGGACGGCCTGGTGGAACGCCGCAACGAAGACCTCGACGAGGGCATCGCCGCCCTGGAGCGAGCGCTGGCCGGAGCCACCGGCACCCCCCAGGTGGTCTGCGACCGCCTGGTCCGCTCCACCGGCGTCACCGCCGACCACGACGACGACGTCGCCGTCCTCGTCCTCCAGCACCCCGCCCGCACGGGCCCCGACGGTGACCTCTTCCGCAACGCCGCCCTGGACCTCCTGGGCGGCATCGAGGCGGCCCCCCGGGCCCGGGCCTTCGCCTCCGGCGTCCTCACCAGCTGGCGCTTCCCACCCGATCTCCACGACATGGGCGTCCTCGCCGCCAGTGAACTGGTCGCCAACTCCCTCCAACACGGCACCCCGCCCATGCGCCTACGCCTGCGCCGCACCGACCGCCGCCTCATCGTCGAGGTCACCGACGGCAACGACCACCTCCCACGCCGCCGCCGGGCCGAACCCGCCGACGAGTCCGGCCGGGGCATCGCCATCGTCGCCACCATCGCCTCCAACTGGGGCAGCCGCCGAGCCCCCGGCGGCGGCAAGGCGGTGTGGTGCGAGTTCGCCCTACCGAAGGGGACGACCTGACAGCCCGCCGCGACGGACACCCTCGGCACGGGCGCGTCACGCCTGGGTGACCACCGGCTCCGCGGACACCCCGCCCCGCGCGACCACCCGCCCCCACGCGAGCGACGGCTGATCCTGCACGGCGGTGAGCCGACGCCCGAGGCATATCGCCAGCACCGTGACACCCAGCGAGAACAGCAGGAACATCACGATGTACGGCGCGTGCAGCGCGGCCCCCATCGGCCCGCCCACCGCCGGCCCCAACGCCAGCGCGAGCTGCTTCACCAGGGCGAACGCCGAGTTGTACTGACCCGCCATCCCCTCGGGCGCCAGATCGACCACCAGAGGAGCCACGGTCGGCGACAACATGGCCTCACCGAGCCCGAACAGCGCGTACGTCGAGACGAACGCGGCGGTCGCCATGGCCTCGCTCGTCCGCCCCAGCCCGGCGAACCCGGCGACACCCCACGCGACGGCCCAGATCAGCCCGACGGCGGCTATCACCCGTGACCGCCGACGCCGCTCCACGAACCGCAGTACCGCGAACTGCGCGACCACGATCACCGCGGTGTTCGCCGCGAGCGCCGTACCGAGCGTGGACGTGGATATCCCGGCCGCCTCGACGCCGTACGCGCTGAGCCCCGACTCGAACTGCCCGTAGCAGGCGAAGAACAGCACAAACCCGAGCACGCACAGCTGCACCATGGCCCGATTGCCGAACAACTCCTTCCAGCTCGCCTTGGCCGACGGCGCCGACGCCGATGTTCCGTCGCCCCTCGGCGCCCGAGGTATCCGCACGCTCGCCATCACACCCACGAGCAGCAGGAAGATCGCCGCCTGAATCGCGTACAACAGGGTGAAGGACTCCGCGCGCGTGGGGTCGACGAGATGGCCGCCTATCAAGCCGCCGACACCGAGCCCGAGGTTCTGCAGGAAGAACTGGGTCGCGAAGGCCCGTGACCGGGTCTCCGCCATGGAACAGTCGACGATCATCGTCGCCAGCGCCGGCTGCATCACGGCCTGCCCGGCCCCGAGCGCCGCAGCGGACACCAGTACCGTCGACACTCCGGCGGCCAGACCGAGGCTCAGCGACCCGACGGCGGCGGTGACCAGGGCGGCGAGCAACACCGGAAGGGGCCCACGCCGGACTATCGCCCGCCCGGCGAACGGCAGCACCACCAGCGCCGCCACGGCGAACACCGCGAGCACCAGCCCCGCTGTCACCGCACCGAGCTCCCGCACCTGCGCCACGTACACATACAGATACGGGACCGTGAAACCGAGCCCGAACGCACCGAGTGCGTTCCCCACATGAATCCGACGCATCGCTGCGCCCAACCCCCTGGTCAAGTTCACCTGCCTAGGTAAGGGAAGCCTCCAGCTCGCCACACAAGCGTTAACACTGAAGACTTCGAAGCTAAAACTTAGAATCTAAACACTACACACCGAAGGACTTCGATGCCAAGTGCCGACGTGCGATACTGCCCGCATGGGTGACACCGCGGGCGCCGCCGAGCCGACCCTCGAAGAGCAGATCGCCGCCTACCAGCGCGAATTCCAGGACCTCGACCCCCAGGTCGAGAAGATCGTCACGGCTCTCTCCCGCCTCAACCGCCGTATGAACGTCGCCTACGGCCGCCAGACCGCCGCGCTCGGCATCAGCAACGCCGAGTGGGAGGTCCTCAAGGCCCTAGTCCTCTCCGGCGTCCCGTACCGCATGGGTCCGAGCGACCTGGCCAAGCGGCTCGGGCTCACCCCGGCTGCCATGACTCACCGCATCGACCGCATGGTCGCGGAGGGGCTGGTGACGAGAGAGCGCGACGAGACCAACCGGGTACGCGTCATCGTGGAGCTGACCTCCGAGGGGCGTGAGAAGTGGCTGGAGGCCATGCGTCTCGCCTCGGTCTTCGAGGAGGATCTCCTCCAGGACCTCTCTCCCCTTGAACGCACCGTTCTGGGCGAGGTCCTGACCCGACTGCTCCGCCGCGTCGAGCACGCCCAGCCCGACTCCGGTGGCCGGCTCAGCGACCTGGACTGAAGCCGTACTCTTGGGCGGTCGAGGTTTGACTGCTCGCCACCTTGGGGAGGCTTGACAGTCCACCCGCAGATCCGTAGAGTTCTTCGGGTTGCCACGGAGCCGTAACGGTTCTGCGACAGCACCTCCGCCGCTCAAGCGGCACCCAAACCAACCAGCACGATCTCCCAGTCGGGGTGAATTCGGCGTGCCCGAATTCAATTCGATTTGGGTTCGACAGCCCCGATTGGGAACTGCCGAGCAGATCCGCTAAGGTTTGGAACGTCGGAACGGCCCAACAGCCGTGAAGACAGCCCCCGCTGACCGGGAATCAGGCCCGAAAGGATCTGATAGAGTCAGAACCGCCGGAAAGGGAAACGCGAAAGCGGAAACCTGGAAAGCACCGAGGA
>NZ_JBSFVY010000067.1:0-17030 GCF_053592555.1 Streptomyces sp. NPDC002643
TGGTCACACTGGCGCCGCCGCCATCAACACCGCGCCCGCCTCAGCCACTACCGCCGACGAGGCCACCGACCCCCATAACTGCGGCTGCAGTACTAAGCGGTTGCCTGAGGCAGTTCGGCTGTAGATACCCCCACCTCCACAGTCGCCCCGGAGCCCGGAACCCTCAACACGACCGCTTCACCAAGCGAACCTCACCCTGCCCACCAGCCTCGCGGGAGATCCGCTATCACTGCCCGGCCACCCACTGCCTGAACACGAAGGCACGACTGATTGCGGCACTCAGTAACCAACCGTGATGCTCAGCCTGGGCCCGTCCGTCACGCTCCGATGCCGAGGATCACCAGACGCGTCCGGCCAGATGCGTCGGCGAATAGACGTCCGGCAACACCCTCGCGTGTCAGTGGCCAAGAAGGGCAACAGCGGCAACTCCGTCCACCCCAGGCCCAGAAGGATCACAGCGCCCAGCCCAGCCGAGGCGTCGTCAAGATCTGCAACTTGGTGATTCGCCACCGCCGGGCAGAAGGGCGGCCCCGAAGGCGGTAAGCTGGGAGTGGCCGTACGGGAGTGTTCTTGGTCACACTTGAATCGCATCCGTGCGGCCTTTTGCATGCCCTGCCCTTTGTCGATCTTGAGGCGAAAAGCCAGGCAAGTGCAGGGACGTCGGGCCCATAGAATGGCCGTCGTGACCGACAACACTCAGCGCCCCGACAGCGGGCCGAACAGCGCCCCCGAACTGCCGACCCAATATGCGCCGGCCGAGGTAGAGGGGCCGCTGTACGAGCGCTGGGTAGAGCGCGGTTACTTCGAGGCTGACGCGAAGAGCGACAAGCCCGCGTACACGATCGTCATCCCGCCGCCGAACGTCACCGGCTCCCTCCACCTGGGCCACGCCTTCGAGCACACGCTGATCGACGCCCTCACCCGCCGCAAGCGCATGCAGGGCTACGAGACGCTGTGGCAGCCCGGCATGGACCACGCCGGTATCGCCACCCAGAACGTCGTCGAGCGGGAGCTGGCCAAGGAGGGCAAGTCCCGCCACGACCTGGGCCGTGAGGCGTTCGTCGAGCGGGTCTGGCAGTGGAAGGCCGAGTCCGGTGGTCAGATCGCCGGCCAGATGCGGCGCCTGGGCAACGGCGTCGCGTGGAGCCGCGACCGCTTCACCATGGACGAGGGCCTGTCCCGTGCCGTCCAGACCGTCTTCAAGAAGATGTTCGACGACGGTCTGATCTACCGCGCCGAGCGCATCATCAACTGGTGTCCGCGCTGCCTCACCGCGATCTCGGACATCGAGGTCGACTACCAGGACGACGACGGCGAGCTCGTCTCCATGAAGTACGGCGAGGGGGACGACACGATCGTCGTCGCCACCACCCGCGCCGAGACCATGCTCGGCGACACCGCCGTGGCCGTTCACCCCGACGATGAGCGCTACAAGCACCTCGTCGGCACGCGCATCAAGCTCCCGCTCACGGACCGCTCCATCCCCGTCGTTGCCGATACCCACGTCGACCCCGAGTTCGGCACCGGCGCCGTCAAGGTGACCCCGGCCCACGACCCCAACGACTTCGCGATCGGCCAGCGCCACGGCCTGGAGTCGCTCTCCGTCATGGACGAGCGCGGTGTCATCACCGTCCACGGGCCCTTCGAGGGGCTCGACCGCTTCGAGGCACGTTCCGCGATCGTCGCCGCGCTGCGCGCCGACGGCCGGATCGTCGCCGAGAAGCGCCCGTACGTCCACTCCGTTGGCCATTGCTCGCGCTGCAAGACGACCCTTGAGCCGCGGCTGTCCCTGCAGTGGTGGGTGAAGGTCGAGACGCTCGCCAAGGCCGCGGGTGACGCGGTCCGCGACGGCCGGGTGGACATCCACCCCGCCGACCTGTCGCAGCGGTACTTCGACTGGGTCGACAACCTCAACGACTGGTGCATCTCACGGCAGTTGTGGTGGGGCCACCGCATCCCCGTCTGGCACGGCCCGAACGGCGAGACCGTGTGCGTCGGCCCCGACGAGCAGCCGCCGAGCGGTGAGGGCTGGGAGCAGGACACCGATGTCCTCGACACCTGGTTCTCGTCCGGCCTGTGGCCCTTCTCGACACTGGGCTGGCCCGAGAAGACCGCGGACCTGGCCAAGTTCTATCCGAACTCGGCCATGGTCACCGGCTACGACCTGATGTTCTTCTGGGTCGCCCGGATGATGATGTTCGGCCTGTACGCGATGGACGGCGAGATCCCCTTCCACACCATCGCGTTCCACGGCATGGTCCGTGATGAGCACGGCAAGAAGATGTCGAAGTCGTTCGGCAACACGGTCAATCCGCTGGACTGGATGGACAAGTACGGTTCCGACGCTCTGCGGTTCACGCTCGCGCGGGGCGCCAACCCCGGTACCGATGTGCCGATCGGCGAGGACTGGGTCCAGGCGTCCCGGAACTTCGCCAACAAGATCTGGAACGCGACCCGCTTCGCGCTGATGAACGGCGCCACGGTCGAGGGCGAGCTGCCCCCGGCCGAGCAGCTCTCGGCCACGGACCGCTGGATCCTGTCCCGGCTGAACACCGTCGTGGCCGAGGCGGACGCGTACTACGACGACTACCAGTTTGCGAAGCTCGCCGATGCCCTGTACCACTTCGCGTGGGACGAGGTCTTCGACTGGTACGTCGAGCTGTCCAAGACGACGTTCATGGCCGGCGGCGACGCGGCCAAGGTCTCGGCACGTGTCCTGGGCGAGGTCCTGGACGTGACGCTGAAGCTGCTCCACCCGATCGTCCCGTTCGTGACGGAGACGCTGTGGACCACGCTCACCGGCCGCGAGTCCGTCGTGATCGCCGACTGGCCGGCGGACAGTGGGTTCCGCGATGCCGCGGCCGAGGCGGAGATCGAGAGCCTCCAGCAGGTGATCACCGAGGTTCGCCGCTTCCGCTCGGACCAGGGGCTGCAGCCCGGTCAGAAGGTCCCGGCCCGCCTGGACCTGTCGGGTACGCAGCTCGCTGCCCACGAGGCCGCCATCCGTCAGCTGCTCCGGCTCCAGCCGGAGGGTGACGGCTTCAGCGCCACGGCGACCCTCCCGGTCGCCGGCGCCACGGTCGCGCTCGACCTGTCCGGCACGATCGACGTCGCGGCCGAGCGCAAGCGGCTGGCCAAGGACTTGGCTGCGGCGGAGAAGGAGAAGGCCCAGGCGGAGGCCAAGCTCGGCAACGCGGCGTTCTTGGCGAAGGCGCCGGACAACGTGGTCGAGAAGATCCGTACCCGTCTGGCGAAGGCCGAAGAGGACATCGTCCGGCTGCAGAACCAGATCAGCAACCTGCCGCCTGCCTAGTAGCCAGACCAGTGAGGAAGCCCCGGACGCATCGTCCGGGGCTTCCTTCATGGAACGGGTGCGGCTACGGGATGCCGAGGGCCTCGAAGGGGCTCGACAGGGAGAACTGCCGCTCGCGGGCGACCGCGAGGGCCTGTTCGAGGTCGAACTCGGCCATCCGGATCAGGTCGACGAGCCGGGACGGCTTCGAGGCAAGGACGATGCGCGCGATGTCCTCGGCCGAGTCGTCGCAGTCGAAGTGGTGCCGGAACAGGTCAAGGTTCTTCTCCACTACCAGCAGGGTCATGTCGAACTCGGAGATCTCGATGTTGGAGACCCGCCGTGTCCGCGTATGGACCCGGTATTCGTGCAGCGGGCCGGCGATGCACACGATGTGGTTGGCCTCGCCCCTGCGGAACCGCCCGGCGAGGAGGTTCACGGCGAACGCCCAGTCCCCCCACTTCCGTACGTCCGGGTCGTACAGACCGCCGTGGATGGCGTCGTCCCGGCGGTAGACGATCGACGTGGGGACGTGGTGCTTGCGCAGGACCAGTTCCTCGCGGCACGGGTAGGAGGAGATGGTGAGCCCGTCGAAGTCGCCGATCATCCGCGACATGGTGTGGACGAAGGCCACGTGCTGGTGCGTCTTGAGGAGCTTGACGGCTCGGTCCGGGTAGCTGCCGGCCTTCAGCAGCTCGGGGTCCGTGGCGAGCCGGTCGTCGGCGTCGAGCTGCATCACGTAATGGAAGGATGCGGCGTTGATGCCGGCGTTCCTGGCGGCGTGGTGCCCGCTGCGTTCCTGGCGGACGATGCGGACCTCGGCGCGCTCGGCGCACTGCGCGATGGCTCGAAGCGTGGGCTGGTCGTCGGAGCCGTCATCCACGATCAGGACTTCGTACGGGAACGTGTGGGGCTGCTGGATCAGGGACTCCACGGCCTCGACCAGGTAGCCCCCCGAGTTGAAGCAGGGGATGACGAAGCTAATCCCCTCGGGCGTGCTCGACTTCACGGTGTTCTCCCTGTCTCTGATCAGGCTGCCCGGTTGGCGGCGATGACGGTGGCTCGGGTCGCCTCGAAGCAGTTGCGCCCGGTTCGGCTGTCCTGTTCCGCGTGCTCGGACCAGAGCAGCGTGAGGTCCCAGTCGTCGTAGATCCGCTCAATGACCTGACGGAAGGAGTCCGGGGAGTAGTCGGCCTCTCCTTCGATACGCAGCAGTCGCCCGTCAGCGGACCTGCGGGTGATCGCCGTAAAGACTTCGAGGTAGTGGTAGTTCGCCCCGCGTGCGTGAGTGACCGCGCTGGTGAGGAAGGACTCGACGTCGCGTCTCGCGAGGTAGTGCAGGACGTCCTTGGCGACGATGACCCCGAAGTCCTCATCGATGGCGAAGTTCTCGGCGAGGCATTCCCGTGGGTCGACCCGGCGGACCCACTCGCCCGCGCCGTCGATCCGGCGAAGCAGAACGTCGGCAGGGATCTGATCGACCGCTACGACGCGGAACCCGGCGCGCGCTAACGCGATGGTGTAAGCGCCAGCCCCGTACCCCAGATCCAGGGCGGTACGTGGGGTGTCGTCTCCGATGGATTCCAGGAGGGTGTTGAAACGCTCCGAGGTGGCGGCCTGGAGGTTCTCTGCGGTGTTCCGGCCCTGCTGGATCGCCTCGTCGTAGAAGGCATGGACGGATGCCTTCGAAACCAGCTCGTTCATGGGTAACTCCTCTGTGGCCTGTTTGGTTTGGAGCAGTCGGCGCCTAGAAAGGCACCGTGACCAGGCGCCCAGGAGCGAGCACCGACGAGGCGAGGGCCTCGGTGACCTGCATAGGCCGCAGGTGGCTCGCAAGGGAGCTGCGCTGCTCGGAGCCGCGCAGCCAGTGCTCCATGAGCTGGCGGTTGCTGTCGCTGTGGAACAGCCCGTCGAACGACTCCTCCGACACGTACTGCTCGTCGGGCAACAGCGCGGCGTTGGCGCGTGTGGTCACGCGGGCGAACGCGTCGATCCCGTCCGCGCTGACACCGCGGGGGATGTCGTAGCAGTGGACGTGGGTGGAGAACAGCGTCGACAGCTGGGCCTCCAAGTCGACGCTCGACGTGCGGCCGTTGACGTTGTAGAGGCCGTCCGGGAGTTCGGCCCAGTCGCGGATGGAAGGGGTGGTCTGCTCGAAGGACAAGGTCCCGAGCGAGACGGTCCTCCCCGTCGAGGCGTCTACGAGGCGGAACGTGGAGGTCACATCGGTCTCGCCGAAAAGGAAGCCCTGATCCGAGTCCGCCGACCATCGCGCGCCGGAGTCCTGGAAGCTGCGGGCGATCGGCTGGGAGAGGCGCTGGTGCTGGTCGATGGGGAAGGCTCCGAAGGCGCTTACTTCCAACCGGAGTTGGCGCTCGGGGAAGAGCTCCGCGTTGAGCGACAGGACCTGGGTCGCGAGATCCACGTAGTGGTACGCGCCGTGCATCATCATCCCGTAGCCGTACTTGTACGGGTGATCGTCGCGGCTCTCGAACTCCCGCTGGAGGTTCCACACACCGCCAGCGGCCCGGAGATGGAAGGAAGTCAGGGGTGCTTCCCAACGCTCCATCCGGTCCCACAGCGAGGCAACGACCTTCTGGTTGTAGATCTGGTGGTATCGGCTCAGCGTCATCACCGAGTGCTCCGCGGGGGAGCTGGCAGCGACACCGATGAGCTCCTCCATGGTCTTCGTGATGTACGACGGCTTGAACCGTCCGTCGACCATGGGAGCCAGTACGGGCTTCTCGACCAGCGAGTTGATGTGGTTCTCCACACAGAACCGGAGGTATGCCTCGTGAGCCCGTACCTCCGTGGCGATGTACACCTTCGTCGGTACGCCGGGTACTCGGAGGCGCTGTATGGCGGCCGCAATGAGCTCTTGCGGTGTCTCCCGTGCTCGGTCGCCGGAATCCGGCAGGTAAACGACTCCTCGCGGCTTCACGCTCGCCGCCTGTATGCGCCCGTCGATTTCCGTCCGCTGCGACTCCAGATCGATGATGGAATAGGAGTCGATGTAACCGGAGTTGATGGCATCGCGAATACACGGCAGGTACTTGTTGGCGACGATCTCATCAAAACCGACCACGATGAGATGATGCATGGGTATCACGAGAACACCTTCCTGCTGGCCGAATGGGATGGATGCTGGTGGCCGCTTTTGGGCGCACGCCAGTAGGGGCTGAATTGCGTGATGCGTAACTGGCCCGAGCTCGATGGCTGGGAATTCTCTGACTGCTGCCCCTGCTTCTCCGGAGCTGCTCCTCAGGGGACGACGGCTTGCGGTTCCTGTGTCTGCGCCGACCGCCCAGGCCGCGATGACTTCCCGTCCGGATCGACGAGGTGGGGCGGCTTGGCCGCCACGAGCCCGAGGACCCCGTCTTGCGCCACTGACCCCAGTGGCACAGTCGGCGTGTTCACAGCCTCAATCCCGAGAGAAACTTCGCGAGGGACGCCGTGACGTCCTGCACGAGCGGCCCGACGCTGTGGGTTCCGGCGAGGTAGAGGCCGAAGACCGTACACACCACGGCGTGACCCGCTTTGAGCCCACCACCACGGCATGAGAAGACGATCACGATGCCGAGGATCAGTAGGACAGCAACTTCGACAGCCACCGCGGAGCCCCCTTCGATCTCGTACGGATACTGGAGACCGAGGCGGGTAATCGACGACCGCGTCGGTGTGACCATGACAGCGGTCCGGACGCGCCCGGAGTATCACGAGCCGTTGCCGGAGCTGTTCATCATCGGCTCATGGTTGGTTGGTCTGACTTTTCAACATCCGCTTACACACGCGCTCATGAGAGGCTGTCCTAGGCTCCGGATCATGACCAGAGATGGGCAGGCGGTAGGCGCGGTGGGGAAGAGTCGGCCGGGCTGGCGCCCGGACAGGTTGAGGCAGCAACGCGAAGCCCACGGCCTGACGCTGGAGGGCGCGGGCGAGCAGCTGCGTGAGGTGGCACGGGCCGCCGGACTCGCGGTGCCGGCCGCCAACTTCCAGACTCTGTGGCAGCACGAGCAGGGCGAGATCTATCCCGGACCGCACTACCGCCGCGCGTACTGCCTGTTGTATCGCGCGACCGAGCCCGAACTCGGCTTCCGTAATGCCCTGCCCGACGAGGCCAGGAAGCTCAAGTTCACTGCGTCGAGCGAACCGCACAACGGGGCCCACGTGCTGGCGGTGGAGCGCGCGTTGCTCCAGCTCTCGCCGGGTACGGAGGAAACCGACGGGCAAGGGGTACAGCAGCGAATCCTCGACGCCTGGAAGCGCCGTCACACCGGCGGCGATCCGAACAAGCCGACACTGCTAATGGTCGGCGGCTACGCCGGCAGCGGGAAATCGGAGTTCGCCCGCTTCATATCCCAGCTCACTGGTTGGCCGGTTCTCGACAAGGATCCGATCACGCGTCCCCTCGTCGAGCGCCTTCTCATAGAAATGGGCAGTGACCCCAACGACCGGCACACCGACCTCTACCGGGAGAAGGTTCGCCCGCTGGAATACCAGTGCCTGCTGGAAACCGCGTACGCGAACATCGACTGCTCGATCAGCACGGTCCTGAGCGCACCGTTCATCTCCGAGTCCACCGACCCTCGGTGGATGGGCCGCCTGATCAATCGCTGCGAAGCGCGCGGGCGTCACCGTGGCCGTCGTCTGGATCCAGTGCGACCTCGACACGATGCACGAGTACATCACCTTCCGGTCCGCCGCCCGGGACAGCTGGAAGCTCCAGAACTGGGACACGTACGCCGCCGGGATCGACCTCGAACTGCGGCCCGTCGTACCACACTTGGTCGTCGACAACCGGCTCGGCGCCGCGATATCGCTCACGGACCAGGTACGCCAGGTCTTCGGCACGGTGTTCCAGTGAGACGAGGCATCCTGCTCTACGGGCCGCCGGCGGCAGGCAAGGACACGATCACGGCAGCACTGTCCGAACTCGACGAGCGGTACGTGCCGTTCACCCGACTGAAGATCGGGACCGGGAAGACCCGGGGCTACCGAATGGTACACCGGAGCAGCTGGCCGCCTTGGAAGCACGCGGCGACGTCATCTACCGCAACGACCGGTACGGCAACGTCTACGTCGTCGACCGCCCCGGCCTCGACGAGGCCATGGAGGGCGGCAGGACTCCCGTCGTCCACCTCGGCCAGATGGCGGGGATGGAGCAGGTGACCGCCCTCTTCCCGGCGCAATGGGTGCGCGTCCTGCTGTGGTGCTCCAAGGAGACCACCGCCCGGCGCTCACCGCAGCGGGGGGACACGGACACGGCGGCTCGGCTGGCCGCATGGGACGCTACACGGGCCGATCTCGTGAATCATCCACAGGCTCACTGGGAGTTGCGCGTGGACACGGATGTAACGGCGCCTCGTGAGGCCGCACAAAAAATCGACGACATCGTCTGCGCCACGTCACCTCGTTCCTGACGGCCAGGAGGGTAGCGAACTGAAGCACGCTCGCCGCTCAACTCGGGCTGTTCAGGTCGCCTTCGACGCGCAAGGCTTCCAGCGCCTCGGCGATGCCCAGGCGCTCGTCTCTGCTGCCGTCCCATCGGGCGAGTGTGGCGGCAGCGGCGCGCATGAGTTCGTCGGGCAACCCGACATCACTGAGCAGAGCCGCCGAGTCTTCAAGCTCCGGACCCCAGCGCCAGGCGCGGGCAGCGGTCTTGGGGATGTAGTCGGTCTCCACGAGGTAGCTGCGGGTGCGCTTGGCCGCGATCTCCAGTAGCTCGTCCGCGACACCGTACGAGTCCGCCGCCCCGTACGCGACGGCGGCCAGCACGCGGGAGACCTTCTGGTAGCTGGAGTACGCGAGCTTGAGTGCGGAGGCTTTGCCGATGCTGTCGCCCAGGACGTGGGGTCGCACGTCGGTCCCGGCGAAGAGTTCGGCGATCCGGTCTGCCTGTTTGCTGGGGCCGGACAGATAGAGCGTCGGGTACTTGCCGCCTACCGGGGACGATCCGACCACGGCGGCGTCGACGACCGGCATCGGGGCCAAGCGGTCGGCGATGCGCTGCACGCGCGTCGGCGAGACGGCGTTCGCTTCAACATAGATCACGCCCGCGCTGGCCATCCCGAGCTCGGCCACCTGCGCAGCAGTCTCCTCCGCTGCGGCGGGAGGGCATAGAGAGAGCAGCACGTCGGAGCGGGAGACGAGCTCGGCCAGCGCCTCGGCTTCGAGACCCGCGTGCTCGGCCCGGCGGCGGGTTGCGTCGCTGCGTCCGTCAGGACACCACAGGACGATGTGGCCGCCGGAGCGCAGCTGGGCGCCGAAGGCTGATCCCATGCTGCCGGGGTGCAACAGCCCGATGGTGTGCGTCATGTCGTGGTCCTCGTGTTGCCTGCGGAGTGCTGAAGCAGCAGGTCGATGGCAGCACGTGCATGCGGCACCGTGTGGTCCGGCCCGGAATCGTCCAGCGGCCAGGAACGGTCGTTGCCGATCCAAATGGTGCTCAGCCCCGCAGAGCGTCCGCCGCAGATGTCGTTTACGGGGTTGTCACCGACCATCCAGCCGCCGTCGCCGAGCGCGGTGCCGCAGCGGGCCGCAGCCAGGGCGAAGTGCTGGGTCTGCGGTTTGCGTGCTTCGGCCTCATCGGAGACGAAGACGCCGTCCACGCGCTCGGCAATACCGGCGGTTCGCAGCTTCGCGCGCTGGATGTCCACTGCACCGTTGGTGGCCACCCCCACTCGCCAGCCGACCGCGCGCAACTCGTCCAGGCCGTCGAGGACCCCAGGTGGGCACGACACCATGGCCGCGATGTCGGTGCAATACGCGCGCCACAGCTCCGCAGTCGACATGGGCAGCCGGTACCGAATACGGATCGCGTCAAACGTGGACGGATAGGCCCGCTCTGCCACCATGCTCAGGACGTACGCCCGCTCCTCGTCCGCCAGACGGTGCCGGGCGATGAACTTGGCGGCCCAGTCCGCGAGCGTTCCCCGCCGGTCCACGAGTGTGTTGTCGAGGTCGAAGAGAACCAGAGGGCGTCGCACATCACGCACCATAGTGCTGCAGCGCGTTAGTTCGTCGAGGTCGCGTCCCGAGTAGTGGCGTAATCGCGTCTTCTACGGCAGACCCGGCCGATCATGTGGCTTCTGCGGAGTCCCCCTTCGAGCCCGAAATTGTGTGGCAGCGTGCCTTTGTGCGCCCCCGTACAGCTGGGAGGCCCGGCTTTCGAAAGACACGTCACCGCTACTGATCCAGTCGAGGACGAGGACACACGCACCCCGATGGTGGAAAATGGGTCGTCCGGGACCCAGCGGGGGGAAAGACACGCGTGCACGCGCAGGAGACCACGTTCAACGAGCTCGTCCAGGGCGAGAAGCAGTATCAAGTGCCGCTCTATCAGCGCACCTACAGCTGGCAGCGGGATGAGCTGCGGCAACTCTGGGACGACGTTCAGGAGTTGGTCGAGGAGCACTTGGAAGGACGGCCCCCCGCGGCGCACTTCCTCGGCTCCGTGGTGTTGGCCCCGGGCCGGATCACCGCCGGTGGTATGCAGCGTTGGCTCGTTGTCGACGGCCAGCAGCGGCTCACCACCCTGATGCTGGCCTTCACGGCGTTGCGCGACCGCCACCGGGAACGCGGCGCGGAGCAGAAGGCCGAGCGCATCCACGACCTCGTGCTCGTCAACAAATACCGAAGCGGCGACGACCACTACCGGCTTCTGCCCACGCAGGCGGACCGCGACGCCTTCACCGCCTGTGTCGAGAGCTCACCGAGGGCGGGCGGCCCCGGCAACGTGGGCGCCGCCTACCGGTTCTTTCTGGGCGCCCTCGCAGAAGGCGAGGAAAACGCCGGTGAGACGTGGACGGACGCGGTGGAGACCGTGCTGAGCGGTCTGCTGTCGATCGTGGAGATTACCGCGTCGGAGGGCGACAACGTCTACCGGATCTTCGAGTCGATCAACAACACGGGGGTCGGACTCAGCCAGAGCGACCTCCTGCGCAACTACCTCTTCATGTGTCTGCCGACCCGGGGCGAGTCCGTCTACCAGAATCTGTGGCTGCCCATGCAGGAACGGCTGGGCCCCGCCAACCTCGAACTCCTCGTCTGGCTCGACCTGGTGGTGGCCGGCAACAGCCGGGCGAAGCAGAGCGAGATCTACCGGGACCAGAAGAAGCGCCTGGAGCCCCTGAGTTCCGACGAAGCGGCCCTGGAGGCCGAGATCGCCTCCCTGGCCCGCCGGGCGGAGCGTCTGATGCGGATCCTGGAACCCGAGCGGGAGCCCGACCCGGAGCTGCGCGAAGTTCTGGAGAGGCTCTCCCGGTGGGGTGGCCAGACCCACTACCCGCTGGCACTCCATCTGCTCGACCGCGTGGACGACGGGCAAGCCACACCGCACCAAGCCGCCCGCGCACTGGTATACGCCGAGAGCTACATGGTGCGGCGCCTGTTCACCGGGCACTCCACCACGGGCAGCAACCGGGTGTTCATGGAGATGGCCAAGGAGATGGAGAAGGACGACGACCCGGCCGAGGCCGTAAGCCGCTTCCTGTCGAAGAGCAAGACGGGTGCCCGCGTCTGGCCCGACGACAACGCCGTCCGCGAGGCGATCCGCACCCGGCCCTTCTACAAGGCGGGCCGCAGCAACCAGCGTTTCCAGGTGCTGCGCAGGCTGGAGGAGAGCTACGGAGCCAGCGAACCAGTCGACTACGCCAAGGCGCACCTGACCGTCGAACACGTGCTGCCGCAGAGACCCGCACACCAGTGGCTGGACCTGCTGGCCGAGGAGACCGAGGACGGACAGGGCCCCGAGGAACTCCACGCCCTACTGGTCCACACCCTGGGCAACCTGACCCTCTCGGCCGACAACGCGAAGCTCTCGAACCATCCGTTCCGCCGCAAACAGGAGATCCTGGACTTCAGCTCCCTGCGGATGAACCAGGAGATCGCGGGGCGGGAGCGCTGGGGCAAGGCGGAGATCCTTGATCGTGCCGCTGCCCTCGCCGACCGGGTGGTACGGCTGTGGCCCGGCCCCGTCGCGGGCACGGTCCCGGTGGACGACGAGTGGTCCGGCTGGAAGGAGCTGCGGGCTGCGCTTCTCGCCATGCCGGCCGGGACGTGGACGACGTACGGTGATGTCGCGGCGCTGATCGGCACCCACGCCGTCCCGGTCGGCCAGCATCTGGCGTCCAAGGTGGGCCTGCACGGCGCCTACCGGGTGCTGACGGCGGACGGCCGCGTCTCGGCGGGCTTCAGGTGGCCGGATGGCCAGGACCTCGGTGATGTGCGAACCCGTCTGGAGGCCGAGGGAGTTTCCTTCGACGACGCGGGCCGGGCCCGCCGATCCCACCGGCTGACGACCTCCGACCTGGCGGCCCTGCTGGGCAAGGACGTCGCCGATGATGAGGCCGAGCCGTCACCGCAGGCCGACGGTGACGAGCAGCTGTCAGCTTCCGGCCGGTTCGAAACGCAGCTGCGCGACAACCAGACAGAGGAGACCGTCGACGGCGTCCTGGACGCCCTGCGCTTCTGGGAGCAGCAGGGTGGTCATCTCGCGGCCGAGCGAGCGAGACCAGTTGCTTCCCCACAGTGCGTTTCGGCGACGCCCCCGCTTCCCGAGAGCTGTGGCCCCTGGCTCTCTACCCGGTCTCAGGCACCGTCGAGGTCGTGTTCCAGTACCTGAAGAAGCGTCACCCGTTCGATGACGAGCCGCTGCGGCGCGAGTTGATGAACCGCCTGGACGGGATCGATGGCATCGACCTGGCCGAGGCGAAACTGGACCTTCGCCCGTCCTTCGCGGTGGAGGTCTTCGCCGCGCACAGCGAGGAGATCTGCGCGGTGCTGGAGTGGTTCGCGCATACGGCGGCCCTGGCGGAGGCCCGCCGTATGGTGGACGAGAACCCGGGCACTCCCTGACACCCTCCGTGCCCCCCTCAAGTGGGGTGTGGGGCGACGACACCCTGCTGGCCCCACGCACGTCACGCATGGGGCCGGCAGCCATGGCGGGCGGGACCTATAAACACTACGGGCGCGGGTTGACGACCGGCGCCAGGAACGGGCTCGGCGCCCCGTGCCAGGACACCCGTAGCGCCTCGCGCGCCCGCGTGCACGCCACGAATAGCAGGTTCAGTTCGCCGTTCAGGTCCTCCTGGTGCTGCTGGGCGTCGACCTCGACCGCGGTGACGGCCGACTTCATCGGCACGGTGCCGTCATTCACCCCGGCGACGGCGACGCAACGGAACTCCAGCCCCTTCATCCGGTGCATAGTGCCGATCCGAACACCGGCGCCACTGCGCCCGGCACCGAGCACGCACGCGGCAAGTCCGGCCTGCTCCAGGGCCAGGGCGATGTCCCGCCCCAGCTGGACGTAGCGCACTGCCACCCCGATGTCCTCCGCCTGCACCCCTGCGCCGGTCCAATCCCGCACACGGGCCACCAGCGCCTCGATCTCCTCAGGCTTTGTGGCATACCTGACCGTCTCCGGCCGCTCTCCGTGCATGGTGGAGCGGTATCCCGCCAGCGTCTCGCTCCCGCCGTCCATGTCGTCCGGTTCCTCACCGGTCAGCAGTGAGGCCGACCAGGCCAGGATCTCCTGCGTGGTGCGGTAGTTGATCCGGAGTCGGTGCGAGCGGCCGACGACCTGGACGCCGAGCGAGCGCAGCGACACCCGGTTCCCGTAGATCCGCTGGTAAGTGTCACCAGCGAGGAACAGATCGTCCTGACCGGGAGCGACCAGGGCCCGCAGGAACCGCCACTGCGCGGGGTGTAGGTCTTGCGCCTCGTCGATCACGACATGGTGGTACGGCCTCTGTTCCCGGCCGTCCAGGAGACGTGCCGCCTCCGCACACACCTGAAGGAACGTCCACTCGCCGGCCTGGCGCAATTGCTCCTCGAACGCGGTGACGGCTCGCCATACTTGAAGGCGTTTCAGCGGCGGGAGCGCGGTGCCACGGCCGGTGCGCGGCGCCTTCAGGTACTCCTCCGGTTCGGTCAGGGCCTGCGCGAGGACGATCTGACGCCACTCCTGGTCGAGGAAGACGTCCGTGAAGTCGATCCCCAACCGCTGCGCGATGCGCGTCCAGCGGGCGGTGATCTCCTTCTGGTCGAAGACCAGTTTCAGTGGGGCGCCGCCGCGCTCCGCCCGGACGATCTCGTTGGCCAGGGCGTCGACGTTGACCACCCGGATCTTCGCTCGGACGTTCTCCTCCTCGACCAGCAGCGTCAGACAGCGCTCCAGCTCGGCCGCAAGATCCCTGGTGAAGGTGGTGAGCAGAACGCATCCGTCGGGGGCCTCCTCGGGCAGTTGCCGGGCCAGGTGGTACGCCCGGTGCAGGGCGACCACCGTCTTGCCCGTGCCCGGCCCGCCGGTGACCCGGGCCGGCCCGGCGTAGCCCTCGTGATACGCCACCCGGTACTGGCTCGGGTGCAGAAAGACCCGCCAGGCGTCGAACGGCCGCTCCAGGATTCCCTGCAGTTCGACGGGGCCCGACACGAGCGCGACCCGGCCGCGGGAACGGGCCATCGCGATGCCCAGCTCGTCACCCTCGTCGGCCGCGGGGGTCCGCGCTGCGGTCCGGGCGTACGCCTGCACCAGTTCCCGGTCGATCGCCTCGGGCTTCATGCCGGTCGCGAGCCCCAACAGTACGTCGTACTGATGCTCCGGCATCACCTTGTGCAGTGCCTCCAGATGATCCTCGTCAGGGATCAGCCGGATTATCGGCAGGATCTCCTCGTCCACACCGAGGCTGCGCAGCACCTTGTCCGGGTAGTTGGAGGCGGGGAACAGGCGGGTCGGTTCCTCGACGGCCAGCGCACGCAGCCCCGCCGTGGCCCGTTCCAGGGCCACGTCGTTGCGTATCTCGATGCCTTGCGTCGCCTCGTTCACCGACGCGCGGTGCTTGGCAGCCCAGTCGTTGGCCTTGTCATGGGGAAGCACCTTGAGCAGCAGGTAGCTGTCGCCCGACTCACCCTTGAGGACGACGCCGCGCCAGAATCCGGTGATGCGGATGGTCCGCAGCCGTGGATCTTTCTGGTGAGTCAGCTTCTCCAGGTGCAGCCCAGTGTGCGTGGCTGCCGCGAACTTCTCGAACACCTCGAAGACCCGCTTCTGGACTGGTTTCTCCAACGCCGCGAACTCCAGCAGGAAGTCCCGGTGCATCCCCAGCGTCGCCATCCGCGCCCCCTCCAGAAGACTACGATCACCTTACTGACCGGCTCCGATTCGCGAGACCGGTCCGTACGTGCCAGGGCAGCCGGATCGCCTCGATCGCCGTCCGCCTGCGGCGCGGGTCAGTTGACTCGGCGGTTGCCGGGTGGGACCTCACTCCGATGCATCCCCACGACGACGGAGCCCGGCCCGTTGGCGGACAGGCTCTCGCGTATCAGGTTGATGACGTAGTCCCAGCCGGTGCCGCGCGTGCCGATCCATCCGTCCCTGAGCAGCGTGGTGAAGGTGGTGTTGTTCAGGTACCGGGGAACCGACTCCTCGACGATGCGTGTCCCGCCGGACGGCCCGTCGGCCTCAGGGCGTTGAAGCAGTTCCTGGAAGTGCTCCCGCGTCAGATACATGCCGGGGATGAGGGCGGCAGAGTTCATCATGAAGGGAGTGGTTCGGCACAGTTTGACCATACTGGGCGTGGGGACCAGGCGTGGATCCCCCAGCGTCGTCCGCCCCTCCTGGCTGGTCCGAGCCCACTCGTCCTCGGCCTTGCACTGGTCGTCGACGGTCTCCATCCGCTTCAACTCCCGCTCGCCGGTGGCGTCGTGCCAGTACACCCAGCCGGGCCCGCTCTGACGCATCCGCTTGTACTGGACCATGGCCACGCTTCGAGCGTGCTCGTTCACGTAAATCATGTCGACGCCCATGACGGTCTCGGCGTTCGTGCGGTTGGCGTTGTACACGAACAACCGATGGTGGGACTCGGAGCTGCGGCGGTAGATCCGCCAGCCGACCTGCACGGCATCTTCGCCCTCCATGCCAGGGAAGCGCAGGTAGTCGTGAACGATCTGCTGGTCCTCGATCTGCCGG
Source organism: Streptomyces sp. NPDC002643 (assembly GCF_053592555.1). Lineage (NCBI taxonomy): Bacteria > Bacillati > Actinomycetota > Actinomycetes > Kitasatosporales > Streptomycetaceae > Streptomyces > Streptomyces sp. NPDC002643. Next base: position 16,260 of record NZ_JBSFVY010000067.1, read on the forward strand.
AGGTCGGGCATCCCTTCGATGAAGGGGACGGATCGGGAGCGAGGATCGTCCCCACTGAGCGGCTGCTGCCACGCTTCGAGTGGATCGCGGTCCGCGCCGAACGTCTCCATGACGGTGCCCATCGCGTCCTTCTCAAAGCTCCGCTGTTCTCCCTCCCGACCTGTAGGAGGATTGGCCCCCAGGCTGTTCTCCAGGCCATCCAGCGTCTCATTCAGTTCCGGCCGCAGATGCCGGATGGCGGCGAGCAGGTTGTCGCCGGCCGCGGGAGACAAACGACCGTCGTCCTTGAGGAATCGGCGGCTGGCCCCCATCGCGCCCTCAAGGTCGACGAGCGGCAGCGGAACCCGGAGTGCGGTGAAGTCGCGGGCGAGCAGGGCGCGTTCGTAGGTACCCGACCGCCTGCCCGGGAAGACGCCGCCCACCCCGATGATCCTGCGCTGCTCATAGCGGGCGTGACGGTCCGTGAAGAAGGCGAGGCACCAGACGCGCGGCTTCCTCCAGTCTTTGTACGGATAGGCGAAGGTCCGCTCACCGCGGGTCAGCCATGCCGGAGGCTTTTCGGGGAGCCGCTCCGTCATCAGCGCGGTGCTGTGCACCAGAGCGACGGCGACCATTTGTGACCTCCTGCATCATGTGAAACCGGAGGCTCAATTGTTGGCCATGTTCCGGCCGTCAGGGCTAAGGCGTCGTCTCATTTGGTGAGTCTGCGGTAGCAGATGAGGCTGCAGGCGATGGCGGTGAAGGCCAGGAAGTGTTCGGCCTTGCGTTCGT
>NZ_JBSFVY010000068.1:0-16949 GCF_053592555.1 Streptomyces sp. NPDC002643
CTGCGCCCCGGCGGCCTCCGCGGCCGGAGCCGCAGCGGGCTCGGCGGCGGGGGCGGGCGCGGCAGCCGGCGCACCGGTGCCGTCGTCGATCACGGCCAGCTCGGCGCCGACCTCGACCGTCTCGTCCTCGGCGACCTTGATGGACGCGAGCACACCGGCGGCGGGGGAGGGGATCTCGGTGTCGACCTTGTCCGTCGACACCTCCAGCAGGGGCTCGTCGGCCTCGACGCGCTCACCCTCGGCCTTCAGCCAGCGGGTGACAGTGCCCTCGGTGACGCTCTCGCCGAGCGCCGGAAGGGTTACGGAAACCGCCATGGTTTCTGTTGCTCCTTACGAAATTGCGGAAGTCTGGATCGTCGCTTCGTCGACCGAGGGGTCAGTCGTGCGAGTGCAGCGGCTTGCCCGCGAGGGCCAGGTGGGCCTCGCCGAGCGCCTCGTTCTGCGTGGGGTGCGCGTGGATGAGCTGGGCGACCTCGGCGGGGAGGGCCTCCCAGTTGTAGATCAGCTGGGCCTCGCCGACCTGCTCGCCCATGCGGTCACCGACCATGTGGACGCCGACCACGGCACCGTCCTTGACCTGGACGAGCTTGATCTCGCCCGCGGTCTGGAGGATCTTGCTCTTGCCGTTGCCCGCGAGGTTGTACTTCAGAGCGACGACCTTGTCCGCGCCGTAGATCTCCTTGGCCTTGGCCTCGGTGATGCCCACGGAGGCGACCTCCGGGTGGCAGTACGTCACACGGGGGACACCGTCGTAGTCGATCGGGACCGTCTTCAGACCGGCCAGCCGCTCCGCCACCAGGATGCCCTCGGCGAAGCCGACGTGCGCGAGCTGGAGGGTCGGGACCAGGTCACCGACGGCGGAGATGGTCGGGACGTTCGTCCGCATGTACTCGTCGACGAGGACATAGCCGCGGTCCATGGCGACCCCGGCCTCCTCGTACCCGAGACCGGCGGACACGGGACCGCGGCCGACCGCCACCAGCAGGACCTCGGCCTCGAACTCCTTGCCGTCGGCGAGGGTGACCTTGACGCCGTCGGCGGTGTACTCGGCCTTCTGGAAGAAGGTGCCCAGGTTGAACTTGATGCCGCGCTTGCGGAAGGCGCGCTCAAGAAGCTTGGAGGAGTTCTCGTCCTCGACCGGGACGAGGTGCTTGAGGCCCTCGATGACGGTGACGTCGGCGCCGAAGGACTTCCACGCGGAGGCGAACTCCACGCCGATGACCCCGCCGCCCAGGATGATCGCGGACTGCGGCACGCGGTCCAGGACGAGGGCGTGGTCGGAGGAGATGATGCGGTTGCCGTCGATCTCCAGACCGGGCAGCGACTTCGGCACGGAGCCGGTCGCCAGCAGGACGTGGCGGCCCTGGATGCGCTGGCCGTTCACGTCGACGGAGGTGGGGGAGGACAGACGCCCCTCACCCTCGATGTACGTCACCTTGCGGGAGGCGACCAGACCCTGGAGACCCTTGTACAGGCCGGAGATCACACCGTCCTTGTACTTGTGGACCCCGGCGATGTCGATGCCCTCGAACGTGGCCTTCACACCGAACTGCTCGCTCTCGCGGGCCTGGTCGGCGATCTCGCCCGCGTGCAGCAGGGCCTTGGTGGGGATGCAACCCCGGTGCAGGCAGGTGCCGCCGACCTTGTCCTTCTCGATCAGGGCGACGTCCAGGCCCAGCTGAGCCCCGCGCAGGGCCGCGGCGTAACCACCGCTACCACCGCCGAGGATCACTAGGTCGAAAACGGTGCTGGCGTCGTTCGCCACGTCACGTCCTCCATGCATGTGCGCCTACGCCGGCACCTTTGTCCCGTACGGGGATGACCGGTCGGTCGGCTGGTGTCCGGCCGCTCTGTTTCGGCCCTTCGGTGGGGCCCTGTCCTGCCGAGCCCCATCTTCGCACTTGTCGAGAGAGAACGAGACGCCGGGCTGGGGTGTGAGACACCACACGCTCACTTGTCACAAAGGCCGACCGCAGCCGACCTGAAGGGGCGCGGGGAACTGCGCGAACAACCCCCACGCCCCGGCACTCGCCACACAGCGGATCGGACCGAGCTGTTAGGCGACCATCACCCCAGGTCACCCGAGGCAGCCAACTCCGCCAGCCGCACCAGAGTCCGCACGGCGCTCCCGGTGCCGCCCTTGGGCGTGTACCCGAAGGGCCCCGCCTCGTTGAACGCGGGCCCCGCGATGTCGAGGTGCGCCCACGTGACCCCCTCACCCACGAACTCCTTCAGGAACAACCCGGCGACGAGCCCGCCCCCGTACCGCTCCCCCATGTTCGCGATGTCGGCGGTCGGGGAGTCCATCCCCTTGCGCAGATGATCCGGCAGCGGCATCGGCCACGACGCCTCACCCACCGCCTCGGCGGCCTCATGCACCGCCGACCGGAACGCGTCGTCGTTGGCCATGATCCCGAACGTCCGGTTCCCCAGCGCCAGCATCATCGCGCCCGTCAGTGTCGCCACGTCCACCATCGCGTCCGGCTTCTCCTCCGACGCCTTGGCGAGCGCGTCGGCGAGCACCAGCCGCCCCTCGGCGTCGGTGTTGAGCACCTCGACGGTCTTGCCGCTGTACATCCGCAGGACGTCACCCGGCCGAGTGGCGGAGCCGGACGGCATGTTCTCGGCGAGGGCGAGCCACCCGGTGACATTGACCTCAAGCCCCAGCCGCGCGGCGGCGACGACGGCGGCGAACACGGCGGCGGCGCCGCTCATGTCGCACTTCATCGTCTCGTTGTGCCCGGCGGGCTTCAGCGAGATACCGCCCGAGTCGTAGGTGATGCCCTTGCCGATGAACGCGAGGTGCTTCTTCCCCTTGCCATGGGTGTACGACAGCTTCACCAGCCGGGGCGTCGACGCCGACCCGGCACCCACGCCGAGGATGCCGCCGTAGCCGCCCTTGGCCAGCGCCTTCTCGTCGAGGACCTCCACCTTGAGGCCGTGCTCCTTGGCGGCGGCCTGGGCGATCGCGGCGAACGCGGCCGGGTTCAGGTCGTTCGGCGGGGTGTTGATCAGGTCGCGGGCGCGGTTCAGCTCCTCCGACACGGCGATGGCGCGCTCGGCGGCGGCCTTGTGGGCGCGGTCGCGCGGCTTCGCGCCGAGCAGAGCCACCTCGGCGAGCGGCGCCTTGCCGTTCTTGCCCTTGGCGTCCTTGCCGGCGCCCTTCGCCTGACGGCCGTTCTCCTTGTACGTGTCGAAGGAGTACGCCCCGAGCAGCGCGCCCTCGGCGACGGCGCCCACGGCGTCGGCGTCGGCCAGCGGCAGCGCGAACGCGGCCTTCTTCGAACCGGCCAGCGCCCGGGCCGCGGCACCGGCGGCCCGGCGCAGCGCCTCGCCGCCGAACGAGCCGTCCTTGTCGGGCTCCGCTCCCAGGCCCACCGCCACCACGAGCGGGGCCTTGAAGCCGGACGGCGCGGGCAGCTTCGTCACCTCGCCCTCCGCGCCGGAGGCGCCGAGTGTCGTGAGGATGCCGGCCAGCTTGCCGTCGTACGCCTCGTCCACGGCCTCGGCGCCCGGCGTGACGACCAGGTCCCCCGACTTGGGTGCGGAGCCCTTCGCGACACCGACGACGATCGCGTCGGCGCGGAGGCCCGACACGGCGGCGGTGCTGAGAGTGAGAGCAGTCACGGTGGTGAAATCTCGCTTCCGATTGAGTTTCGGTGGCCGAACGGATAGGTCGACGTGCAGAGAACGAGCCTAGGCCCTGTTCGGCCCGCCGGACCTGGGGCGTGGGGGAGTTGCGTACCCCGTAGCCCCCACACCGTCCGCTCCGACCAGCGTCCCTGACTTTCACCCCCGACCACGCAGGGAGATCCCCATGACTTCGCCATAGGGTGATCCCTAGGGCCTGTCGTTTGGATCACGCCTGGGCCGCGGGGTGTGGCACGCACTCCCCCACTGCCTCAAGGGCGTGGGGGGACCCCCAGCGGCGTTGTCGTCAGTCGCCAACTCCCCCACGCTCGGCTTCTCCCCCACTCTCAGCTTCGTTCGAGCGGGAGGTGCCCCCACCACGGGAGGTACCCCCATCGCCCCGCTCACCGGCAGCATCGAGACGCCGCGGCCCGAAGCCGGCGTGATCCAAACGACAGGCCCTATCGCGCCTCCTGATTTCGATCACTCCTGCGGACGTTCACCCCTGTGTGGCCTCATGGTCACTTCTCGGCCCTCGCAACCCATGACCTGGGTCACACTCGTCCCTGATCCCGAAGTGATCAGCTCATCGGTTTGCATCATTTCCGTCATTTCCGCAGATCCGCCCGGGTTCGAGATCGGGGGAGCCTGGCGGGGGAGGGGCGTACATGGCCTACCACGCGCGCAGATGGAGGGACGCGGCCGCCGTCATGGCCGCCGCAGGACTGCTGACGGCGGGCCCGGGGGTGACACCCGGGGCGTCGGCGGCCCCCGCACCCCGCATCGATCTGAAGGTCCTGGTCGTCGACAACGGCGACAGCCCCGTCCAGGCCATCACCGCCGAGCTGAAGAGCAACGGCATCCCCTACACGAGGCTCGACCTCGACGACCCGGGCCGCCCGACCGTCGACGCCGCCTTCCTCAGCGACACTGTGGGCGGCACCCCCCGCGCCAGATACCAGGGCGTGGTGCTCCCCAACGAGGCCCCGTTCGGCGAGGGTTCGCCCGAGCAGAGCGCCCTGGAGAGCTACGAGCGGACGTACAGCATCCCCCAGGTCGACGCCTACACCTGGGCGCACCCCGGCGTCGGCCTCGACCACACCGGCGAGGGCGGCTACGCGGGCTCCCTCGACGGCCGTACCGCCGCCGTCACCGACGCCGGAAAGGCCGGCTTCTTCGGATACCTGGACGGCCCCGTCGCCTTCGAGGACAACTCCCCGGACGTATCGGAGAGCTACGCCTTCGTCGCCCGGCCCCGCCCGGGCTTCACCAGCTACGTCGACATCGAGGTGCCCGATGGCTCCGGCCGGGGCAGCCTGGTCGGCGAGTACGCGCACGACGGGCGCCGCGAGCTGGTCGTCACCTTCGCCCACAACCAGCACCAGCGGCAGTTCCGGGTGCTGGCCCGAGGCATCGTGGAGTGGCTCACGGACGGCGTCCATCTCGGCCGGAGCCGCAACTACTTCGCCCTCCACATCGACGACGTCTTCTCACCCGACAGCCGCTGGGACAGCGAACGCGACTGCACCCCCGGCAGCTTCGACTGCGGCGAGGAGACCTCCCCGATCCGGATGACCGCCGCCGACGCCGCGCACGCCAAGCAGTGGCAGCAGTCAAGCGGCCTCACCCTCGACATGGTCTACAACGGCGGCAGCGGCGAGGAGTGGAAGGAGCAGCACGGCGGTACCGACGCCCTCACCGACCGCCTGCTCGCCGACCGGGCCGCCTACCGCTGGATCAACCACACCTACACCCACCAGTACCTCGGCTGCCTCCAGGACACCTCGACCGTCCCCTGGAGCTGCGCCGAGAACGCCGACGGGACCACCCGCTACCTGAGCCGGGCCGAGATCTCCGCGCAGATCCGCGACAACCACGACTGGGCCCTCGCCCACGGACTCCCCGTCCAGCGCGGCGAGTTGGTGACCGGCGAGCACTCGGGCCTTAAGACCCTGCCCCAGCAGCCGGACGACAACCCGAACCTCGCCGGCGCGCTCGCCGACAACGGTGTCAGCTGGATCGCCTCCGACAACTCCCGCGAGCCCGACCAGCGTTCCGTGGGCCAGGCCCTGACCGTGCCGCGCCACCCGATGAACGTGTACTACAACGTGGGCACCGCCGAGGAGATGACCGACGAGTACAACTGGGTCTACACCTCGGCGGCCGACGGCGGCAGCGGCATCTGCGAGAACAGCGCGACCTCCACCTGCCTCGCCGCCCCGCTGGACCCGGCCACCGGCTACGCGTCGCACATCGTCCCGCAGGAGGCCCGTACCGCCCTCCTCCACGCCACCGGCAACGACCCGCGCCCGCACTACGCCCACCAGTCCAACCTGGCCGAGGACCGCCTGCTCTACCCCGTACTGGACCGCGTCCTCGCCGACTACCGCGCCCTCTACGCCGCCAACACCCCGCTGGAGAACCCCCGCCAGAGCGCGATCGGCACCGAACTCAAACGCCGATCCGCCTGGCAGACGGCCCTCGCCAACGGCACGGTCACCGCCTACCGCATCGGCAAAACGGTCACGATCAAGACCCCGCCCGGCACCCAGATCCCACTGACGGCCCCCGAGGGCACCACCCAGCAACAACCCCTGGGCACCACGGAGTTCGGCACCCCGTACGCGGGCGCCCGCTCGGCCTGGACGACACCCGAATCACCACAGCCGACGGTAAGCCTCAACTTGCCCTAGCCCCCGGCCTTTAAGGGGCGCGGGGAACTGCGCGACCAGCCCCCACCCACCCGCAGTCGGGTTCCGGGGCGCGGTCCCCCGCACATCATCCGCACATCAAAAAGGGGGACCCGCGCAGCCATGCGCAACGGCCACCACGTAACCTTGCTCACAGAAGGCACCTACCCCCACGTCCACGGCGGCGTCAGCACCTGGTGCGACCAAATCATCAGGGCGATGCCCGACACCCGCTTCCACGTCGTGTCCCTGACCGGCACCGGCCGCGAACCCGTGACCTGGGACCTCCCGCCCAACGTCCACCGCCACACCCGCGTACCGACCTGGGGCCCCCGCCCCGGCCGCCGGACACCCCCGTACGGCAGAGCCTTCCGCCGCTTCACCGACGCCTACGAGCGGCTGCTGCTCGCCTTCCTCGACCCCACCTCCGCCTGCGACTTCGGCGAGGCGCTGTACGAGCTGGCCGAACTCGCCCGCGCCGGACGGCTGTCGGCGGCCCTGCGCACCGAGTCCGCGCTGCGCTCGCTGATGTGGATCTGGACGCTGCCGCATCTGCCGACGGCCGCCGCAGGGCCCACCGTCCACGACGCCCTCACCGCCACCGACCTCCTCGAACACGCCCTGCGGCCACTCGGCGCCCGTCTCCCCGAGGACTGTGTGGCCCACGCGGTGAGCAACGGCCTCGCGGCCCTCCCCGCGCTCGCCGCCCGGGAGTTGGACGGTGTGCCCTTCCTCCTCACCGAGCACGGCATCTACCTCCGCGAGCGCTACCTCGGCGACCGCTCCGAAAGCCGCAGCTGGCCCGTGAAGGCGTTCATGCTGGGCTTCCACCGCGAACTGAACTCCCTCGGCTATCGCGCCGCCGACCTCATCACACCCTGCAACCAGTACAACCGCCGCTGGGAGGAGCGCGGCGGCGCCGACGCCGACAAGATCCGTACCGTCTACAACGGCGTGGACCCGGCGGCCTTCCCGCACGCCGGACCCGAACCCGACACCCCCACCCTCACCTGGTGCGGCCGTATCGACCCCATCAAGGACCTGGAGACCCTGCTCCACGCCTACGCCCTGGTCCGCGCCGAGATCCCGACCACCCGGCTGCGGCTGTTCGGCCCCGTACCGGCCGGCTGCGACGAGTACCGCACCGACCTGGAGAAACTCGCCGCCGAACTGGGCGTCGGCGACGGGCTGACCTTCGAGGGCCGCATCGACGAGGTGTGGCGTGCCTACGCCGCCGGGCATGTCGTGATGCTGTCGTCCATCTCCGAGGGCTTCCCGTTCTCCCTCATCGAGGCCATGTCCTGCGGGCGTACGACCGTCGCCACGGACGTCGGCGGGGTCCGCGAGGCCGTCGGCGACACCGGAATCGTCGTACCGCCCCGCGACCCGGAGCGCATGGCCGAGGCCGCGCTCGCGCTGCTGAGGGACGGCCGACGGCGGCTGGAACTCGGCGAGTCGGCCCGCCGGCGGGTCATCGACCGGTTCACGCTGCGCCGCTCGGTCGACGCCTTCCGCACGATCTACCGGGAACTCGCGGGCCGCGACGAGGTGGTCTACGAGCCCGCGCAGGAGACGGTCGGCGACTGGACCCTCGAACTGCGCGACCCCTGGTACCGGACCATGGCCACCGACGGGAGCGACTGGTGACCGACAGCCTCCGCCCACCCTCGACCCCACGCCACGAGGGTCCGCGTACGACACCGTGCACCGGAAGCGAAAGCCTCCGTACGGCCTCCGGCGCCACCGACGCCACCGAGGGAAGCCTCCGCGCCCGTCCGGCCGCCCGCCCCTCGGTGCCCCGGCCCAAGCCGCCCCGCTGGGCCAAGCCCGACCCCATCGACCAACTCGCCGACCGGCTCAGGGACTTCATCGCGGCGGCCGTCCACCCGGACGAGATCGCCGCCCTGCTGGAGTCCGACGGCCTGTCCGACGACCAGATCCGCGAACGGTACGGCTGCCGCAACTCCTTCGCGCTCGCCGAGGAGTTGTACGAACGCGTCGAGCGCGCCCACCCCGAACCGGCCGGCCCCGCCCCCGACCCCTGGCAGATCGGTCTGCTGGCCTGTGTGCTGCGCGGGGTCGTCTTCGCCCTGCCCGGCCTCGGCTACCTCCTCGCCGCACCCCTCCTCACCGGCCCGCACGACGCCTTCGGCCTGCCCGCCGGAACGGTCCCGCTGCTCGCCGGCGCCCTCACCGGCTGGACCTGGAACCAGGGCCTCGCCCACCGCGCGTACACCTGGCTGGGCCTCGGCGACCGCGCCGCCGCCCGCCGCTGTCTGCTGCTCGGCGCCCCGGTCGGCGCGCTGCTGGGCTCGGCGACCGCGTTCCTCGCGGCGGGCGCCACCCCGTCCGGCGCCGTCGCGCTGGCCGTGGGCCAGTCCTGCTACCTCGCCGCCGCGACCGTCCTGCTGGTCATGGGCCGCGAACGCCTCCTGCTGTACGCCCTGCTGCCGATGGCGGCGGGCGGACTCTTCGCCGAGGTCGAGCACGTCCACGGCTGGACGCGACTGGTGCTGCTGGCCGGGTCCCTGGCCGTGGTCACCGTCCTCGCGGCACGTGAAGTGGCCCCGGCCGTCGGGGAGTCGAGCCGCGTCGGCGCCGTACGGACACCTCGCGGCGATCACGCCGAGCGGGCACCGGACGCGGGCGGCGTACGGACACCGGGCGTCGGACGGACACCGGGCGTCGGCGGCGCCGTACCGAAGCCGGGCTCCGGCGAGCGGCCGGCCGCCCGGCTCGCCACGCTGCTGTCCCTCCGCGCTCCCGGCGCCAGCCCGGAGCGGCCCACCGCACCCCCGCTCGCGGCCTCCCTCCCGTACGGGCTCTTCGGCTTCGGCACCGGTGCCCTCGTGATGTTCGCGACCTTCCGGGGGCTCATCCCGCACGCCGAGCACAGCACGGTCGCGGCCCCGGCGGCCGTGGCGCTCACGCTCAGCATGGGCCCCGCCGAATGGCTGCTGTACCGCTTCCGGGGCGGCGGTCTCGCCGGGCTCCGCGCCAGCAGCACCCCGGGCGCCTTCCGCCGGGCCACCGCCGTGACCCTGGTCCAGTGCCTCGCCGGATACCTCGCCTCCCTCCTCGTCCTGGCCCACGGCACCGCCGAGTTGTGGCCGCACGCCCCCGGCCTCGACAGCTTCCACCTCACCGGTCTGCTCCTCCTCGGTGTCGTGCTGTGGACCGGGCTGCTGCTCCAGTCCTACGGCGCCGTACGCGGTACGGCCGTCGTCTGCTGCGGTGCCGCCCTCGTCCAGACCACGGCGCTGGCGACCCACGCGGACGGCGGCTCCCACGAGTTCGGCCTGACCGTCTACGCCGTGACGGCCGTGCTCCAGATCGGCCTGGTCTGCGGTCTGCTGGGAAGGGTGACGGCACACCGGTGACGACACCGACCGGCAGGACCCGCCCCCTCCTCGTGCCCTACTACGAGCACCCCTCGGTCCGTCCCGCCGAATGGGACGCCCTGGTCGCCGCCGCCCCCCGCCTCTACGGCGTCGTCCTCAACCCGGCCTGCGGCCCCGGCGACACCCCCGACCCGGCCTTCCTCCAGATCAGCGGCCGACTGCGGACGGCGGGCGTACGGGTGCTCGGCTATGTCGACACCGCGTACGGCCGCCGGGCCGTCCCGGATGTCGTACGCGATCTGACCAGACATCGCGCCTGGTACCGGGCCGACGGCGCCTTCCTCGACCAAGTGGCCGCCGGAATGGACGAGTTCGACTACTACCGGCGGCTCGCGACGGCCGTCTGGGGAGCGGGCGCGGGCCCCCGCTCCACCCTCGCCCTCAACCACGGCACCCCGCCCCACCCCGCCTACGCCCGCATCGCCGACCTCGTCGTCACCTTCGAGGGCACCTGGGAGAACTACCGTGAATGCCGCCTCCCGCCATGGCCCGGCGGCAGCGGCGGACTCGGCACCCAGGTCTGCCACCTCGTGTACGGGGCACCGCCGGACGCCGACGTCGGGGCCCTCGCCCGAGCCCGGGGAGCGGCCGTGCACTGCGCGGTACCCGGCGTGGGAGATCATCCGTGGGGTACGTTCCCCCACGCCCTGGAGCCCCGATGAACCGCGCCCTCGCCCGCAGCGCCCTGCTGACCGCCCTCCTGCTGATCGCGGGCTGCGGCACGGCATCCGACGACAAGCCGGAGAGCAAGGAGAGCAAGGAGAGCCAAGAGACGGATGTGGACGGCCGCTGGCGGCCCCGGCCCGGGCTGGACTGGCAGTGGCAGCTCAGAGGCACGGTCGACACCTCCGTCGACGTCCCCGTCTACGACGTCGACGGCTTCGACGTATCGGCCGACACCGTCGACGCGCTCCACGACGACGGCCGCAAGGTCATCTGCTATCTCTCCACCGGCGCCTTCGAGGACTGGCGCCCCGACGCCGACGACTTCCCGAAGTCGGTGATAGGCGAGAGCAACGGCTGGGACGGCGAACGCTGGCTGGACATCCGCGCACTCGATGTCCTCGAACCCCTGATGGCCGCCCGTCTCGACATGTGCGAGGAGAAGGGCTTCGACGCCGTCGAGCCCGACAACATGGACGGCTACCGCAACGAGACCGGCTTCCCGATCAAGGCCGCCGACCAGCTCCGCTACAACCGCCTCATCGCCCGCCTCGCCCATGACCGGGGGATGGCCGTGGGCCTGAAGAACGACCTCGACCAGATCCCGGCCCTGGTCGACGACTTCGACTTCGCCGTCAACGAGCAGTGCGCGCAGTTCGACGAGTGCGACGCGATGACCCCGTTCATCGACGCCGACAAGGCCGTCTTCCACGTCGAGTACGAGCTGAAGACCTCGGAGTTCTGCCCGGAGGTCCGGGAGCTGGGGTTCAGCTCGATGCTGAAGAAGTACGAGCTGGAGGCATGGCGGGAGGCCTGCTGACTTCCCTGTCGGCCTTCCCGCCGACTTTCACGAACCGAACGTCAGCATGATCAGCGCGGTGGCCGCCGCCGTCTCCGCAAGGGCCCCGAACACATCGCCCGTCACCCCGCCGAAGCGGCGCACACAGTGGTTCAGGAGGAGTTCGGCGACGGCGAGGGAGGCGAGGACCGTGAGGGCGGGGCGTACGTCGTACACGCCGGCGAACGCCCCCGCGCCGGCCGCCACCACCGTGACCGCGACCACGGCGAGCACCGCTCCCCGCACCGGGACGACCCCCGCCACCGCCGCCCCCAGCCCCTCCGGCCGCGCGGCGGGCACCCCCGTACGGGCGGCCAGGGTCAGCGCCAGCCGGGCGGCGGTCGCCGAGACGACCACGGCCACCGCACTCCGCGCCCACGAGCCGCCGTACAGCTCCGCCAGCGCCGCCACCTGGGCCAGCAGTACGAAGACGAGCGTGATCACCCCGAACGGCCCGATGTCCGACTGCTTCATGATCCGCAAGGCGTCCTCGGCGGGCTTGCCGCTGCCGAGGCCGTCGGCGGTGTCGGCGAGGCCGTCGAGGTGGAGGCCACGGGTGAGGACGGCCGGTACGGCGACGGAGGCGACGGCGGCGAGCAGCGGGCCCGCGCCCAGGAGCAGCAGCAGACCGCCGAACGCGGCCGAGGAGAGGCCGACCGCCAGCCCGGCCACGGGCGCGCACTGCATTCCGACGCGGGCCGCGTCACGGTCCCAGCGGTCCACCCGGACGGGCAGCGCGGTGAGGGTGCCGAAGGCGAAACGGAGACCGTCGGAGAGGGTCGGCTCGGAGGCGGAGGGCGTCGGTTCGGAGGCGGAGGGCGTGGACACCGGCGCAGGTTACCCGGCGAACGGGGAGCGCGACGTACCCGAACGGCAGCCGTGGACAAGGCGGAAGGGGCATACCCGAATAAGGTGCGCGTATGGGCCACTGGTGGGAGCGGAACATCGTCGAGCCGGGCAAGCTGCCGTTGCTCGTCGCCCTCGCCGCGTTCGTCGTGACCTTCCTGGTCACCCGGATGATCACCCGGCTCATCCGGGCGGGCAAGGGACCGTTCCGCAACGTCAGCGGCGCCGGCGGGGTGCATATCCACCATGTGGTCCCCGGAGTCCTCCTCACCGTCGCCGGCGGCTTCGGCTCGGTGGCGAGCGACGGGCACGGGTTCGGGGCGCTGATCGCCGCCCTGCTCTTCGGGATGGGCATCGGACTGGTGCTGGACGAGTTCGCGCTGATCCTGCACCTCGACGACGTGTACTGGTCGGAGGAGGGCCGCAAGAGCGTCGAGGTGGTGGCCGTGACGGCGGCCCTGGTCGTCCTGATGCTGGGCGGCTTCCTGCCCTTCGGCGTCAACGACCTCAGCGAGGAGGAACGCCAGGACCGAGGCGCCGCCATCCTCACCATCGGGGCGAACTTCCTGATCGCCCTGATCGCCCTCGGCAAGGGCAAGGCGCGGATGGCGCTCTTCGGGGTGATCATCCCGTTCATCGCCGTCATCGGCGCGATCCGGCTGGCCCGCCCCACCTCGGCCTGGGCCCGCCGCTTCTACCGCCGCCGCCCGCGCGCCCGAGCCAAGTCCTGGCTACGGGCCTACCACCACGACCGCCGCTGGCTCGGCCCGAGCCGCCGCTTCCAGAACTGGATCGGGGGCACCCCCGACGGGCCGGGTTGAGCGAGGCTTTCGGCTGCACACGGGGGTGCGGGCCGATGAAAATCGGGGCGCAGCCCCTGCTTTTCAGGGGCGCGGGGAACTGCGCGACCAGCCCCCACTCACCCGCACTCGCCCACCAACCCACTCCCCCCGAGCTATTAGGCGCTCTTCTCAGGAAGTTCGGCGGCCAAGGCCGCCGCAGCTTGCACCAGCGGCAACGCCAGCAACGCCCCCGCCCCCTCCCCGACCTTCACCCCATGGTCGAGCAGCGGCTCGATCGCCATCCGGTCCAGCGCCTTGGCCTGCGCCGGCTCCCCACTGCTCTGCCCGGCCAGCCACCAGTCCGGCGCCCGGAAGGCGACCCGCTGGGCCACGAGCGCACAGGCCGCCGACACGACCCCGTCGAGGATCACCGGCATCTTCCGCACCGCACTCTGCAGCAGGAACCCGGTCATGGCCGCGAGATCCGCCCCACCCACGGTCGCCAGCAACGTCAGCTGGTCCCCGAGCACCGGCCGGGCCCGCCGCAGGGCGTCCCGTACGGCGGCACACTTGCGCATCCACGCGAGATCGTCGATGGCCCGCCCACCCCGCCCAGTCACGACGGACGCGTCGGTCCCGCACAACCCGGCGACGAGCACGGCCGCCGCGGTGGTCCCCCCGACGCTCACATCACCGAGTACGACGAGATCGGTCCCGGAGTCGGCCTCCTCGTCCGCGAGCGCGACCCCGACGCGGAACGCGGCCTCCGCCTCCTCCGCCGTCATCGCGTCCTCGACGTCGATCCGCCCGGAACCGCGCCGCACCCGATGCCGTACGACCTCCTCGGGCAGCGAGTCCGGGTCGCAGTCGAGTGCGAGGTCGACCACGCGGACGGGTACGTCGAGTCGCCGGGCCAGCACGGACACCGGGCTGCTTCCGTCGAGCACGGCCCGCACCAGCTGGTCGGCGGTACCGGCATCCCGCGCCGACACGCCGAGTTCGGCGACACCGTGGTCGCCCGCGAACAGCAGCACGCGGGGCCGGCCGATCGGCCGCACCGGCACCGCCGACTGCGCCGCCGCCAGCCACTCACCCAGGTCGTCGAGGCGGCCCAGCGCCCCGGGCGGCACGATCTGCCGCTCCCGCCGCGCCTCGGCGTCGCGGCGCACCCCGCCGTCGGGGCGCTCGATCAGATCGGTGAAGTCGTCGAGATTAAGCGAGCTCATTCGCCGAACAGTACCGGCAGCGCTCGAACGCGACCGCGCCACACCATGTCCCCGCCGCGTGCACCTCCTTCACCGCGCCACCGGCACGTCATTGCACCCGGGACCGAGATCGCTTACGTACCTTTTTGAGGCGAATATTCACCTCTGCTCCACGCGCTCTCACGGGAGACGTCATGCCGCCCTCGCCCTCCCCTTCCCCCGCGCCCTCCCCGAGGCCGGGCCCCGGCCGACTCGCCCCGGGCGCCGATCCCTTCCATGAGCCGCGCCGGGACGACTGCCCCTGGTGCGGCTCACGGGAGTTGCGTACGCGGGCGCGTGCGCCGGAGGGAGCGCGGCGTACTCCGGGCACATTCGTGGTGGACGAATGCCTGGACTGCTTCCACACCTTCCAGAACCCCCGGCTCACCCCGGACGGTCTGCTCCTGCGCCACCACCGGCAGCCCACCGAGGGCGGCCACGTCCCCGTCGGCCTGACCGCCCGACTGCGCCGCCGGCGCCACCGCTTGGCCGCCCGCGCCCTGCTCCCGTACCCCGAGCCGGAGAGCTGGCTGGACGTGGGCACCGGCCACGGCTACTTCGCGGAGGCCGCGCGGGCCGTACACCCGTACACCGCCTTCGACGGCCTCGACCCCACCCCGCGCGTCGAACGGGCCCGCGACGAGGGCCGCATCGACGAGGCGTACCGGGGCCGGCTCACCGACCCGGAGATCACCACACTGCTGCGCGCCCGCTACGACGTGATCAGCATGTTCCACCATCTGGAACACACCGCCGACCCCCGCGTGGAACTCCGCGCCGCCCACACGGTCCTGCGCCCCGGCGGCCATCTCCTCCTCGAAGTCCCGGACCCCGCAGGCCCGTTCGGCACGCTCCCGGTCGGCGGCCGCCGCCCCTGGAGACCGTACGACCGCCCGTGCCCCCTTCACCTGATGCCCCTGCGCAACCTGCTCGCCGAACTCGAAAGGGCGGGCTACGAGATCCTCACCACCCGCTCCCGCGCCCTTCTCCCACCCCGCGTGCACCGCATCCTCGCGCGCCGATCACCACTCCCACCCGCCCCCGCCACCCTTCAGGCGCCCGCCACGCGGCGGCCTCCCGGCGCCTCAACTCCGTAGCGGCAGGGCCTGTCCGGCCACCACCAGCAGCACGTGTTCGCACTCCGCCGCGAACGCCGCGTTCAGCCGCCCGAGTTCATCGCGATAGCGGCGGCCCGAGGCGGTCGCGGGCACGATCCCGGAGCCCACCTCGTTGGAGACGGCGACGACGGTACGACGGGTGTGCCGTACGGCGTCGGCCAGTTCGGCCACCCGCGCCCGCAGCGCACGCTCCCCGCCGCCCGCCCACTCGGCGTCGTCCCAGGCCCCCACGGAATCCATCACATCGGTCAGCCACAGCGACAGACAGTCGATGAGCAGCGGGGCCCCGTCGTCGTCCTTCAGCAGCGGTACGAGGTCGCAGGTCTCGGTGGTACGCCAGGACCCCGGCCGCCGCTCCCGATGCGCCGCCACCCGCGCCGCCCACTCGGTGTCCCCGCCCCGCAGCCCACCCGTGGCCACGTACAGCACATTCGGAAACGCCTCCAGCCGCCGCTCGGCCTCGACGGACTTCCCCGACCGGGCCCCGCCGAGCACAAGCGTCCGCCGGGGCACATCGGGCACGTCCTCGTACACCCCCACGGTCAGCGTCGTCCCGTCCGGAACCGCCCTCGCCCCCACCGCGGCGAGCCGCCGCGCCAACTCCCCGCCCGAGGGCACGTCGTGATCGACGTGTACGGCGATGACATCGGTGGTGGCCCCCACGGCTCCCACGGCCCGCAACCGCGCCAGAGCGTCGGGCCGCCCCGACACATCGAGCAGCACCATGTCGTACGACTCGCCGCCCTCCTGTTCCCCGACCCCCGCAGGGGCGCCCCCGGGCGGCAGATACAGCACCCGCTGCCCACCCGGCCCGGTCACCGCGTACCCCGTCCCCGGCGAGTCCAGGGCCAGCGCCCGCACCCGGTGCCCGGTGAGCAGCGCCAACTCCCGCCCGTCCGGCACCCGCCCCGGCTGCGGCAGCCCCGCCGGCACCTCCAGGGCGGGCCCGTCGTGCGGATGGGAGAGCAGCACCTGCCGTACGCCGCTCAGCGAGCGCCCGGCGCGCGCGGCGGCCAGGGCGGCGCCGGGCGTGAGGTCCAGCAACAACGAGCCGTCCACGAGCAGCGCGGTCGCCCCGCGCGCGGCGGCGCCGAGCGCGGTCGCGCACACCGCGCAGGGACAGTCGGGGCGGGGGAGTCCCGCCGGGGCACCGGTGCCGAGCAGAGTGAGTTCCACACCCCGATTTTCCCGCGTCGCCGCCCCCACCCGCAGGTCTTGCGCACCCGACGGAGCCGCCGAACGGAACGAGCCGCAGGGGCCTGTCGACCCCCGCTGACTCTCCGCGTCCGGGACATGATCCCCCGTAAGGGCCTAGGCTCTGGTCGACCGGATCTTGCTCGGCGCTGTGTGCGGCGCCGGGCCGGTACCTACGGAGGCTCACATGGCGGCATGGACGTGGCGTTTCGAGAAGGCCGACGGGACGGAGGTCCAGCCCGTGGTCCAGCCCGAGGAGTTCACGACCCAGGGAGACGCCGAGTCATGGATCGGCGAAAACTGGAAGGCCCTGCTGGAGGGCGGCGCCGAACAGGTCCGCCTCTACGAGGACACGACGGAAATCTACGGCCCGATGAGCCTGACAGCCGCCGACGCCTGACGGTGCCCCCGGCGGAGAGCTCGGACGGCGCGGTATCCGGGCGACCGCGGGTGGGTGGGGGTCGCTCGCGCAGTTCCCCGCGCCCCTGAAAAGGCGGGGCGCAGCCCCAAGCCTTTAGGGGCGCGGGGCTGTGACATTTGCGG
>NZ_JBSFVY010000069.1:0-13763 GCF_053592555.1 Streptomyces sp. NPDC002643
CCGCGCCCCTTAAAGACACGGCCCTGCGGGCCGATGAAAAAGCGGGGCGCAGCCCCCGCTTTTTCAGGGGCGCGGGGAACTGCGCGCCCAGCCCCCACCCACCCGCAGGCGAAAAAACGGCCCCGATCCCCGGCGGGGTCGAAGGGGCACAGCCCCTGGGGACGGGACGGGTAGGGGCGGCGGGGGCGAAAAAAGGCCAGGTCAGACCCCACTCACCGCGCCTCCGGCGGCCGCTGCCGAGGCATATTCGGCCGAGCCCCCGGCAACATGGACAACCGCCCCCCAGTCCCCCCCTCCGGCCGAGACACGGCCCCCCCACCCCGCCCCCCCAACGGCACAGCCCCCCCACCCCGAAACTCCCCCATCCAATCCGCGGTCTCCACCCGCACCAGCTCCGTGATGTCCTCGGAGAACCGCCTCAGCACCCCAAGACACCGCTCCGCCGCCTCCCCGGCCGTCCCCTCCGCGGGCCCCAGCACCTCCCGCGCACTCTCCGACGCCCAGTCGAACTGCAACGCCTGCAACCGCCGCTGCACAGCCTGAGCAGTGGCCACATCCCGCATCCACCCGGACGTCACCCCGAAAAACCGATCCACCGCGACACACGCCACACAGCACAACAGGGCGAGATACCCCCAGGGCGCGACCCCGCCCACCACCCCCGTGAGATCGAGGAGCGGCAGCGCGGCCCCGGCGAGCGCCCCGACCGCCGCCCCGACCCGCAGCAGCCGCGCCCCCAGCCGCTTCCACACCCGGTCGGCGAGATACCACGCGGCGGTCTCCAGCGCCGCCCGCTCCACCCACCGGTACAACTCGTCGAGCCGTTCCGCGGGCGCCCCCCAGTCCCCGTGCGGAAACGGCCGCCCGGCCAGATCCCCGGCCCACGGCCCGCTCGCCGCCGTCCACGGCTCCGCCCACAGCCCGGACCCCTCACCCCGCCCATCCTGGGGACCCCCCTCGGGCTGCATCTCCGGCTGGCTCACCCGGCACTCCCTCTACTGACGACGCTCCTGCACGACAGCACGCGGCCGGACCCTTCCTACCTCCCAATGGGTGGCGAAGACCCCGGTTTCACCGCTTTTACCCCTGGAAGTTGCCCTTGATCAGGTATACGAATCCCCGCCGGCTTAACCCGAAAGAGTGGCAAAGCGCGGGCCGGGCCGACCACGTAGGCTCGTGGCGACCGCAAGAACGTCCCCGGAGACGTTCGCAAGGACTCGTACGAGGGAGCTGAACGTGATCCCCGGTGGTGGCCAGCCCAATATGCAGCAGTTGCTCCAGCAGGCCCAGAAGATGCAGCAGGACCTGGCGAGGGCCCAGGAGGAGCTCGCGCGCACGGAGGTCGACGGGCAGGCGGGCGGCGGCCTGGTCAAGGCCACCGTCAACGGCTCCGGCGAGCTGCGCGCCCTCAAGATCGACCCCAAGGCCGTGGACCCCGACGACACGGAAACCCTCGCCGACCTGATCGTCGCGGCCGTCCAGGCGGCCAACGAGAACGCCCAGACCCTCCAGCAGCAGAAGCTCGGCCCCCTCGCCCAGGGCCTCGGCGGCGGAGGCGGCGGCCTGGGCATCCCCGGCCTGCCGTTCTGAACGAGGAGGGCGCCGGTCCCGCTGGCGCGCGTTCCGACGCGACGTGAACAACCGCAACCCCCGCTGAACCCATCCGAGCCCCCGTACCGCCTTCCTCCGGACACCGGCGGCCGACTACGGTACGTACTGAAAGACACCAGGAAGGACGGCAGTCCGTGTACGAAGGCGTGGTCCAGGACCTCATCGACGAGCTGGGGCGGCTGCCCGGCGTCGGTCCCAAGAGCGCGCAGCGGATCGCCTTCCACATCCTGCAGGCGGAGCCGACCGACGTACGGCGCCTCGCCCAGGCCCTGCTTGAGGTGAAGGCGAAGGTCCGCTTCTGCGCGGTCTGCGGCAATGTCGCGCAGGAGGAGCTGTGCAACATCTGCCGCGACACCCGCCGCGACCCGTCGGTGATCTGTGTCGTGGAGGAGCCCAAGGACGTCGTGGCGATCGAGCGGACCCGCGAGTTCCGGGGCCGCTACCACGTCCTCGGCGGCGCGATCAGCCCCATCGAGGGAGTGGGTCCGGACGACCTGCGTATACGGGAACTTCTCGCGCGGTTGGCCGACGGGACGGTCACGGAGCTGATCCTGGCCACCGACCCGAACCTGGAGGGCGAGGCCACCGCGACCTACCTCGCCCGCATGATCAAACCCATGGGCCTCAAGGTCACCCGCCTGGCCAGCGGCCTCCCGGTGGGTGGCGACCTGGAATACGCGGACGAGGTGACCCTCGGACGCGCCTTCGAGGGGAGACGATTGCTGGATGTCTGACGCCACGCTGCACGCGACCGGCCAGAACCCGGACGACTTCGCCGTCCAGATCGCGGACCAGATCGAGAGCTTCCTGGTCGCGGTCACGGAGGTGGCCAAGGGCGACGAGCCGGACTCGGCCGTGCCCTTCCTGCTGCTGGAGGTCTCCCAGCTCCTCCTGGCGGGCGGCCGCCTCGGCGCGCACGAGGACATCGTGCCGGACGAGCGCTACGAGCCCGACCTGGGTCCCGAGCCGGACGTCGACGAGCTGCGCGAGCGCCTCGCCACGATGCTCGAACCGATCGACGTCTACTCCGAGGTCTTCGACCCCTACGAGCCCCGCAAGGCCCCCGTGCCGGCCCGGATCTCCGACGACCTCGCCGACGTCATCACCGACCTCCGCCACGGCATGGCCCACTACCGCGCCGGCCGCCACACCGAGGCCCTGTGGTGGTGGCAGTTCTCCTACTTCTCCAACTGGGGTTCGACGGCGTCGGCGACCCTTCGCGCCCTCCAGTCCCTGGTGGCGCACGTCCGCCTCAACCAGCCCCTCGCCGAACTCGACGGCCTCGACACCGACCTCCCGATGATGGGCGACGAGACCCTGGAGTTCGAGGCGGGCAAGATCATGACCGAGGAGATCACGAGGCCACTGGGCATGAAGAAGAAGTAGCCTCCCGGCGGGGGGCGTTATTCGGGTGCGGGTGGGTGGGGGTTGCTCGCGCAGTTCCCCGCGCCCCTAAAAGCATGGGCCTGCGGCCCTGGAGCGTGGGCCTGCGGCCGCGACGAACACCGGGCTGCGGGTCGGTGAAAAAGCGGGCCGCAGGCCCCCGCTTTTCAGGGGCGCGGGGCTGTGTCGATATGCGGCTCCGCCGCGTGGGCGCGACCAGCCCCCACCCACCCGCAGTCGCCAAAATCGCACCACCCCCCGAGCTATAAGGCGTCGTCCGGACAACTACCCCGGCGCCGGGGCAGCCGCATCCCCCCGATTCCCCGGTAGCGTGTTCACTCGACTCGCCCGCACACTCATGTGCACGTCCTCGCCCACCCCCGACAGGAACCGGACCCGCTGACGTGACCGTCATCCTGCCTCTTCTCGTCGCCGTGGCCCTGACCGCCGCCTGGCTGGGGCCCCGTGCCCTGCTGAGGGCCAGGTGGGCCGAGCGGGAACCGGTGGTGGCGCTATGGGCCTGGCAGTGCCTGGTCGCGACAGCGCTGCTCAGCTGTCTCGCGGCCCTGGTGCTCGGGGCCGCGGCGGTGTTCGAGACGGTCCGCACCCACGCCTTCGCCCCCGCCCCGGCCGCCGTGACCGCCGCGTACGACCTGACGGCCGCGCCGCGCTGGACGGCCGTACTCACCCTGCTGCTGGCCTGCGGCGCGGCCTGGAGCGGCGCGATGCTCGTACGGGAGCTGGTCGAGGCGAGGCGCCGCCGTACGCTGCGCCGGGCGCACCTGCGGGAACGGGCGCCCGATCTCCCGGCCGGACTCCCCGACGCGCAGGGCCCTCTGCTCGTTCTGGAGGACGAGTACCCGGACGCCTGGCTGATGCCGGGCGCACCGCCCCAACTGGTCGTCTCCACCGGCGCGTTGGCCAAGCTCACCGACCGTCAGCTGGACGCCGTACTGGCCCATGAACTCGGCCACGCCCGGGCCCGCCACGACTGGCTGCTCCACCTCTCCACGGCGCTCGCCACCGGCTTCCCCCGTATCCCGCTCTTCGCCCACTTCGCCGACCAGACCCACCGGCTGGTCGAACTGGCCGCCGACGACACGGCGTCCCGCCGCTGCGGCCACCTCACCACCGCCCTCGCCCTGATCGAACTCAACCAGCACCGGGGCGTGTTGAGCTGCGCGAGCACCCGGCGGTTGCTGGGCGACCGGGTGGAGCGCCTGCTGGAGCCGCCGCCCCGCCTGGACCGCCTCCGCCGTACGGCGACGACGACCGCCGCCGCGCTGCTGGCCCTGCTCCCCCTGCTGATCGCGTTCGCCCCGGCCCTGGGGACGCTGTAGTGGGGCTCTAGCCCTCCCGAGACGCGCGCCGGCTCCGGAGGAAGTCGAGGAGCGCGGCCGTGAGTTCGGCGGGCGCGTCCTCCTGTACGAGGTGGCCGGCGCCGGCGATCGGTTCGAAGCGGGCGCCGGGGATTCGGGCGGCCAGCTCCCGGCCCTTCGCCACCGGTATCCAGGTGTCGTCCTCGCCCCAGCAGACCAGCGTGGGGATGCCGATCTCGCCGTAACGCCCCTCGATCTCGTCGGTGTGGGCCTGGTCCGCCTGGGCGATCTGCCGGTAGAACGCGGGCCGGCCGTGCTCACCCAGCCAGGGTTGTACGAGCTGGTCGAGCACCGCCGGGTGCAGCCCGGGGCCGCTGGCCGAACTCACGTACTCCCGCACCAGCGCGCGATGCAGTGCGGGTGGCAACTGCTCGAACACACCGGCGTGTTCGCCGAGCAGCCGGAACGAGGGCGAGCCCCAGGGCGCCAGCGCCACCGGGTCGACGAGCGCCAGCGCGCGATACCGGGCACCGTGCAGCAGGTGCGCCCGCAACGAGACCGCCCCACCGAAGTCGTGCGCCACGACCAACGGCTCCTCAAGCCCCCAGTGCGCCAGAAGCTCCGTGAACACCCTCCCCTGGGCGGCCAGCGACACATCCTGCCCGGCGGACATCTCCGACGCGCCATAGCCCGGCATGTCCCACACGAACACCTGGTACCCGCGCCCGGCGAGCCCCCGCGCGACCCCCCGCCACACATACGACGAGAAGGGTGTCCCATGCAGCAGGACGACGGGCTCCCGCCCCGCCTCCCCGACCGTCCCCCACCGGACGACTCCCGAGCCGGCGCTGTGAAACGTCTCGCCCAGCGGCACTCCACCCACGACCGCGCTCCTTCCCTCGCTCCCCCGAAACACCTTCGGCCGGCCCTAGATTCCGAACGGCGCGGCGTAACGGATGGTGCCGCTGGGCAGTGGGTGGCCGATCGGGTCGAGGGTGAGGGCCATCAGGGCCTCGTCCGGGACGTCGATGGTGATCCGGATGCCGTGGGCGGAGGCCCGGGTGAAGCCGAAGCGGGGGTAGTAGGGCGGGTGGCCGAGGACGACGACGAAGTGTTCGCCCAGCTTCTCGGCCGCCTTGAGCGCGGCCCGGATGACGGCGGAGCCCGCCCCGGTTCCCTGGTGTCCGGGCAGTACGGCGACCGGGCCCAGACACAGCGCCGGGGTGTCATCGATGTGGCAGCGGGTGAGGAGGGCGTGGCCCACCACCCTGCCCGCCCCGGTGGCCGCGACGAGGGAGAGCCCGTCGATCCAGGCCTCGTCCGCCCGCAACGCCTCCACCAGGTCGGCCTCCAGCGGGGTCTCGAAGGCCGCCAGATCGATCTCACGGATGGCGGTGATGTCGTCGGCGCCGTTCTCGGCACGCGTGATCCAGCCGGTGTGAATGCTCATGCCGTGAGCATCACCCGCGCACGGCGCCCGGCACCACCGGATTCCCGTCGGCACCCGAGCGTGTCCAGTACTGTCGGACCGGCTTTCCGGGGAACAGGGGGAGGGCGAGTGACCGAGGCATCGGCGTCGGCATCGGCATCGGGGGAGCGGTCCGTCGCCGCGGGCCGGGACATCGGCAATGTGTCGACGGGCGACCACGTCACGCAGATCGCGAAGGCGACGATGCTGCCGCCGGAGGCGCTCTCACTCGATCCCGGCACCGCCCGGATCTGCCATCTCCCCTACCGGACCGAGCAGTTCGTCGGCCGCGAGCGGGAACTGCGGCTGCTGGACGAGGCATTCGGCCGAGCGGGCGGTGTCGTCGTCCACGCCGTGCACGGCCTCGGCGGCATCGGAAAGTCCACGCTCGCCGCGCACTGGGCCGCCGCCCATACCTCCGACTTCAACCCTGTCTGGTGGATCACCGCCGAGTCGGCGAGCGAACTGGACGCCGGCCTCGCCGCGTTGGGCCGCGCCCTGCAACCGGCCCTGGTCGGCGTACTGACGGAGGACGCCCTTCGGGAACGTACGGTCCAATGGCTCGCGTCCAACGACGACTGGCTCGTCGTGCTGGACAACGTCTCCGACCCCTCGGCCATCCAGCCGCTGCTGGCCCGCGCGCCGAGCGGACGGTTCCTGGTGACCACGCGGCGCGGCCCGACGAGCTGGCGGGGGATCGCGCGGACGCTGGAGCTGGACGTACTCGCGCCGGACGAAGCCGTGGAACTGTTCACCGGCGTCTACGACGGTCCCCCCGACGGCGTTGAGGAACTCTGCGACGAACTGGGGCGCCTGCCGCTGGCCGTGGACCAGGCCGCCGCGTACTGCCGCGAGGCGGGCGTCACCCCGCGCGCCTACCTCGAACTCCTCGCCCGTCGCCCGGCCGACATGCACGCGGCCACGGCGGAGGGCGGTGACGCGCACCGTACGGTCGCGCGGGTGTGGCAGGTCACCCTGGACCGGCTGGCCGACACCCCCGCCGCCCAGGGCATCCTGCGGACCATCGCCTGGTGGGCGCCGGACGGCATCCCCCGGGCGTACCTGGACGGACTCACCGACCCCGTCGAACTCAACGAGGGCCTACGACGCCTCGTCGCCTACAGCATGATCAGACTGCGGGGCGACACCCTCTCGGTGCATCGGCTGGTCCAGGCGGTGACCCGGACGGCGGAGCCGGAACTGGCCGAAGGGCTGCGCAACTTCGTCGCCCGCCGCCTGCACGAGGTGCGTCCTGTCGACACTCTCTGGGGCGAGGCGGCGCAGGTATGGGCGACACATGCGGAGGCGATGGCGAGTTGTACGTCACCGGACTCCGACACCGAGGAAATGGCGACACTCTTCATCCTCGCGGCGACCTACCTCGCGAAGGTCGATGTGGCGCGCGGCAAGGCATTGTACGGCCGGGGCGTCGCCGTTCTGGAACGTCTCGCGGGCGACGACCCCGACAGTGCCGTTGTCATGAGCCTGGAGTTGCCGCTGTTCCACCTGGCGAGCGGCGACTACGACCAGGCGGTACCGCTGCTGGAACGCAACCTGGCGGAGGCCACGGCCCAGTTCGGCGCCGGTGATCCACGAACGCTGAGGGAACGTGACCTGGTGGCCGTCTCGTTGTGGAACACGGACCCCGTCAGGGCGGCGGCGCTGGCACGCGAGAACGTCGAACACGCGACGCTCGTCCTGTCCCCCAACGACCCGATGCTGGTCGGTTTTCGGCTGAAGCTGACCATGCTGACCTGGGAAGATCCGGATCTGTCGGCCATCGATGCCCAACTCGCCGAAGTCACCGGGGTGTTGGACGAACACGACGCGCACTTCGCGGCCCTCCGAAGGATGCGTCTCGACGCACTGATCAAGGCCGGTGAGACACGGGTCGCTCTTGAACTGGCCGAGCGGTTGATCGTGCTGCACCGGGATTTCGTGGGGGACCTGAACCTCCTGACCGTGGACCTCCGCATGAAGCACATCCGTCTTCTGACGCGGGTCGGTGAGTGGCATCGCGCGACGGAACTCCTCGACGCGCTCATGGCGGAGTGCGTGGCGGCCGCGGGCGGAGACCGGCAGGACGATCGCCCGCTTCAGCATGTGATGAGCTATGTGCGCGAGTTGTCTCAGTGGTCGCGTGAACACCATCCGTAAGTTGGCCACCCCCTGCACCGGCCCTGTACTTGCGTTGCACGGCCCCTAACCGGCTCCGCGCGAATCTGGAGTCACTTCCACCGCGGACGAAAGCGGAGGCAGTAACACCCCACATTCGCCGAGGAGTCAACGATGACCCGCAAGAACCGCATACGCGCCGCCATCGTCACCGCCACCGCCGTCGTGACCGTCGGTACCGTCGCCGCCGGTGTCAGCCTGGCCGGGGCCGGGGCCGCGCCGAAGAAGCCCTCCGAGAAGGAGATCGCGGCGCTCTTCGACGGCTGGAACGCGTCCCTGCGGACCGGAGATGCCGAGAAGGTCGCCGACCGCTACGCCAAGGACGCGGTGCTCCTGCCCACCCTCTCCAACGAGGTCCGCTCCGACCGCGCCGGCATCGTCGACTACATGGAGCACTTCCTGGAGAACAAGCCGGTCGGCAAGAAGATCGAGACGCACATCAACGTCCTCGACAGCGACTCCGCGCTCGACGCCGGCGTCTACCAGTTCACGCTCACCGACAAGAACACCGGCGAGAAGAGCGTCGTCGAGGCCCGCTACACGTACGAGTACGAGAAGCGGAACGGCGTCTGGAAGATCGTCAACCACCACTCGTCGGCGATGCCCGAGGGCTGATCAGCCCGGATCAGCGGTCGGCCCCCCAGCCGTGGCTGAGCCTTCCACCCCCCGGCTCAGCCACCCCCACCCGGCTGGGCCTTCCCCACGGCTCAGCCACCCCCGTGTCGCGCCGCCCGCAGGGTGAGCGCGACGCACAGACCGCCCCTCGGCGCGTCCTTGAGGGCCACGGTTCCGCCGTCGTCGGTGACGAGTTGCTTGACGACGGCGAGGCCGAGGCCGGAGCCGGACTTGCCGGTGAGGCCCTGGCCGCGCCAGAAGCGGTCGAAGGCGCGGGACTTCTCGGCGTCCGACATACCGGGCCCCTCGTCCAGCACCGACAGCACCACCTCGTCGCCCCTCGGCTCCACCAGGACCGTGATGGTCGCACCGTCCGGTGAGACCTCCAGGGCGTTGGAAAGCACGTTGTCCAGGACCTGTTCGAGATGACCGGGACTGGCCAGCACCAGCAGCCGGCCGTCGGCACTCCCCCTGAGCGTGATGGTGACTCCGCGCTCGTCGGCGGCCGGCCTCCACACATCGAGACGCTCGTCTATGACCTCCCGCAGGGAGAGCGGTTCCGCCGCCGAAACCTTCGCCTCGGCCCGGGCCAGCACCAGCAGACCGTTGACCAGCCGGCTCATCCGGACCACCTCGGCGGTCGCCTGCTCCACGTCCTCCCGTACGAACTCGTCGTCCACACCGTCCGCGATGTTGTCCAGGGAGAGGCGCAGAGCCGTGAGAGGGGTGCGGAGCTGATGCGAGGCGTCCGCGACGAAGATGCGCTGCGAGGCGATCAGCGTGTCCAGGCGCTCGCTCGCCTGGTTGAGCGTGCGCGCCAGGGTCTGGGTCTCCTGCGGGCCGGTGACCGCGGAGCGCGCCTTCAGATCGCCGTCGCTCATCTTGCTCGCCATCTCGTTGAGCTGGCGCAGCGGAGCGGTGAGCCGCCGGGCGGCGAAGACGCCGATGACCGCCGCCGCGACCAGCACCAGCACGGCCAGCGCCGCCCGGAAGCCCCAGATCGTCCACAGCCGGTAGGTGAGATGGTCGGTGGAGAAGACGATCCGTACGGCGCCGACGACCTCGTCCGTCTCCTTCCCGTCCGCCGTGCGCTCATGGGCGGGGACGGTGATCACCAGGTTCTTGCCCCAGATGAACTTCGAGCCCCAGTCGACGGTCTTCTCACCGGCGAGGGCCTCGGCCAGGGCCGCGTCCCGGTCCGGCTGCTCCAGGTCCCTCGGTACGCAACCGTTGGTGGTCGCGATCTGGACCTTCTCCCGCTTCGGGTAGGCCTTGGCCATCTGGATCAGGGCCCGGCAGGAGGCGTCGCTCCCGGTGCCCAGCAGCCGCGCCATCGTCTCGGCCTCACGCTGCACGGACTGCTTGGTGTCCCCCCGCAGCTGATCGGTGAGCGTGAAGGCCACCGGCACGGTGAACAGGGCGATCGCCACAGCCACGAGCAGGACATAGCTGCGGATGAGCTGACGGATCATGACGTTCCGCCGCTCCCGCTCGCGCCACCGGCGCCCGTACCCGCGCCGCCGCCTGCGCCAGGGCTCGCGTCCTCGGTCACGATCAGCCGGAACCCGACCCCCCGGACCGCCTCGATCGTGATCGCCCCGGCCAGCTTGCGCCGCAGCGCCGCCACATGGACGTCCAGGGTCTTGGTCGGCCCGAACCAGTTCGCGTCCCAGACCGCCTCCATGATCTGCTCCCGGGACATCAGCGCCCCCGGCTCCTCGGTGAGGAAGGCGAGCAGGTCGTACTCCTTCGGCGCGAGCCCGACCTCGGTGCCGTCGAGGTGCACGCGCGCGGC
Source organism: Streptomyces sp. NPDC002643 (assembly GCF_053592555.1). Lineage (NCBI taxonomy): Bacteria > Bacillati > Actinomycetota > Actinomycetes > Kitasatosporales > Streptomycetaceae > Streptomyces > Streptomyces sp. NPDC002643. The sequence goes on from NZ_JBSFVY010000069.1 coordinate 10,367, forward strand.
CTTGCGGTCGAGGGTGAGCCGGGGGCCGTAGCGGTCGGGCCCGGCGGCGGGCGCGTCCGGTGTACGCGGCTGCATCCGCCGCATCACCGCCCTGATCCGGGCGATGACCTCCCGCACCCCGAACGGCTTGGACACATAGTCGTCCGCGCCCAGCTCCAGCCCGACCACCCGGTCCGTCTCGTCACTGCGCGCGCTGATCACGATGATCGGCACCGCGCTGCGGTCCCGCAGCGCCTTGCAGACGTCGAGTCCATCGGTGTCGGGCAGCCCGAGATCGAGCAGCACGACGTCGTACGGTCCCTCGTACGACAGGGCCGCGCCGCCCGTGGTCACCCACTCCACCTCGAAGCCGTACCGAAGGAGCCCGCGTCTTAGGGACTCCGCGACCGGCTCATCGTCTTCCACCAGAAGTACGCGCACGGCAACGAACCTTAGTGCTTGAAAGTTGCGCTTCCTGCGGCGTGGGGCCTCTCGTGTGACTCGGGGCACTTTTCCGGTGTGTCGTCGACTGTTCGGCGGGGAGGTGGGCAGAGACGTTCCCGGAGCGGCCGGATGTCCGGGCGAGAAGCCGGGAGAAAACCGGCGGACGCCCGGAGAAATCCGAGGTGATCAAGGGGTGAGCGGGACATCTCACCATGCGGGAGCTCGGCAGGGCATTTCGGCCGCTCGTTAGACTGAGCCGACCGCCGCAGTACGTGTGTATGTGCGGATAAGGGACTGAAACGGAGCGAGGAGCGCACGTGGGCCTTGTCGTGCAGAAGTACGGAGGCTCCTCCGTAGCCGATGCCGAGGGCATCAAGCGCGTCGCCAAGCGGATCGTGGAAGCGAAGAAGAACGGCCACCAGGTGGTCGTCGTCGTTTCCGCGATGGGCGACACGACGGACGAGCTGATCGATCTCGCCGAGCAGGTGTCGCCGATGCCTGCCGGGCGTGAGTTCGACATGCTGCTGACCGCCGGAGAGCGTATCTCCATGGCGCTGCTGGCCATGGCGATCAAAAACCTGGGCCACGAGGCCCAGTCGTTCACCGGCAGCCAGGCAGGCGTCATCACCGACTCGGTCCACAACAAAGCCCGGATCATCGATGTCACGCCCGGCCGTATCCGTACGGCGCTGGACGAGGGCAACATCGCGATCGTCGCCGGCTTCCAGGGTGTCAGCGCGGACAGCAAGGACATCACCACGCTGGGCCGCGGCGGCTCCGACACGACCGCCGTCGCGCTGGCCGCCGCCCTCGACGCCGAGGTCTGCGAGATCTACACCGATGTCGACGGCGTCTTCACCGCCGACCCCCGGGTCGTGAAGAAGGCCCGGAAGATCGACTGGATCTCCTCCGAGGACATGCTCGAACTGGCGTCGTCCGGTTCGAAGGTGCTGCTCCACCGCTGTGTCGAGTACGCCCGCCGCTACAACATCCCGATCCACGTCCGCTCGTCCTTCTCCGGACTGCCGGGCACCTGGGTCAGCAACGAGAAGCCAGAGTCGCAAGGGGACCACAAGGTGGAGCACGCCATCATCTCCGGAGTCGCCCACGACGTCTCCGAGGCCAAGGTCACGGTCGTCGGCGTCCCGGACAAGCCGGGCGAGGCCGCCGTGATCTTCCGCGCCATCGCGGACGCCGAGGTCAATATCGACATGGTGGTGCAGAACGTCTCCGCCGTGACGACGGGCCTCACCGACATCTCCTTCACCCTCCCCAAGACCGAGGGCCGCAAGGCGATCGACGCCCTGGAGAAGAACAAGGACGCCATCGGCTTCGACTCCCTGCGCTACGACGACCAGATCGGCAAGATCTCGCTCGTGGGCGCCGGGATGAAGACCAACCCCGGTGTCACCGCCTCCTTCTTCGAGGCCCTCTCCAACGCGGGCGTGAACATCGAGCTGATCTCGACCTCCGAGATCCGCATCTCGGTCGTCACCCGCGCCGACGACGTCCCCGAGGCCGTACGCGCCGTGCACACCGCCTTCGGCCTCGACTCCGACAGCGACGAGGCCGTCGTCTACGGAGGCACCGGCCGATGACCGTCCGCCCGGTCCGCTCGTACGGTCGGTACGACGGCGGTGTCGGCCGCTGATGGCCGCCGATGCCGGGCGAACCGGCAGGCCGACGCTCGCCGTCGTGGGTGCGACCGGCGCCGTCGGCACGGTCATGCTCCGCATCCTGTCCCACCGCGCGGACATCTGGGGCGAGATCCGTCTCATCGCCTCCCCGCGCTCGGCCGGCCGCAAGCTGGCCGTGCGCGGGGAGGAGGTCGAGGTACTGGCGCTGACCGAGGAGGCCCTCGACGGCGTCGACGTCGCCCTCTTCGACGTGCCCGAGGAGATCGCCGCGCACTGGGCGCCGATCGCCACCGCCAAGGGCGCGGTCGTCGTCGACAACTCGGGCGCCTTCCGGATGGACCCGGACGTCCCCCTGGTCGTCCCCGAGGTCAACGCGCACGCCCTGCGCGCCCGTCCCCGGGGCATCGTCGCGAACCCCGGCTGCACCACCCTCTCCATGGTCGTGGCCCTGGGCGCCCTGCACGCCGAGTTCGGGCTGCGCGAACTGACGGCCTCCTCGTACCAGGCGGTCAGCGGCGCCGGCCGCGCGGGCGTCGACACCCTGCGCCAACAGCTCTCCCTCGTCGCCGGCACGGAACTGGGCACCACCCCCGGTGACGTACGGCGGGCCGTGGGCGACAACACGGGCCCGTTCCCGGAGCCGGTGGCCCTGAACGTGGTGCCGTGGGCCGGGGAGCCCGCCGACGACGGCTGGTCCTCGGAGGAGCTGAGGGCCCGCGCCGAGACCCGCAAGATCCTCGGCCTTCCCGCCCTCCCCGTGGCCGTCACCTGCGTCCAGGTCCCGGTCGTCACCGCCCACTCCCTCACCCTCCACGCCCGCTTCGAGTCCGGGGTGACGATCCCCAAGGCCCGCGAGATCCTCGCCACGGCCCCCGGCATCGTCCTCTACGACAACCCCGCCGCCGGTGAGTTCCCCACCCCCGCGGACGTCGTGGGCACCGACCCCACCTGGGTCGGCCGCCTGCGCCGCGACCTGGACGACCCCACCGCCCTCACCCTCTTCGTCTGCGCCGACAACCTCCGCAAGGGCTCCGCCTTGAACACCGCGCAGATCGCGGAGCTGGTGGCGGGGGAGCGGGGGGTGTAAGGGGCTGAACTGGGCCGGTGTCTACGGGGCACCCGGCGCCGGGGCTGGCCGGGCCGGGGTCGCGCTTACCGGCGCTCGCAGGGCGCCGCTGCGCCCACCTGTGCCGCCCCAGCGGCACGATTGCCCGCAGCTAAGTGGAACGGCGGGTCAGCCGCCGTACGGACGGAAGGGGCCGGGCCGGTGTGTCATATGTCCGTCGCGTACAGCCGGCTCAGCAAAGTTCACGCCATCCAACCCCCGAGCAGTACGT
>NZ_JBSFVY010000070.1:0-13174 GCF_053592555.1 Streptomyces sp. NPDC002643
GACGGATCGGTGACCGGCCCGTGCCCCGGTACGACGGTCTCCGCGCCCAGCCCCCCATTGCTCCCGCAATTCCGTTTTTGATTCCGTCTTAAATTCCGTTCCAAATTCGCGCGAAAATTCGCGCATAAAATTTAGCATTTATTTATCCCTAATTTTGACATAAAAAAGTCCCCGAATTCCATAATGGAATTCGGGGATTCTTTCGACGATCAATTATGCATTGTTCCGCTATCAATCTTGCTCGTTTCTTACGACAGATACGACGTCTAAAACGTCGTTGCAATCGTCAGAAGAAGAGCGATTACTGCCCCGAGTGATGTGTCTATTGCCTTTTGCAATAGACGCATCTTCCGAAGTGCAATCCGGGACAGAATGAGGATTCGTTCTGTCTTTGCAGGTGCATCACATAGCGACTCGTCTACCTCTTCACCGTTTTGCAACGTCGCCCAATGCACGAATGATTGTTTGTCTCCACCGTTTAGCCTAGGTCGAATGACACTGAGAGCTAAAGAGGCCGAAATTACGATGAGTAATCCGGTTACGACTTCAAGAATCGTTCCGAATGCACCGACGTTATCACCGCTACTCATTAGCGATGCTCCCGCAACCAATAGGCCATCAAATGTGAGGACAGATGCCGCTTTGCTATCTGCCTTAACGATTTGAGATTCGGTGTCGGCTATGGCATCTGCTAACCGCTCTTCGGTTGCCACTATTCACCGCTTTCAGAAGCTGCGATGTCACTTCGTACGTGAACACGAACGTACTTTCCATCTTCCGTTTCGTACGTGACGTTTGCACTTCCGTCGTCTAACACTTCTGTTTCGACGTATGTACAACCCGCTTTCGTCATTTTCTCGTCTAAGATTGCTTCGTTTGACTTTCGAGTCGGAATGTCATTCCGATTCGTCATCATCAATCCTCTCGATTACGTGAGTCGACGGACGTACGTCTACCGTTTCCGTGACTACTCCGTCTTTGATGTTTTGGCTATGTGCATAGTACGCTGCACTTATGATTTCGGATTCTTCTTCATTTCCGGTCGGTGCACCAACTACGTACACATACTGACTTTTGCTCGGAGGAAATCCGTTGAACGTTACTCGATAACGAATCATCGAGTTTCACCTAACTTTCGTGTGTCCTATTGCATTGCCATGCATTGAATAGCCATCCGCGAAAGTACAGACGTGCGTCAAGCCATGCCATGGCTTCCCAGTCGGTTACGTCGCTCATTCCAAAGTGTTCGTATGCTTTGGTTTGTACGTCGTGAAAGCAGACCGGACCGCTAGGCCATGGCATCCGACTTATTGCAATGTCCGCCGCTCGTGAGATTCGTTTTGCTCTCTCACTTAGTTTCTTCATCGATTCGAAAGGGCTTCCCGTGCCGCTCTTGAATCCTGAATAGTGCATTTTGACTCGCCCAAAATACGCACGAAGTTACTGCAAGCGAGAACATCGTATCGACGTATACCGGATACCTTCCGCCTTTAAAGAACAGAAGTAATCCGACTACTATTGCAGCCACAATCCACGGAAGGAATCGCCAATACCTCCCACAGAATATGCATGTACACTTCGGTACGATTCGGTATCCGTCCATGGTTCACCTTCCGCCGCTGCATGCTCCGAAAACTATGCCTAGCAAGATGAGAAATAGGAAACCGCGCCATCCGAGTATTCGAAGCAAATACAACCACATATTGACTCCTTACCAGCGTCGCATTTTCCGGATGAACCGTCGTATTTCGATCTCACGCTTTACCTGAGTTCTCGCATAAACTCCGACAATTATTGTCGTTGAAATACCAAAGGTTAGCCATACTCCTATGAGTCGACTTCCTATGAGGACTCCGCCTATAAGAAGTAGCAACCCTAGAGTTATGGCTAACCTTTGTGTTTCGTCGTGCATTCAACCCCCGTTGCGACCGACTATCTGTCTAGCTCACGCAACTGGAAAGTCACAGTCATATCGTACCTGTGATCTCCGCACGTAAACCATCCTATTCCGTCGTACTTTTCTACTTCTTCATGGAAGAAGTGAAATTCGATAGCTAGGGCATATTTAGCCGGTTTTCCGCACCGTTTTCCGTCGACCGGTTGCATACACGTTTGGTTGGCGTCTTCCTCTTTTTTCGGTGCCCTAGGCATGACTCCCCTATACTGTGTGCGGGAGCCCCTACCATGCTTGGAATGGTAGGGGCTTCCACATGTTGGGGTTAGCCTAGCCTAGTCGTCTACTCCGAGTGCGCTTCGTACTGCTTTTTGTGCCTTGATTACCTGTGCTTCCGTAGAATTTTCGTCTTCTTCCACGGTCGCGAGCCATTCCGTGATTTCGTGAGGAAGCATCCTGTCGAGATCCGGCGGAATTTCGAAGCTCTCGTCTTCCGTGTTCACTCTGCCTACCTTTCGGTCTTTCTCTCAGGTGACAATCATGTTTCCATGACCGTTGTTCATGTGATCCACGCACGGTCCGCAGTCTTCCCGTGGCTTAAGTGCCCGGTGTATCGATCGGTCGTACGCGTGTCGCCAACACTGGCGACATTCACCCTTCGGAGGATTCTCCGCTTTCGCACTTGCCATAGTGCCTTATCCTTTCTGATTCGTAGCTTCGTGCCTTTCGACTCGAATTCCGGCTTTCTCAGCCATGAGTGCACATCCGCTTGCCCCTCGTGATGCGTTTTTGATAAACGCAAGACAAACGTCTGCACCACTGTCGACCATCCGCTGATTCCGCCTAGGTCCGGCGGACCGACCGGAACGCCAGTCGGCAGGATGCCGCTCTACGACCCCACCCCATGACTCCCACAGCCTCTCAGCGAGGCTGTCAGCCCCTGTGGGGCACGCGCCGGACACCAGGACTGCCCTAGGGCTGTGAGCCTCCCAGACGGCCCGCAGAGCCGTTTCGAGACGCTTTCGGTCGACTGCTGATCCCTTCCCCCAATCACGTGATCCGGTGACCAATACGCGGAACGGTCGGGGGTTCTGTACCGGAGTCAATTCCGTCTCTACGTCCGCTTCGATTTCTTCGTCTTCGTGCAAACGTCCTTCCATGATGTCTTCCCATGTCTGCTTCGGGACGTACGGCGAAGAGACAGCTTCTTCGTCCAACTCATACGGGTCTGTCAGGAACAGGTTTCCCGTACGATCCGGCATGAAGTCGTCTCCAATTACGTAGTGTCCAACCCTCTTAGAAGGGTCAAACGAAATACGCTTCTTCGACGGAATCCACTCACCGATAACCGACAGAGGGTCCTTTCGCTGAAGACCTAGCTTCAGCGGAATGAATGCCCTAGGTCCTTCACCGGTTACATGGTTATACGGGTCGGTTTCTACGTACCATGCTCCGTCGTTCCATGCGTCGATGATTTTCCGTGCCGGAAGATCTCGCAATGCGAAACCGCGAGTCTTCGTGTGCTGCTTCCACTCTTTCTCACCTGTGGGATTCATGCTTTCGTCTAGTACCTTGTCGTACGACTCGTACGTATAGATACCCGACTGAAACAGATAGACGTTTCGGTACTGCTCTGCTTCCCACTCTCCGAGTTCAGAAGAGTTCTCTACTCCGTCAATCTTTGTGCGAGAAATAATGCCGTCTGTTGCAAACGACACAACGTCTGCACCTTCGCGCAATGCCATGTCAAGCACCATTGCACGACAACCCGACGTGATGAGCCCCGCCCAAATGTACGATTGAAACGGCGGTCGCTCTGCTGTCCATTCGCCGTTCCGTTGAACGAGTCGCCACCCGATCGATTGAGCCGTCTTTCCGTATAGGCTATTGATCAGAAGCTTAAGCACCTTCTGAGCACCGTTTCCGGCTTTCTTCAGTTGCTTTCGCTCTTCGTAGAGACTCGTCAACTTCGCGAACGGCTTGTGATCGCACTTCTGATCAAAGACGTAACCCTCATAGATCGGAATTGCGTCCGGCCCATAGTGCTTGATTGCTACGTCGACTTCGTCTTGCCAAACCCACCGTTGACCACCGTGGGGATAACAGACAGTACCTTCTGTCAGAAGCGAGATATTCCGATCGATTTCCGCCTTACTCGGAACACCATTCCGCTTGTTCTCTTCCCTCTGTTCCCGAGACAGTTCCTTCGGCACTCGGAACGGAAAAGGTGCCCACCTATGCTCTTGTGTCCGTGCACCTACCCGATAGATTCCAACCTTGCCAGGCTCGAACCGATCCACCTTCCGAAACTTCCCATGAACTAGACAGGGAAGGTTTCGCGTGATGTGAGGATACGCACTGTTAATGTCGTACGCCCACGCATCCCCCACGTACCCGACGTGAGAAATCTCGAATCGTCCGCCGTAATAACCGGCTAGTGCTACGTCTTCCGGCAGTTCGGCAAACGAAATGTACTTCTTGATTCCCTCTTGCGTAAACCACGTTGAAGCCAACGCGCCCGGACCGTCGAATGTATTAGGCTGCAACCCGACGTGATCCATGTGCGACAACAGGTCACGGCACAGAATCGACAGATACCGGCATTCGCTGTAGCAGTACGCCAAGATATCTTCCGTCGATTCGTTCTCGAACTGAGAACGTTTCGCCTTCATATCAGCGATCGTCCGAATGAACTCCGTATCAAAGAGTTCTTTTGCACCCCAAAGGGCATTGACAAACGACGACTGAAAGAACGTGAACACGTCCCACACTCGGACACTGCGACGGTACTTCGTACGGTCACCGACTCGCTTCGTACCGGCCGAAAGGTCCGTTACTTCGAACCACTTCTTCGGCCGATAGCGAATCTCGTACTTACCCCACTTGATTCCGCCGTTTCCCCCGGCATCCGAAATCTTCCGCAAAACGTCTTCCGGAACGTCGGACAGAATCTTAGTCACGTCATAGCCGAAAGCAAACGACACAACCAACGTCGAATTATACTGCTGACAATTCAGCAAGAATTCGAGAATGTCTACCGTCGGAAGACCGTGATTCGCCATCCTGGTTTCGTCACGCTCACGACGACTTCCGTCATGAATAAGAGCCTTCTCAAAGCCCCTATCATCCGCCGCACAAATTATCGTGTACGCGTGCACTCCATCGATGTCATTACCTTCGCCATCGACAGAAACAATCTGCTTGATATCCGACCGAAACCAGGGAAGCATTTAGTACCGACTCCAATCCTTACCGACTGCACGACCAACAAGAGCGTTCCACTCTTGAATAGCCGAACCCATTGACTTGTCTCCGCCCTTCATCGTCCGTCGTCCGGCTTGCTGCTGACGCTGCCTCTCCGCGTAAAGACGCAACATCACGCGGTCAATATCCCGTTGCCGAACATCCGGATTATTCCGCCGAATCTCCCGATGATCCTGCCGGTACCGATCCGACCGTTGAGCAGACTTAATTTCCTTCCGAGCCTGACGCAACATGTAATCAGTTCGGAAGAACGGATCGATTTCCTGTGCACCGATATTCATCGCTTCGGCACGCGTAACCAATCGTCCGTCTGCCAGACGAACCAGCGTACGCGTAAGCTTGTCCGCATACGTCGCACCTTCGGGCAAAGGCATTTCGCTTCATTCCTCCTTTCTATCAACCGCAGATGGCGCAATCTTCCGAAGAAGATTGCGCCATCTATTACGCGAAGTCGCCCACCTGAGAAAGCCAATCCGCATTGATTTGAACGACCGGCTTTCCTTGCGAATTCTTCGTCTTCTGACCGACGCTAGCGGCTTCTGCAAGACGCAAGAAATCTACCTTTGACGGTAGACCTTTCCCACGTCGCTTCAGCCCTTCTTCCATCCTCAGATAGAGACGATCGAATTCCGCCGTAGTGTACTCAAAACGGCGTACAAACTTTGGTGGCCTACGTCCGCCCTTATGCGCGATGAAAAGCCCTACCGGAGCCCCCTTCTTCAAGGGATAGACCGACATTTTCGACGGATACAAGTTTTCTGAATCCGCTTCGTCGTCGACTCCTTCTTGACCCGGATTTGCGTAGTACCCTAGGTGATGCCATTCGAGCGGCCCTAGGTCTTCGATTTCAGGATATGTGATCGTCCTGAGATCCGCCGTCTTATTCGGGACTGTATAAGTCCCTAGGTTGCTACTTGTCAGTTGCGTGTAATACTCGGCACGGAAGAGATTTAGTGGGTCATTCTCTTCTGCTTCCGTTTCGATGACTCCCCACGCTTCTTGAAGCTTTGCGGCTTCGTACAACCATCCGGCGACCATTTCGATGCTAGGCGCTTTGACTCCCACCTTCTTTGCGACTTTCAAGAGCGCAATATTTCCGGTGAGAAGTCGGCGGTAGTTATCACGTTCTCGTTCGAAGTCTGCAAACTCCCAACGGTCCGTGATTTCTCCCGCTTCTTTCCATGCCGAGTCGAAGAGTTCTGCGTCTCGCATAAGCTCTTGCACATAGTGACACTGTGCGTTGAATCGAAGTCCTTCTGATTCTTCCGACCAAAGACGTTGGAGAACGTCTAGGCTTGAGTGCGTTTTTGACTCGTGAGTCATGACAACCATTCGGTTGAATACCGACTCATATTCCGGTGTACGCGGGAAGTCTTCGAGCGTCAGAATCAGCGAGGCTTTCGGCTTCGTAAACTTCTGTAGCTTGGCTTCCTTTGTGTCCGGATCGAATCCGCCACCCTTGATTGCACCGCCACCGTTGATTTTGCTTACGAGTGTTTCGATGTTTCCCACAGCATCGCGAAGAAGTTTCGCGTTCATGGGCAACATGTGTTGAGGCGTAATCATGTCGTCAATTACGACGCTGAATCCGCCGAGATGTGAGGTAGCTTTCGCGATACCCCATGCGGTCGAACCGTTCTTCACCGACCGCGCGTTAATCGTTGGTTCGATCGTACTTCCGCCGCGTTCGGTCGGTGATTGGTTCGGTAGAACCAACTTGGCAAGTGTTGTCTTGCCTTGTTTCGTCGGCCCTACGATGGCCAATGCCACTTGTGCACTTCGGTGCACTCCATACATCGGTGCAAGCCCTGTTGTGCCAAGCAATCCGGCACCGATCCACGGATGTTTTGGTGTCACTCCGTAGAGCTTCAGAAGCTCTGCTAGCGACTCCTTTAGCCGTTCTTTCTTCGCCGGACAGTAGCCGAAGCTAGCGACGCGTGCATTGTCTTGCAATGCCACGGGAAGTTCAGCCTTGTAACGGGCTTCCCATCCGTCTTCTGCTAGGGCTCCATTCGTGCCCGGAGTGAGGAACACGTACCGCTCACCGTCCGACTTCGGATCGGGCTCGATTGCGCGGAACATTCCAAGCTCGTTGAAGACTTCTTCTTTCCTCAACGTTCCGTCTTGCAGACCAGCGCGAGCCTTAGCCCATACGACGTACTTTAGGCTTTGGTACTGACGAGAATGGATGAAGTGCTGTACTTCAAGCTTTCGCACCCATCGACCGCTTTTGTTTCCCATAGCCATCATGTCTTCGTCAGAGACAGTGCCTACGATCGGTTCGGGGCTAGCGTCTCCCAAGTCAATTCGGAGAGTGTAGTTCAAGTTACTTTCACTCGTCTTTGACTTCGTCCTGAATTCCGTCAGTTCGGCTGGCTGGTAAATCGCCTCAACTTGAACCGTGCCAGGGATCACGAGATTCCGCCGAAGCGACCGTTCCGGACCGGAGCGAGTGAGTGTGTAAGTCTTTACCCACTTCGTTCCGTCTTGCTTCAGTTCCTTCTCATCCGGAATCTCGTAAAGCTCAGTATTAGGAAACGGAATCCGTACACAGTCCGCCATCCAATCGCGTTGCGAAGGAATGCTATCCGTCGTCGTTTCCGTCACGTCATTAGTAGAGGTTCCGCCCCAACCATTGGGCGGGACGTATGATCCACTGCCGGTTGTTCCGTTGGGGTCGGACATTCGCTATACTCGCTCTCAGTTCCCGTTCTCGATTGGGACAGCAATTCCGAGGGTCTTTTGGCGAGATTCGGAATTGCGAAAATACGCGCGAGCCCCTAGACGTGATGGCCTAGGGGCTCGCTGCACGTTCGGGAGGAAACCGACGTGATCTCAGCCTAGCTCTGTGATCATGGTTTTTCGACCGCCCGGAGTTGATTACTCCCCGTTACGGCCAGCTGCCCCATTTCGTCACTCTGAGTCACTGCGATTTCAACTCGGACGTCGGCAGATCTCTAGTCGGAATTCTTGTCGTTCCTCGGCATCATGGGTCGGATAAACCCAATCATCACCGTGATGCAGATAGCGCAGATAGCAAGCGCGATAAGCATCCCGATAACCATTGCCGTAAGAGCGGTGAATCCCCAGACGACAGCCAAGATGAGAACTATCCACAAAACAATCTGTCCGGCGGACGCCTCTTGGACTGCCGAAAAGAACCCGTTGTTACCTCCTGAACTCATGTACGTGCCTTTCACTAATTCCTGTCGCCCGGATGCGTACAGGAATACGAAAGGCCACCCGAACGAATTCGGATGACCTAACGTACTTCTATACCACTTCCTATGCTGCGTTCGGCTTGAGATTTCGCTTTCCTGCCCTAGGCCGTTCGTAATGCCATGCTTTCAGACTTGCTTCTGTCCATGCCGGACGTTTGCCTATCCTCCTTTCACCCTTAATTGCATTTCGCTTTCGGGCACCAATAAATGCCTCTTGGGACATGCCCAGGAAGCTTGCCGCAGCGTCAATTCCCACGATTAGCCCTTTCGCTTCGTCTGGAATAGCTACTGTGCGACGTGACCCTAGGGTAGGCAAGTCTTCTGCAAGTTTTCCGCGTACGTCAAACCATTCTCGATTTTCGTACACTCGATATTCGGCATACTGTTTGTGCAATAGGGCTTCTGTCTCTTGTCCGCCCATAACCACTTTCACTACGTCGGGAAGAGCAAGAGATAAAGCATTTACCCGACGCACTAGATTCGTAGTGGTTCCGATCTTCACTCGATCGCCCATCCGAATGAAATACACAATTGGAGAATGATTAAGTCCAGACAAGAGACGTGCGAACTCCAACCCTTCCACTAACTCACCTTCTCAGATAGAGAGTTGAGAACGGCCGACCACTCGTAAGTGATCGGCCGTTCCCTCTAACTTTCCTTCTTCAGAATTACTTCTGTCGGAGGAAGTTCGCGCTTTCCAGCCCTAGGCCGCTTAGAGTGCCATTCCCGCAAGTCCACAACATTCCATGCGGGCCGACGGCCTTGTTTTGTTTCGCCCTCAATTGGGTTCCGCTTTCGGGCTGTCACAAACGCATCCTTCGGCATTCCGAGGAAGGTTGCTGCCTCTTCGAGACCCACTATCAGGGCAGGCTCACTGACCCTCTGCCCCGGAAGACCCGGGTCAGAAGACGTCTCCGGCCCTGGTACGGGCACATGAGGGTCAGTGGACTGGTACACACCCACAGGGGCCGACAGGGGCTCTGTGGGAGCCTCAACCGGGAAGGCCGGGACGGCTGTCCGTTCGGCCATCCATTCTCGCCTTAGAGCGTCCCCGGTAAAGGCCATCCGCTGTACTTGCTCTTGCGTGATATACGTCAACTGAATCGGCACCGGTTCGGCACCGTTACTCCAGAATCCCCGACCCTTCAAAACCGGGGTCGGCTGACGCTTTCCACCGAAGAGCATTCGCCAACTCATTGCGTCTTGCGGTCCGGCACCGATTTTCGCACCGTAGTTGAATCGTGCGTCCGTGCTTCGAAGTACATATGCGTTGGCTTGCTGTGCACCGACAGCCAAGAAGTGACGGGCAAAGCGACCCTGTTGCAAAATGTCGTCTTCAAAGTCGAACGTGGGGGGAATACCCTTCCCTCCCTTTCGCTTCCAGTGCGAACGCATCGCGCGGGTATACGCACCCTTTTCGTCAATCACTAGGAGACGCGTCGGGTACGTCAAGCGGTCGTCAATGTCGGCTCCCGCTTCAAGGTCTGCATAGACCCTGTCCATTGACTGCTTGTATTCCGTCACCACATATTCCCACGATTCGGGGTCTGTGTGAATCCGGACATTGGGCAGTCCGCGCAAATCGATTTTGCCTTTTCGGTGGTCTGCGAATCCGACTCGCTTCGGGTCGATTACGTCCACAATTCCGCCATGAAGCAGAACCCACGCAATAAGCATGGTAATTGTGACCGTCTTACCCGAGCCGGTTGCCCCCGCTACCAGAGTGTGAGGGGTTTCGGATTCCAATTCGATGAACGACCACGTCTTATCGTCCACCATGCCGATAGGAACGGCGAATTCTTTCGACTTCTTCGCCGTTTTAATCCAGTGATCGGGCAGAGCTACCAGTGAAGGAATCGGTTTCGTCGGGACGAACTTAAGGCGGAACTTCCGCGTATTAGACTGCATTACCCACTGACCAGGAAAACGCGACTCAACGAGCCTTTGAATCAGTGTTAGCAAATCCCCGGTTGCGTTCATGTCTTTCGGCAACCGTACGCCAACGCTTGCCCTACCTACCGGCCAGAGGACATCCGCCCATCCGGAATGCTCGCGCAGCCACGCTTGCATACCCATCGGAATTACGCGAATTGTTCGTACTGTCCTCTGCTTTCCTTTCCGTCGTTCTTCCTCCGACAAGGGTTCCGAACGACCGAAGGTTACCGTTCCCGACGTGAGGAACCACGCAACCAATGGCGGAATGCCAGTCCTAGCGGCTGCACGTGGAATCGTGACCCATCGGGAAGCCCTTTGGTCCATCGGCCACGTTGCATTCCGCATCCGGCACAACGTCACGTAGAACGGCATCACTACGTTTCGATGATGATCCGTCCACATACGAACGAGTACACAGACAATACCCGTCAGAATCGACGCGTAGACTGTGATCTGAGTTCCGTTGCCCCATCCGTGCATGGCAGCGTAGACCCAAATAACGATGAAAAGCAGTATTGCTTTGAACACTGCATTCCGACTTCGCTTACTCTCGATTTGCTCGTATGTCAGCGTGGTGTTCTCAGTAGACGCATTTGAGTTTCGCCGTAGACTGCGAGACAGATACGCAAGGCCGAATATCCCTATCCCCCTCTGTCGTTCATACTTACGCGGATTCCGCTTGAACAACAGAAGAGCAATAAGGATTACCGCACCCCACGTAAGATTGTTCATAGGTGTTCCCCTTCCTATGTACGCGGGTTAAGCCGAGTCGAAATGACTCCGGCGAGTGTTCCGCATTTCTCACTGCGAAACACCACCGCAACCATTCCCACTTATGAGAAATGGTTTCTCACCGATGTGAGAAACCATTTCTCATCCGTTCTTCTCATTGACGAGACGAAGCGATGGGGATTTCAGTGCAGCATTCCACCAACGATAAATCGTTCCCTGACTCGACTTAGAGCCGTGCGACTGCAACCATCGTACGACGTCCATTCCGTTGTCAGTTCCTACGTATCGCATGGCGAACCTAGCCGCTTCTTCCCCACTTCTCATCGCAGAGATGTTCTCGACATGCCGACATGCCGACGGGTCGACCTGAGAACCTGTCGACCCACAGAGAGCGCAAAGACCCTCTTGACCAGCACTTATCACCGGCTTATCGATCTTCTCACGGGAATTCTCGCCGTTCTCACCAGGGGCCGACGTGGTGTCCGGCTCGTTAGACGATTCGTCGTGTCCATCGTCTAACGAAGTCGCTTTTCCCGCATGAGAACCTATCTTCTCACCGTTTATCGCGACTTTCTCACCGGTGAGAAGTGGTTTCTCATCGACTTTCTCACTGGTGAGAAGACCTTTCAGAATTTCGGTTGTCTGAGAATCGGTGAGAAGTTGCATATCCGTCTTTTGACGTTTGCCTCTTCCTTGTTTCTCACTGACGTTACTTTCGTCAGGAGTAAGGAAGAACTCATACAGTCGAGTTTCCGGATTCTTACCGTGCGCTTCTAGCGCAAGCATGATACGAGGATCGATCCTATTTTTCAGGGAAGCTTCAAGCGTAATTGCAACCCTTGGATCGGTAATCCCGTACTCAAGCGCAAGCGTTCGAGCGCCCCAACGACGGAACGGAAACTTCATCCATTCCGCCAAAGGAAAGTGCGCTGTTCCTACGTTGAGTGTTCCGCTATCGATCCGTGCTGCACGACGGATTCGACGGAACATCCAATGCGAGATAAGCGCTACTAGAATGGAGAGACCAGCGTAATAGGCTCCGGCGAAATACCGGTTATCGCCAGTCGCACCCTTCCACCCTTGATACCCGTTAAATACAGCGGATACAACGGCGAAGAACTGTACGAGAAACCGCAATCCTGACGCGTTCTCATTGTCAATCATTGAGACGATAGCCATGCAGCCAAACATGATGACTGCACCGTCAAGGCTACCGGGAACGATGTGGACCATCCATCCGTCAAGTCCTAGAACTTCTTGACCGAAGTGGGTAAGTCCTTCCCATGACAGAGCGAAAATACTTCCAATCGCCCCGAGCATGAAAGCGTAAGCAACGACTGACGCACGTTTACCGATAACTTCAACGTTTATCGATGTTCTCGGTTTCGACTGCGCTTCATTGTCAGTCTTCTTCAGAGATACCGGATTACTCTTCTTCCTCCGGAGACTCATCGACGCTTATTCCTCCTTCCTTCTGTTCAAGTTCCCTTAGCACTTCTTCGGCTGCACGGCAGAACGCAATGTAGCGCTTTCGCGCTTCACCTCTAGGCGTACTCTTGCCTGATTCCCATGTAGAAATAGACGCGTCTGATACGCCGATTCGTTCTCCTAGCTCACGCTGAGATAGGCCGAATGCTTGACGCAACAGCTTACGTCGTTCTACTGGGGGCAATTCATACGAAGATTTGGGCTGCAAGCGCATCCGAAGAAAGTCCTTCATTTCTTCGTCAGACACGTAATTACCCTCTGCCTTCTGATGGGGAGAGGAGTGTGTGTTACACACTCCTCTCTTATCGACGCATTCATGTTCTCACTCAGTCTTAGCCTGAGTCTTAGAGGGCACCCTCTTTCGCGGAGTACGCGAACGAGGAATAGCCGTCTTCTCTTCCGTCGAAGTGACATCAGAAGGTGGCTTAGACTCCTGAGAATCTTCTTCAGAAGATCCGAACATTTCATCAGAAATGTTCTCTTCCTTCTTCGTTCCCCACTTGTTTTGCGGTCGCTTAACGTCCGCAATAGAGAACTGAAGATTTGGCCCTACAGCTACTGCCGTAAGGACTGCCTGATCTCGGGTGACTTCATCGTCTCCCTTCCAGCGATTAATCCGGAGAGAGCCGTAAGCCATGAT
>NZ_JBSFVY010000071.1:0-13059 GCF_053592555.1 Streptomyces sp. NPDC002643
CTGAAAAGGCGGGGCGCAGCCCCAAGCCTTTAGGGGCGCGGGGAACTGCGCGACCAGCCACGACGCACCCGCAGATACTCACGGCCCTTGGGGGCTCGAAGGGGCGCAGCCCCCGTTGACGGGAATGGGTAGGGGCGGCGGGGGCGAGGAAATTCAGCCGCGAACGCCGCAGATGTGGAGCAGCGCAGCGACCTGCCGATAAGGATCGGTCCGCCCCGCCCGCTCCTCCGCCGCCAGCAAGGCATCAAGATCCCCCCGCCCAGCGGGCACAACCGCATCATCCGCAGCCAGATCAGTGAACACCCGCACCCCGTACCACGCATGCAACGGCGCCCCGATCCCCGCAAGCGTATCCCTCAACGCCCCGAGCCGATCCGCCCGCACATCCAGCCCCAGCCGATTCCGATACGCGGTGGTGTCGAACGCGTCCAGCGCCCCGCCCCAGTCCCCGGCCAACCCCGGCCGCATCGCGAGCGCATCCCCGTTCCGCACGAGCAGCGACAACAACCCCCCGTGCGCCAGCATCCGCGCCAGCCCGGCCAGCAGGGGATCGGGTTCCTCGACGTACATCAGAACCCCATGGCACAGCACCACATCAAAACTGCCCGGCAGGAAGTGGACACCCGTGTCCCGCCCGTCCCCCTCGACGATCCGCATCCGCTCGCGAATCCCCTTGGGCTCGGCGGCGACCAGCTCCCGCGCCACGGCGACCAGCTTCGGCTCCCGCTCGATCCCGGTCACCTGATGCCCGGCCCGGGCCAAGCGCAGCGCCTGCGTCCCCTGCCCCATCCCCACGTCGAGCACCCGCAGCCGCTGCCCGACGGGAAAGCGCCCGGCTATCTGCTCGTCGACCTGGCGGGACACCAGCTCTTGTCGTACGACCTCACGTAACGTGCCCAGCCGCTTCAGCCAGGCATCGGCCGCACCGGCGGAGAAAGGCGTTGTACTCAGGGCCGCTCTCCGCGCTTGACCTGCGGCTTCGGCAGCCGGAGGCGACGCATCTGGAGGGTGCGCATCAGGGCGTAGGCCACGGCGCCCCTCTTGTTCTGCTCCGGGAAGCGCTCGTTCAGCTGCTTCTTCAACCGGAAGCCGAGCAGGACGGAGTCCACGACGATCAGCACGATCACGAAGAGCCACAGCAGCAGCGCGATGTTCTGCAACGTGGTGACCTGCACCATGCTCAGCACCAGGATGAGCACGGCCAGCGGCAGGAAGAACTCCGCGATGTGGAAGCGGGAGTCCACATAGTCGCGGGCGAACCGGCGCACCGGGCCCTTGTCACGCCCGGGCAGATAGCGCTCGTCACCGGTGGCCAGCGCCTGGCGCTGCTTCTCCATCGCGGCACGGCGCTCGTCGCGGGAGCGCTTGGCGGCCTCCTTGCGCGTCGTCGGCGTATTGGCCACGCTGCGACGCCGGGTCTGGGCCTCGCTCCGCTTGGGAGTGGGCCGACCCTTGGGGGCCTGCGGGTCACGGGTCTGCTGGGAGTCGGTCACCAGCGCCTGGTCGGCGCCCTGGGCCTTCTCGCTCTTGGCACGGCTACGGAACACAAAACCCAAGGGTACGGGGTGGTGAAGCATGGACACCGGCCAGGCTGGGAACGATCCGGCAACACCCGGCGTCTTGGCCGGTGAGGAACGGGGACGAGTGGCCGGAAAGGGGAGGACGGCAAGGGTTCGCCCGTAGGGCGGGTGAGGTATTTCCGGGGGGCGGCCCGTACGTAACCCCGGGGGACACCTACTCCCTACGCCGGATCAGTGCCATCCACAGTCGTCCTTGGGGAGGAGCGCATCCTTCCCCGAACAGTGCGGTAATGGAGGCAGGGCCCGTACTGTGGGTTCTGTCGCAGATCGGTGAGCTGGAGTCCGTCAGAAGGGGGCGCGCGAAGCCCATGAGCGGTGTCATGAAGCGTATGGGGATGATCTTCCGCGCGAAGGCGAACAAGGCCCTTGACCGGGCCGAGGACCCGCGCGAGACCCTCGATTACTCGTATCAGAAGCAGCTGGAGCTGCTCCAGAAGGTCCGGCGGGGCGTGGCCGATGTCGCCACCTCCCGCAAGCGCCTGGAGCTTCAGCTCAACCAGCTCCAGTCCCAGTCCTCCAAGCTGGAGGACCAGGGCCGCAAGGCGCTCGCGCTGGGCCGGGAGGACCTGGCCCGTGAGGCGCTCTCGCGCCGCGCCGCGCTCCAGCAGCAGGTCACGGATCTGGAGACCCAGCACTCCACCCTCCAGGGCGAGGAGGAGAAGCTGACGCTCGCCGCCCAGCGGCTTCAGGCCAAGGTCGACGCCTTCCGTACGAAGAAGGAGACGATCAAGGCCACGTACACCGCCGCCCAGGCGCAGACCCGGATCGGCGAGGCGTTCTCCGGGATCTCCGAGGAGATGGGCGACGTCGGTCTCGCCATACAGCGCGCCGAGGACAAGACCGCCCAGCTCCAGGCCCGCGCCGGCGCCATCGACGAACTGCTCGCCTCCGGCGCTCTCGACGACCCGTCCGGGATGCACAAGGACGACATCCAGGCCGAGCTGGACCGTCTCTCCGGCGGTACGGACGTCGAGCTGGAGCTTCAGCGGATGAAGGCGGAGCTGGCGGGCGGCCCCTCGGGCCAGCAGCAGGCGATCGAGGGCGGCAGCGGCCAGTCCTCTTCTTCTCCCTCGCAGCAGTCCCAGCAGCAGGACACCCCGCGCTTCGACAAGCAATAGGCCCGGTCACGCCTGAGGAGGGCGACATGATCGTACGGATCATGGGGGAGGGGCAGGTGGAGTTGGCGGACAGCCACTTCGCCGAGTTGAACAAGCTGGATGACGAGCTCCTGGCGGAGATGGAGAGCGGTGACGGTCCCGGCTTCCGCCGCACCCTCCATGCCCTCCTGGCCAAGGTCCGCGAGCTGGGTACGCCGTTGCCGGACGACTCCTTGGAGCCCTCCGAGCTGATCCTTCCCGCGCCGGACGCGACGTTGGAGGAGGTCCGGGAGATGCTCAGCGACGACGGCCTGATCCCGGGCTGATTCCGCCCCCGCCGCCCCTACCCGTCCCATCCCCAGGGGCTGCGCCCCTTCGACCCCCTACGGTGCGTTGACAGCTGCCGGTCCGTTGTGGCTGGTCGCGCAGTTCCCCGCGCCCCTAAAAAGCTTGGGGCTGCGCCCCGCGCTTTTAAGGGCCGCAGGCCCTTTGTCTTTAGGGGCGCGGGGAACTGCGCGAGCAACCCCCACCCACCCGCACACGCCAAACCACCCCCACCCCCCGAGCTATGAGGCGCCCCCGAGGACAACCATGCGCACCCTTCCCCGCGCCAGGGCCTGGCTGAAGGCGCACCCCCTCGCGCTGGACGCCGCCCTCGCCATGGGCGTCCTCGCCTGTATGGTCGCCGGCTCCTTCATCGACCCCCACGCCGAGCACGGCGACACATGGGGCACCCGCACCCCCGACGCCCTCAGCACCACCCTCATGGTGCTGGCCGCCGCCACGCTGGTGGCCCGCCGCCGCGCCCCCATGCCCGTCCTCGCCGCCACCTCCCTGCTCACGCTCACCGAACTGATCACCGGCAACCCCAGGGCCCCGGTCGCGATGGCCGCGGTGGTCGCCCTCTTCACCGTGGCCTCCCGTACCGACCGCCCCACCACCTGGCGGGTCGGCCTCCTCACGATGACCGTGCTGACCGGCACGGCCATGCTGGTCGGCCCCCTCTCCTGGTACGACCAGGAGAACTTCGCCGTCTTCGCCTGGACCGGCATGGCCGCGGCGGCCGGCGACGCGGTCCGCAGCCGTCGGGACTTCGTGGACGCCATCAGGGAACGCGCCGAACGGGCGGAGCGCACCCGAGAGGAGGAGGCCCGCCGCAGGGTCGCCGAGGAGCGTCTGCGGATCGCCCGCGATCTGCACGATGTCGTCGCTCACCACATCGCCCTGGTCAATGTGCAGGCCGGGGTCGCCTCCCATGTCATGGACAAGCGGCCCGACCAGGCCAAGGAGGCCCTCGCCCACGTCCGTGAGGCCAGCCGCTCCGCGCTGGGCGAACTCCGCGCCACGGTCGGTCTGCTCCGCCAGACCGGCGACCCCGAGGCCCCCACCGAACCTGCCCCCGGCCTGGTCCGTCTCGATGAACTCGTCGGCACCTTCCTCAGCGCCGGTCTCGCCGTCGAGGTCGCCCGCGCCGACCAGGGCACCGCCCTCCCGGCCGCCCTCGACCTCGCCGCGTACCGAGTCGTCCAGGAGGCCCTCACCAACGTCCGCAAACACGCGGGCCCGGACGCGAAGGCCGAGGTCAGCGTCGTACGGGTGGGCCCGAACGTGGAGATCACCGTCCTCGACAACGGCACCGGAGAACACCGCCCCGCCGACGACACGACCCCCGCCGACGACACGACCCCCGGCGGCGGCCACGGCCTGCTCGGTATGCGCGAACGCGTCACCGCCCTCGGCGGCACCCTCACCACCGGCCCCCGCTACGGAGGCGGCTTCCGCGTCCATGCGATCCTGCCGCTCCAGAGCCGTACGGCGACCACCGAGGCGCCCGTACGGTCATGACCACCGCCCCGGGGGACCTCGTATGACCATCCGTGTCCTGCTCGCCGACGACCAGGCCCTGTTGCGCAGCGCCTTCCGGGTGCTCGTCGAATCCGAGCCGGACATGGAGGTCGTGGGGGAGGCGTCGGACGGGGCGGAGGCGGTACGGCTGGCCAAGGAGACCCGGCCGGACATCGTGCTGATGGACATCCGGATGCCGGGCACGGACGGTCTCGCCGCCACCCGACTGATCAGCGAGGACCCGGCCCTCGCCCAGGTCCGGGTCGTCATCCTCACCACCTTCGAGGTCGACGACTACGTCGTGCGGTCGCTGCGCGCCGGCGCCTCCGGCTTCCTCGGCAAGGGCTCCGAGCCGGACGAGCTGCTGAACGCCATCCGGATCGCCGCCGGTGGCGAGGCGCTGCTGTCGCCCGCCGCCACCAAGGGACTCATCGCACGCTTCCTCGCCCAGCCCGACGACTCGGAGGCCGGGGCCGGCTCCGGCGACAGCGCTCGCTCCGAGCGGCTCGGCACTCTCACCGGCCGGGAGCGGGAGGTCCTGGTCCAGGTCGCCGGAGGGCACTCCAACGACGAGATCGCCGAGCGGCTCCAGGTCAGTCCGCTGACCGTGAAGACGCACGTCAACCGGGCCATGGCCAAGCTCGGCGCCCGTGACCGGGCCCAGCTGGTGGTGTTCGCGTACGAGTCCGGACTGGTACGCCCAAGGGTGGACTGAGCGTCGGTCGGGCCTACTGCGGCCGGAGTAGGCCCGGCATAAGGAAATGGGCCTGCGGAGCGACGGAGCGAAGGATTCCATGGCTCAGGGTGTTGGGTGCGCGCACATTTGCTTGACGCACGCCACACATGCGCGCTCGCACTCACGCTCGTAAGCCACTACTTCGCCAGTCCGCTCACGCCACAGAAGAGAGATCCGGTCACCCATGTCCTGGCTGTCTCGGTTCAGCCTCGCGCAACGGGCCCTCATAGGTCTGATGTCGATCATCGCGCTCGCCTTCGGGGCGATCGCGATACCTCAGCTCAAGCAGCAGCTGCTGCCCACCATCGAACTGCCCGTCGTGTCCGTGCTGGCGCCGTACCAGGGCGCGTCCCCGGACGTGGTCGAGAAGCAGGTCGTCGAGCCGATCGAGGACAGCCTCGAAGCGGTCGACGGCATCTCGGGGGTCACCTCCACCGCCAGTGAGGGCAACGCCCTGATCATGGCGTCCTTCGAGTACGGCGACGGCACCGACCAGCTCGTCGCCGATGTCCAGCAGGCCGTCAACCGGGCCCGCGCCATGCTCCCGGACGATGTGGACCCGCAGGTGGTCGCCGGCTCGACGGACGACATCCCGACCGTCGTCCTCGCCGTCTCCGCCGACCAGGACCAGCAGGCCCTCGCCGACCGCATCGACACCACGGTCGTGCCCACGCTGGAGGACATCGACGGCGTCGGCCAGGTCACCGTGGACGGTGTCCGCGACATCCAGGTCACCGTCACGCCCGACGACGCCAAGCTGGCCAAGGCCGGGCTGAACACCCTGGCCCTCTCCCAGGCCCTCCAGGCCGGTGGCGTCACCATGCCCGCCGGTTCCTTCGACGAGGACGGCGCCAACCGCACCGTCCAGGTCGGCGGCGGCTACACCTCGCTGAAGCAGATCGAGGACCTGATGGTCCGGGGCGAGGGCACCGACGCGAAGCCCGTACGGCTCGCCGATGTCGCCACCGTCAAGGAGGAGCAGGCCAAGGCCGACTCCATCACCCGGACCAACGGCGAGCCGAGCCTCGCGGTCAGCGTCACCATGGACCGGGACGGCAGCGCGGTCGCGATCTCCGAGGCCGTCGAGGACAAACTGGACGAGATGCGCCAGGACGTGGGGTCCGGCGCCACCGTCACCGTGGTCAGCGACCAGGGCCCGGCGGTCTCCAAGTCCATCAGCGGCCTGACCACCGAGGGCGCCCTCGGTCTGGTCTTCGCCGTCCTGGTCATCCTGGTCTTCCTGGCGTCGATCCGCTCGACCCTGGTGACGGCGGTGTCCATCCCGCTGTCCGTGGTCCTCGCGCTGATCGTGCTGTGGACCCGTGACCTCTCCCTGAACATGCTGACCCTCGGCGCCCTCACCATCGCCATCGGCCGGGTCGTCGACGACTCGATCGTGGTCCTGGAGAACATCAAGCGCCACCTCGGCTACGGCGAGGAACGCGAGGAGGCCATCCTCAGGGCCGTACGCGAGGTCGCCGGCGCGGTCACCTCCTCCACCCTCACCACGGTGGCCGTCTTCCTGCCGATCGGTCTGACCGGCGGCATGGTGGGCGAGCTGTTCGGCAGCTTCTCCCTGACGGTGACGGCGGCCCTGCTGGCCTCCCTCCTCGTCTCCCTGACGGTCGTCCCGGTGCTGTCGTACTGGTTCCTGCGCGCCCCGAAGGGCACCCCCGAGGACGCCGAGGAGGCCCGCCGCCTCGCCGAGGAGAAGGAGGCCAAGAGCCGCCTCCAGCGCTTCTACGTCCCCGTCCTGCGCTTCGCCACCCGGCGCCGCCTCACCAGCGTGGCCATCGCGGTCGTCGTGCTGCTCGGCACGTTCGGCATGGCGCCGCTGCTGAAGACGAACTTCTTCGACCAGGGCGAGCAGGAAGTCCTCAGCATCAAGCAGGAGTTGGCACCCGGCACCAGCCTGACGGCCACCGACGAGCAGACCAAGAAGGTCGAGAAGCTGCTCGCCGACACCGAGGGCGTCAAGGACTACCAGGTCACCATCGGCTCCTCCGGTTTCCTCGCCGCCTTCGGCGGTGGCACCGACTCCAACCAGGCCTCGTACAGCGTGATGCTGGACGACTCGGCGTCCGCCACGGACGTCCAGGACCGCGTCGAGGCGGGCCTGAAGAAGCTCGACGGTGTCGGTACGACGACCATCGCCGCCGGTGACGGCTTCGCCAACCAGGACCTCAGCGTGGTCGTCAAGGCCGCCGACGCCGATGTGCTGCGCGAGGCCGCGGACGAGGTCCGCGACGCGGTCGCCACGCTGGACAACGTCACCGACGTCACCAGCGACCTCGCCCAGAGCGTGCCCCGGATCTCGGTCAGGGCCAACGACAAGGCCGCGGCGGCCGGGTTCAACGACCAGACCCTCGGCGCGGCCGTCGCCCAGGCCGTCCGCGGCACCACCAGCGGGCAGGCCATCCTCGACGACACCGAGCGGGACGTCGTCATCAAGTCGGCGAAGCCCGCCGAGACCCTGGACGAGCTGAAGGACCTGCCGCTCGGCCCGGTGAAGCTCGGCGACATCGCGACCGTCGAGGTGGTGGACGGCCCCGTCGCCATGACCCGGATCGACGGCCAGCGGGCCGCGACCATCACGGCGAAGCCGCAGGGCGACAACACGGGCGCCGTCAGCACGGACCTCACCACCAAGCTGAACTCGCTGAAGCTGCCCGAGGGCGCGACCGCCAGCATCGGCGGTGTCTCCGAGGACCAAGACGAGGCCTTCGCCAACCTGGGCCTCGCGATGCTCGCCGCGATCGCGATCGTCTTCATGCTCCTGGTGGCGACGTTCCGCTCGTTGATCCAGCCGCTGATCCTGCTGGTCTCCATCCCGTTCGCCGCCACCGGCGCCCTCGGTCTGCTGGTCGTCACCGGCACGCCCATGGGTGTCCCCGCGATGATCGGCATGCTGATGCTCATCGGCATCGTGGTCACCAACGCGATCGTGCTGATCGACCTGATCAACCAGTACCGACGGCAGGGCTACTCCACGGTCGAGGCGGTCGTCGAGGGCGGTCGCCACCGCCTGAGGCCCATCCTGATGACGGCCCTGGCGACGATCTTCGCCCTGCTCCCGATGGCCCTCGGCATCACCGGCGAGGGCGGCTTCATCGCCCAGCCGCTGGCCGTGGTCGTCATCGGCGGCCTCATCTCCTCGACCCTGCTCACCCTCCTCCTGGTCCCGACCCTCTACACGATGGTCGAACTCCGCAAGGAACGCCGGGCCAAGAAGAAGGCCCTGAAGCGGGCCGGGAAGGAAGGCCTGCCCGAGCGGTCGGACAGGAACACGGGCACCGGCGAAGGCAAGGACAAGGGCAAGGACGAGGGAACGGGTACCGACTCGCCCTCCGGCGAACCGGAACCCGCGTCCGTCTGACCGTCTCTCTCCGGCGGGGGCCCGCCCCCAAGGGCCCCGTCACCACGGCGGCCGGTACTCCGAACCCCTGGTCTCGGAGTACCGGCCGCCGTCGTGTTTCGGCCACGGGACTCTTGAACACCTACGTATCCTGTGGCCTCGAACTGTTCTGCGGGGAGGGGCACGGACGTGCCGCTGCACACGGACGATCCGAAGTCGGTCGGCGGATACAAACTGCTCGACAGGCTCGGAGCCGGGGGCATGGGAGTCGTCTACCGGGCCAGGGCCCGGTCCGGCCGCGAGGTCGCCGTGAAGGTGGCGCACGCCCACTACGCGACGGACTCCGTCTTCCGGGCCCGGTTCCGACAGGAGATCGAGGCGGTCCGCAAGGTCAGCGGCGCCTTCACGGCGGCCGTCGTGGACGCCGACCCGGAGGCACCGCGCCCCTGGATGGCGACCCAGTACGTCCCCGGCCGCTCGCTCTCCGAGCGCATCCATGACGGGGGCCCGCTCCAGGACACCGAACTGCGCACACTGGCCCTGGGGTTGGTGGAGGCGCTCCGGGACATCCACCGGGTCGGTGTCGTCCACCGGGACCTCAAGCCGGCGAACGTCCTGATGGCCGAGGACGGCCCCCGCGTCATCGACTTCGGCATCTCCCGCGCCACCGGCAACCACACCCTGACCGAGACCGGCCAGATGATCGGCACCCCGCCGTTCATGTCACCGGAACAGTTCACCGACGCCCGCACCGTCGGCCCCGCCTCGGACGTCTTCTCGCTCGGGGCGCTGTTGGTGTACTCGGTCACCGGGCGGGGGCCGTTCGACACCGACAGCCCCTATCTGACCGCCTTCCGGGTCGTCCACGAGGCTCCCGTGCTGGACGGCGTGGACCAGCCGCTGCGCGCGATCCTGGAGCGCTGTCTGACCAAGGAGGCCGCCGACCGCCCCGGACTCGACGAACTCGCCAAGGACTTCGCGGACACCCTGCCCGAACCCGACGCCATGGAGGCGCCCTCCGGGACCTTGAGCCCGTACGGCACGCGGAGCGTCGAGGAGACCCACGGCGCCGATCCGGCGGCACCCACCCGGGCCACCCGGAACCGACGGTCCCGGCGTGCGCGGAGCCGCCGCCGGGTCCGCCCATGGCTGGTGGCGGCAGGCACGGCGGGCACGCTGGGCCTGGGGTTCCTGTGGTACCTGACCTACGGGCCGGGGTTCTCGGAGGACACGGAGGCCACGAGTTCCACCCCGTCCACGACCTCCCGCTGGGCGGCGGTCCCCACCGGCTTCCAGCCCTGGCGGACGACCATGATGGAGACGGCACAGCAGGGCGAGACCAACGCGCTGACGCCGGACAACGGATACCCGGGCGAAGCCGTCTGCCTGCGGTACGAGAACGCGGTCTACTGCGCGGGCAACAGCATCCTCCCGGTCCGGCTGGACGGCCGTACCGGCGCCACCGTCTGGCGCTCCGCGCTCGCGACCTCCGCCGAGGGCGCGGACCCGGGGCGGGACGACTTCGAACTCCTCGGCGTGCGGGACGACGCGATGCTCCTGCAGCACTCCGTCTACGGGGACCCCGCGGGCGCGAAGGTCAGCGTCGTCGCCCTCGACACCGAGACCGGCGAGCAGCTGTGGGCCCGCGAGCGGAACAACGTGGTCGTCGACCAGACCGTGTCCGGCGACCTCGTCCTGACCCCCGACCCCACCGGCCGGCTGGTGACGGCCCGTTCCCCGCGCACCGGCGCCGACCGCTGGACCATGCAGCTGCCCTCCGGCGACTACTGCCGGTACGCGACGGAAGGCTCCCGCCTGTACGCGCACTGCTTCCCGGACGACGAGACCAAGGCCGCCACGCTCCTGGAGCTGGACAAGGCGGACGGATCGGTGCTCCGGCGTATGAAGACCCCGCACGCGAGCGGCCTGCTCGGCACCGTCGACGGCCGGCTGGCCGTCGTGGTCGGCGGCGACTCCGGCCCGGTGGGCCCCGAGGAGGTGCGGTTCGGCGAGATCCGGCTGCTCGACCCGGACACCGGCGCGAGCACCACGACGAAGCTGACGGAGACCTACGACGGCTCGGTCCGGCTGGCCGCCGGCACGCTGTGGATCACCCAGCCCAACGGCCGGGTCATCGCGGTGTCCCCGCTGACCGGCAAGCAGCTGTGGCAGACCCGGACGGGCGTCGAGGGCTCGGGCCGGCCCACGTACGACCCGGCCACCCACACCCTCTACCTGTCCAGCACCAGCGGCCGGGTCGCCGCCGTCGACACCCGCAAGGGCACACTGCTCTGGGAGACGGGCGCACGGACCGACCAGCTCGCGAGCGGCGTCGTGAACAAGTCCAAGGTGCTGCTCTACGGCGGCGCCGTGATCGTGAGCACCCCTGACGGCACCGTCTTCGGCCTCGACCCGGCCCACCCCGAGCAGAACCCGGGGTGACGGCGGCCGGGACGGCGCCCCGTACGGCGGGGCGCCGATCCCGAGGGGCTACGGCAGCGCCAGCATCCGCTCCAGCGCCAGCTTGGCGAACGCCTCGGTCTCCTTGTCGACCTCGATGCGGTTGACCAGGTTGCCCTCGGCGAGGGACTCCAGGGTCCACACCAGGTGGGGCAGGTCGATGCGGTTCATGGTCGAGCAGAAGCAGACCGTCTTGTCGAGGAAGACGATCTCCTTGCCCTCCGGCGCGAAACGGTTCGCCAGCCGGCGGACCAGGTTCAGTTCGGTGCCGATGGCCCACTTGGACCCGGCGGGCGCGGCTTCCAGCGCTTTGATGATGTACTCGGTCGACCCGACGTAGTCCGCCGCGGCCACGACCTCGTGCTTGCACTCGGGGTGGACCAGGACGTTGACGCCGGGGATGCGGGCGCGGACGTCCTCGACAGACTCCAGGCTGAAGCGGCCGTGCACCGAGCAGTGGCCGCGCCACAGGATCATCTTCGCGGCGCGCAGCTCGTCGACGGTCAGCCCGCCGTTCGGCTTGTGCGGGTTGTAGACCACGCAGTCGTCCAGGGACATGCCCATGTCCCGCACGGCGGTGTTGCGGCCGAGGTGCTGGTCCGGCAGGAACAGGACCTTTGTCGCCCCGGGCTCCCCCTGCTCGAAGGCCCAGTCCAGGGCCCGTTTCGCGTTCGACGAGGTGCAGATCGTGCCGCCGTGCTTGCCGGTGAACGCCTTGATGTCGGCCGAGGAGTTCATGTACGACACGGGCACGACCTGCTCGGCTATGCCGGCCTCGGTCAGCACGTCCCAGCACTCGGCGACCTGCTCGGCCGTCGCCATGTCGGCCATCGAGCACCCGGCGGCGAGATCGGGAAGGACCACCTTCTGGTCGTCGCCGGTCAGGATGTCCGCCGACTCGGCCATGAAGTGCACACCGCAGAACACGATGTACTCGGCCTCCGGGCGGGCCGCCGCGTCCCGGGCCAGTTTGAAGGAGTCGCCCGTGACGTCCGCGAACTGGATGACCTCGTCGCGCTGGTAGTGGTGGCCGAGCACGAACACCTTGTCCCCGAGCTTCTCCTTGGCCGCGCGGGCGCGCTCCACGAGGTCGGGGTCGGACGGCGAGGGGAGGTCGCCGGGGCACTCGACACCGCGCTCGCTCCTCGGGTCGGCCTCACGGCCGAGCAGCAGCAGGGCGAGGGGCGTCGGCTGTACGTCGAGCTCCTGGGTCTGGGCGGTGGTCACGACACGCACCCTTTCTGTTCTGCGGCTCGCCGACCCGGGGGAGGGTCGGCGGGACAAGCGGGCTAGCCTTTTCGTCGAAATGACGCTATCTATCATAACCGCTTCACGTCACTTTGACGATGGCCATAGCGTCGATGTGACATGAATCCCGGTGGGGGCCACCCGGAGGTTGTCCACAGGGCGATGACCACTCCGCGGGCCATGTGCGAGCATGAAGAAAGGCGGCTGACGAAATTCCGCGCCACCCGGAATGAATCCGTGGCCCCGTCGGTTGCACTCGTCGGCAAGCAGTCTCCGTACAACCCGGGAGAGATGTAGATGTCCGTATCGGACGAGACCACCACCGTCACCGACGGCATCATCCTGACCGACGCCGCCGCGGCCAAGGTCAAGGCCCTGCTCGACCAGGAAGGCCGTGACGACCTGGCGCTGCGCGTAGCCGTTCAGCCCGGAGGCTGCTCCGGCCTGCGTTACCAGCTCTTCTTCGACGAGCGCTCCCTCGACGGCGACGTGGAGAAGGACTTCGACGGTGTGAAGGTCGTCACCGACCGTATGAGCGCCCCGTACCTGGGCGGCGCCACCATCGACTTCGTCGACACCATCGAGAAGCAGGGCTTCACGATCGACAACCCGAACGCGACGGGCTCCTGCGCCTGCGGCGACTCCTTCAGCTAGGCGGTCCCGCGCGCGGAGGCCCAAGCGTACGGCCGGTGAGCCGACGCCCGCGTACGACAGAGGCGGCGCCCCCCTCGAAAGGGG
>NZ_JBSFVY010000072.1:0-13037 GCF_053592555.1 Streptomyces sp. NPDC002643
ACCAGATCACCAACCGCGGACCGCCAGATTCCGCCCCGCCGCCACACCATCAGGCGACAACAGACCCACTCAAAGACTCACGAACCGCCCACTAAGAGGGTGAGGGAGCAGTACGGCGCCAACTGCCAACCGAGTTTTACCCGCCGCACCACGTTTGTCAGTGGTTCCCTCTACGCTCAACAACACAACCTTCGCCCTCCTTCCGGAACGCGAGCCACCTCATGGGGCCCGCAATCACACCACGGAGCGCACAACACATGTTCAGCGACGTCATCAAGGCTGCCGTCACCACGTTGCAGCAGCGCGCGATGGATACCTGGGACACGTACGACCTGGAACGTCAAGAGCGTGCCCTTGACGAACTCCTTCGCAACCACGAGAGCACCTCCGGCTCTGTCCGGCACCGCATCCGCTCGGCCACCGGCCACGCCTACGAAGTGCTGGAGCGCCGTAAGGTGATCGCCCCAAGCGATCCCGTGTCCGCCGGCCTGCGCGAGCCCAGCTACAGCGAACACGGCTTCTACCAGGTCGAGTGGCTGGACTGGATCCGTACCGAGCCGACGTTCAATCTCGTCGACCGGACCATCCTGCGCTCCCTGGCGGTAGGGGAGGATGCCGAGACCCTCGCCGCACGGCATAACCTCCCGCTGCCGCGCATGCGCCAGCGAATCAGCAGGGCCCGCCGTGCCGCGCGCCAGGCCCGAACAAACCTGGATCTGTCCCACTGAGTTTCTCGCTGGTGTGAGCGGGGAGGGGCGGGCATCGCGCTCGCCCCTCCGCCTCGCAAACCCGCTGACTTTCAAGTGCGCCCGGAAGGACGGCCGCTATGAGCACCAACCCCCTGTTCCTTTCTGCCGAGGATTCCCGCGCCAGCTTGATCCAAGTCGGCAAGGCGCTGGAGTCCATGCGTGATGCTGGCTACGACCTGACTGCTGCCGCGGGCGAACCACTGGACAACTCCATCGAGGCCAACGCCACGATCCTCCGTGTGATGCCGATCTACACTGACGATCGCAAGGCGATCGATGAAATCCTCTTCGCCGACAACGGAATCGGGATCGACCCAGCGATCCTGCACCGCGTCCTGTCCATGGGATACAGCACCCGCTACGGGCAGCGCAGAAGCCTCGGCCGTTTCGGCGTCGGACTCAAGCTCGCTGCCCTCAATATGGGCGAGCGCCTCGATGTGTATACAAAGAGGCCCGGAGACGATCGCATTTACCACACCTATATCGATCTGCAGGAGATCAAATCCGGTAAGCAGCAGTTTCTCACTAGCGCAACGGTGGAAGATTGGCCCGCCAAGGGCCGAACGCTGATGTTCGACAAAAAGGGAAAGCCCTTCCCTTCCGGGACGCTCGTTGTCTTCGGCAAAATTGATCGCCTAGAGACCGGAAGGACGTACGACACTTCACTACAAGCCAAGATCAGTGATCTGCGAAAGTTCATTGCCCGTAGCTATCGAAAGTTTATTGATGCCGGGCGCGTCTTTGAGCTTGAAGGTCGACCGATTGCCCTACATGACCCGCTCTTCCTCATGGACAACCCGCGCATCATCAACAAGTACAAGCCGCTTGACGTGCGAGGTTCCATTGTCCAGGAAGGAGATTTGGAGGTTGACGGAAACAAGGTTCACGTAACCGTGGCGTTGGTGCCGAAGGAGTTTCGTCCCCAGCGGGGAGAAGGCGGTGCCCGCGACGTGAACGGGCGCGACATCAGCGATTTCTACATCAATGATGAGAACGCAGGCAGGATCAGTATCCTGCGCAATGGCCGGGAGATCTACTACGATGTGGTCCCAAGGATGCTGCCCGGCGGGCGCACCGATAAAGCAAATCGGTACATTGGAATCGAGGTCAGCTTTCCTGCCGAGCTTGACGCGTTCTTCCAAGTTCGTCACGTCAAGCGTGGCGCTGAGCCGGTAGGCAAGCTGAGGGAGGAACTGCGTAAGTGGCTCGAGCGTCCAATCAGGCAAGCCCGCAAAGAGATCAGGGCGTACTGGGACCAAGTGGACTCTGGAAGGCGCCAGGTCGAGATCGGGCATGCCGACAGTATGAAGATTGCAGCGGATGTGGAAGCGCGATTTCCGGCGGTGGTGACGGAACGGAATCTTCCCCCTGAGAATGAGCGGGAAATTATCAGGCAGGCGATCGCTGATCTTCAACTGGACCCGACCAATCCGGAAGACAGGCCTCGTATCGACCAGATCCTCATGCAATTTGACTCGAAGCCCGTCATCCTTCTGGATGGCCAGTGGTTCGGGAAGGAATTGCTGGAGGTTCGCCACCTCAACGCCAAGTCGGTGGCTGTTCTCAATCATCGGCACCCCTTCTTCCGGGACGTCTACGCCCCCATTAAGCAGATTGCCGACAATGGAGCTGGTGGTCTGACCAGGGACGCTGTGGTGGACCTCGCGCGGCATGCAGAGGCAGCGATTGATCTTCTACTTATGGCCTTCGTTCGCGCCGAAGCTTCGCAGC
Source organism: Streptomyces sp. NPDC002643 (assembly GCF_053592555.1). Classification (NCBI taxonomy): domain Bacteria; kingdom Bacillati; phylum Actinomycetota; class Actinomycetes; order Kitasatosporales; family Streptomycetaceae; genus Streptomyces; species Streptomyces sp. NPDC002643. The sequence continues at coordinate 2,481 of NZ_JBSFVY010000072.1, forward strand.
CTGACCCGGACGCCTTCGACAGCCTGCGTAGTTACTGGGGAATGTTTGCGCAGGAGTACCTGAAGGAGCGCAGCTGATCCTTTATGAAGTAGCAGTCTGAACCACTCCTGTCGGTAGGCCAAGGGAATCTCGGAAGGCAATAAGAAACCATGTTTGGATCAGGCGCCACGCTCACGTTCCGCGACTACGTGCAGGGCACATGGGGCAGCTTCGCCACCCCTGCCGGCCGAGTGGACTACATCATGACCAAGGCCCGGCTCGGCGAAGACTCCCATGATCCCGAGCGCCAGCTCACGAAGAACCTCGCACCGGTGCGTGAGCTGATGCGGGCCGAGGACATGGACTTCAACCAGCTCCTCCAGCGTGACTTGGACGACCACCGTGTCGCGGAAGACATGATTCCCTACTTGCTCAAGCCGCAGCCTGCGGGCCGCCTGGCCTTCTTCCCGCCGATCGTCGCGGTGCTTCTGCCCTTCCGTAATCACCAGCCATCCAAGTTCCCGGCGCTGGGCGAGCCGACGGTGGAGGAGGACGCTGGCGCACGGTGGCAACAGGAACGCGCTGGCACCTCATTCCAGGTGCAGCGAGTGCTTGGCGCGGGTGATCGGCTGGATCCAGCGAACTTCGGCAAACTGTGGTGGAACAGGACTGAATCTCAGCTCGTCGTGCTCGATGGCCAGCATCGAGCCATGGCGCTCCTTGCTGTGGAGCGCACGATGACTAACAGCTGGCAGCAGTCGGCTGGCGGTGCCCGTTTCCGCTCCTTCTACGAGAACAAGGTCAACCAGCTGGTGAAGGAGCTTCGGCAGGCAGGCGCGGACCCGAGTACGTTCCTGGGTGGCATCGAAGTTCCCGTCGCGGTCTGTTGGTTCCCCGACCAGACCGGGGAACACACCGAACCGCACGAGGCCGCACGTAAACTCTTCGTAGACGTCAACAAGGAGGCGCGTCCGCCTTCCGAATCGCGTATTGTTCTCCTTTCTGACGCCGAATTGTCGAACGTGCTTGCGCGGAGGATGTTGAGCGAACTGCGCACCGACAAGCACGACTCGTACCTACCTTTGTACGCGGTCGAGTACGACAACCCCGAGGAGAACACCACTCGCTCGGCTCGCTGGTCGGTGCTGACCAACATTCACTTGCTGAAGTTTGCTGTCGACCGTTGCATCTTCGGGCCCGATAAGTACCTGAGAAATGTCACACTGAAGTTTGGTGGCCGTTCCAGCGAGACGGATCGAGACGAGTTCATGCGGAAGCAGCTCGACCTGGAAAGTCTCTTCCCTGAACACATCGAAGACGGCGGATTTATCTACCAGCCGCATGAGATTGGGAATCGCAGGTTCCCACTTGGCGAGAAGGGAGCCATCAGCGACCGTTTTGCTGAGACGTGGGGGAAGGCATTCCTCGCATTGCTGTCAAAGACCGCTCCGTACGCAGCCCACTCCAGAGCCCTGACCCGCCTGAAAGACGGATGGCACAAAGACGATGCCACCGGACTGGTCCTTGCGCACGACGCATTGTTTAGTGGCGTCGGCGTCTACTGGACGCTGCGTGACAGTCATGCGCACTTCCAGGACCAGAAGCAACGGGGCAGTAAGGACCAGAAGACTGACGTCATTCTGTCCTGGGAGGCACTCGAAGCCAGAAGGGCGACATTCGAGGAGTACCGGGTCCGTGAATATCTCGACTCTGGGCGCCCGATTCTCCATAAGCAGGCGAAAGCTGCCTACGCAGTCTTTAACACCCACGCCTGCCAGCTCGGTCTCATCATGACCCTTGGGTCATTGTGGGAGCTGCGTAAGGGTATGCCGAACGGAGCCGAACTCAAGGACCTCCCAGATTTCGCTGACGCCCTCGTTGCTGGTTGGAACGCCTTCTTTGCTCAAGAGAACGGCAAGGCCAAGGACCGCAGGCTCGCCTTCAACAAGGAAGAGATCAGCAATCCCCTCAACCAGATCTCGAACATGGACACGCCACAGGCGGTCTACTTCCGGTACTTCTGGCTGCAAGCACTGCTCACGCCGGCGGCCAAGGAGCACATCACTCCGTGGCTCACGGACATGGCCGCGCTTGAGCGCATGGTCAGCGAAGCCCGCGGCCTGTACCTCAAGTTGTGTACTGGGCAGCAGCTGAAGGCACTGAGGCTTAGCAGCCCCGGGCGCAAAGACGCCAAGCTTCTCCCGCAGGCTGAGAAGAACGCGAGTACCCAGCTCAAGCGTGCCTTGCGTGACTGGTTCTATGTGCCGGAGGAGGCGTACGAGCAGTGGTTTGCTGAGCGTGGCACAGCATCGGTCAACACGGTTGAGGCCTCCGAAGAGGAACTCGACTCTGGGGCGGCTGACCTTTTGGAAGAGCCTGAGGACGACGCCCTGCTGCCCAGCCAGGACGACATGGACTGATGATTTAGAGGCTGGCTGGTGCGTTTCTGTTCTGGAGGTGCACCAGCCCAAGCCGGCCCTATCCCCGAGAGCGCACAGCCCGTCAGGACGAGGCGTCACATGACTACACAGCCCGATCTCCCTGCCCCAAGCCACAGCCGGTTGGCTGGTACCGCCGCCGATGCAGTGGATTTGGGCACTGCGCTGATGCAGTTGGCCGCCTACGCGACGGCGCAAGGGGACAGACACGTGACCCTCGGCGCGCTCCTGGTACGGGCCGATCAGCTTCCGCCAGCGCTTCGCGATCTTGCCTCCCGCGTCATGCGGGCGATACCCACTAGCGGCGGATGGGCCCTAGCAGAAGAAACCTCCTCGGCTGAGTCCGGGCAAACCCTGGAGGACCGAGTAGTCGCCGTGTTGAGGGACGCTCCCGATCCGCTCACCGACACTCAGATCCTGCAACGTCTCCCAGAGGCGGGCGACATCAAGGCCGTTCGCAGCGCCCTATTCGCAGACGATCGGGTCGTCATGGCAGACACCGGAGGCTGGACGCTCGCCAATGAGAAACGTGGCCAAGAGCTCCAGCTCTTTGAACTACCCACTCCAGAAGTCTCTCCAGCTCCATCGCGAAAACGACACCGTCGCTCTCTCAAAGAACGCGCACAGCTATGCCTACGCGAAGCGAGTCACCCCTTGTCTCTCCAAGAACTCGCCGAGCGTATGGGAGATGACGTCAACGAGGGCTCCCTGAAATACCTACTGTCCACGGAGGATTCCTTCATGCGCAGCGACATCAGTGAGTGGGCACTGACGCACTGGGGCCTGCGCCGCTACACCTCCGTGAGGGAACTCGTTGCGGAAGAACTCGACGACGCAGGAGGAACCATCTCCTTCGAGGACTTGGAGCGAAACCTCGCCCGAACATTCACGATCAAGCCGTCCACTCTGCGGCAAGTCGCCTCCACAGCTCCGTACATCATCACCAGGGGCGGCATCGTGCGCCGACTCGCCAACGGGCAGCCCACCGCCCAGGATGAAGCAGACCTCATGGCCCCGTATGGTCACTCCGAGAGCGAGGCAACTGCTGGCCCAGAGATGGCCGGCCCGTCGGCTGAGGAACTGATCGATCTGATGGGACTGTCATGATGGCCACACGCCGTGCCCTGCGGGTGACCAACCTGGACAGCGACTACCGGAGCGACCGGTCAGACCTAGTAGAGGGCTTCTACATCCCCGCCCTTAGGGCGTCTACCCACTACGACCGCGCGGTCGGCTATTTCAACGCCTCCGTCCTGACAGTCCTAGGCCATGGGCTGGACGACTTTGCCACCCGAGGCGGTCATCTCCGGGTCGTCGCTTCCCCTCAGATCAAGCAGGAGGACGTGGCCCAGATCCAAGCCGGGTACGCGCTGCGTGCCGTCTTGGAGCGAGCCGCTCTACGCGACCTCGAAGAGGCCTGCCAAGACCCCCGGGCAGCGGCCGGCCTTGGGAAGCTGGGCATGCTCGTCGCCGAGGGACGCCTGGACATAAAGCTCGCCTACATCTGCGCAGACAACCGCATCGGTATGTACCACGAGAAGATCGGGGTCTTCCGCGATGAACACGACTTGGTCGCCTTCAAGGGCAGCGCCAACGAGACTTTGCCCGGCCTCGTAGGCAACTTCGAGTCCATCGAGGTGTTCCGCAGCTGGCACCCCGCAGACAGCGAGCGAGCCGTCCGCATAAACCGGGACTTCGAGGAACTATGGGCGGACCGGACACCGCTGCTGCGAGTCTTCGCCTTCACGGATGTTGCGCGGCCTCTCATCGAAGAGTGCGCACGGCGGACCGGAACCACGGATGTACCTCAGCCACCTATCGACGGCACCGTGATCACGCTGCCACGCCCCGACACCGACGGAATGCTGACTATCCCGGCGGATCTGCAAGTGCGTGACTATCAGAAGCAGGCCGTCCAACGCTGGTTCGCTCACAACTTCCGCGGAATCCTGCGCATGGCCACCGGAACGGGTAAGACCCTCACTGCCCTGTCAGCAGCAGCTCAGCTGGCGAAGCGGCTCAAACAGGAGGCCGATCTGCCGCTGCTGACGGTGATCGTTGTTCCGTACCAGCACCTGGTGGACCAGTGGGCGCAGGATGTGGAACGGTTCGGCATTGCCGCCATCCGAGCTTACGAGTCCACGGACTCGTGGTACCGAAGAGCCTCCTACCTGCTCGATGCTCTCGCACTCGGTACTGCGCGTGGCGGTGTGATCGTGACCACCAATGCAACGTTTGGCCGGGACGTCCTGCAACCGCTCCTCGCACGGCATCGTGGTCACCTGATGCTCATCGGCGACGAGGTTCACAACCTGGGCGCCCGCCAGCTCCGCGGCCACCTGCCGGATTCCGCGGTCTACCGTCTGGGGTTGTCGGCGACGCCGGAGCGCTGGTTCGACGACGTCGGCTCCGCCGCCCTGCAGGAATACTTCGGCGAGGTCGTCTTCGAGATGGGCATCGGCGACGCCATCAAGGGCGGCGCGCTATGCCGCTACACCTACACCCCAGTGCTCGTTGAACTCGACGCTGAGGAAACCGAGTTGTACGGCCAGGTCACGGAGAAGATCGCCAGGGCGCTGGCCACGCAGCAGTTCGCCGACGACGCTGAGGACGAAAGCCCCCTCGGGAGGTTGCTGCGCAAGCGCGCCAACATCCTGGGACACGCACGCGCCAAACTCCCAGCGCTGCGCCGCGAGATCAGCAAGCGCGAGGACGACTGGTTTCAGCTGCTCTACTGCGCTGAAGGCCGGCATCCCCTTGCCGACGGCATCAACGGTGATCTGGATGAGCCGACTCAGCTCGAGCAAGCGCTGCACATGGTCGGTCAGGAGCTGCGCATGCCCGCCGCGAAATATGTCTCCGAGACACCCCGTGAGCAGCGCCGCGCGATTCTGCGGCGCTTCAGCACGGGAGACGACCTTCAGGTCCTCCTCTCCATGCGGTGCCTGGACGAAGGTGTGGACGTGCCAGCAGCACGCACTGCTTACCTCGTGGCAAGTTCCTCCAACCCACGCCAGTTCATCCAGCGGCGCGGTCGGGTTCTGCGCCGTGCTCCCGGCAAAGACTTCGCAGACATCATCGACTTCATCGTCGTCCCTCCGGAAGGCGCCGAGGATCTGCATCGGGAGACGGAACGCCGGATGGTCGCCCGTGAGTTGAGCCGGGTCGCAGAGTTTGCGCGACTCGCGGAGAACGAGGCTGCCACGCTGGACATCCTGCGCCCGCTGCGCCAGCGCTACGGGCTGTTCGAGATCTGATGACTGACACAAGCCGACGTACGAGCGAGCAAGGAGGGGCGATGAGCGCTCAGGAGACCGCCAAGGAGATCTTGAACAGCCTGTCACCGGAAGCCCGGGAACTGGCGAAACGCGTACTGGAGCTGGAGCGTGAATACCTGCACGTGCAGAACCCGACCAGGCTCGCCGACCGGATCATCGATGCGGCCAAGGAGCTCGCCAAGTGAAGCTGCTCAAGCTGACCGTCGACAACTTCCGTGTTTTCCAGGGGCGGCACGTCCTGAAGCTAGAGGTCACCGAGGATAAACCCGCCATTTTGGTCTTCGGTATGAACGGCGCTGGGAAAACCACGCTGCTCAACGCGTTCACCTGGGCGCTCTACGGGACCTTCACTAACGATGTGGAGCACCGGGAGCGGGTCATCAACGACCGCGTATGGCAGGAAGCCTCCTTCGGTACCCCGGTGCATGCCGCAGTGAAGCTGGAGTTTGAGCACGAAGGCGCGCTCTTCGCGGTGCTGCGCGAGGTCAGGGCAACCAAGAAGACCGAGGCACAGAGCCTGCCCGCGCCGCAGCTGGTGGTGACCGAGACTCGCCGCGGCGAGAGCAATACGGTGACCAACGGCCAGGATCGCATCGAGAAGATCCTCCCGGAGGGGCTGCGCCGGTTCTTCTTCTTCAACGGTGAGCGTATGGAGCGGATGTTCACCGGGGACGGCAGCGGGGAGGTCAAGAGCGCGATCAAGACCCTCATGGGTCTGGAGATGATCGAACGCGCGATTGACGATCACCTTCCCTCGGCGTCCCGCAAGCTCAGGACTGTTGCCAAGAAGCTCGGCGGCGGGCGCCTGCAGGCCCTCGCCGAAGCGCAGGAAGAGATTGAGCGCCAGAAGGCGACAGTCCGCGAGCGGCTGCGGAAGCTGTCCGCCGATATCTCCAGCTACGAGGCCGAAGTCGAGGCCGCCAACAAGGCGCTACTCGACAACCGTGAAGCCGCCCCGCTCCAGAGGCGCAGGGCAAAGCTGGCCAAGGACCGTGAGCAAGAGAGGCTCCGCTACCTGGAGCTTCAGGAACGCCAGCGAACGGCATTGGCCGAGCGTGGCTTCATCGCCTTCACTGCTGGTATCGACCAGACCGTGATAGATCTCGCAGAGGGCATGCGCAGACGACAGGAGCTCCCTGCGGGCATCCAGCGCGACTTCATCAACGGGCTGCTGGATGACGGCTATTGCATGTGCGGTACAGCCGTGCCCCCCGGTTCGCCAGCGCATGCGGCGCTCACCGGGCGTTTGGACAACGCGGGGCTAGCCGACGTTCAGGCGCGTTGGATGAACCTCCGCGGCAACGCAGCACGACTCATCGATGCCCGCAACGCACTCCTGGGGGAACTGCGGGGTATCAGTAGTGACCTTCAGTCTGCCGGCGCCAAGATCGATGAAATCGACGCTGAAGAGAGCGAAATTGCCCGCCAGCTGAAGGGCGGGGGTGAAGTTGACGTCCAGAAGTTGGAGGACAGGCGTACGGAATTCGACGAGAAGCGTATTGAGGCACTCGGTGCTCAGCGGGACGCTGAAAAAGAGATAGAACGCCTGGAGGAGGACCTTACTCGCTCGCGCCGCCAGATCCACGCTGCCAAGGTGGAGGATGACGAAGCCCGTCGCATCCAGAGGCAGATGGCGCTCGTGGATGAGGTCCAGGAGGCATTCGGCCGGATCCTCGAAGTACGCACCGCCGAAGTACGCCAAGAGCTTGACACGAAGGTCAAGAACGTCTTCTCGCGGATCTGCATCAAGCCGTTCACGCCGGAACTGACCACTGGGTTCGAGCTGAAGCTGCACGCGAACGCCGCAGGCCCCGCCGCGATCCGCAGCACCGGTGAGAATCAGATTCTGGGCTTGTCCTTCGTTGGCGCCGTCTCTGAAATGGCCAAGGCGATCCACGAACGCAAGCAGAAAACGGAACGAGGGAGCCTTGACGAAGGCGGCGTCTACCCCGTCGTCATGGACGCCCCCTTCGGTAATCTCGACATTGAGTACCAGGACCAGGTTGCCGAGTCCCTACCTCAGCTCACCTCACAGATCGTGACGCTGCTGTCGCAGTCCCAGGCGCGTGGTCAAGTTCTGCAACACCTGCAGGCAGCCGCATCCCGCATGTACGTCCTGCGGTCAGTCACCTCCAAGGAAGACGCCAAGGAGCAGACCATCACGATCAACAACCGCGCGGTGCCGTACGTCACCCGAGGCGACTTCGAGCACACCATTTTGGAAGAGGTGACTGTCTGATGGCCGAAGAGCGGTTCCGGCGCCCGGCTGATCACGAAGACCTCTTGGCCGCTCTGGCGGGCAAGAGCGGCCCTTTCTCAGCCATGTACGAAGCGATCATGTTCGCCGCCGCACTCGGTAAGAGCAAGGGGCGGCGGGAACCATTCGAGAAGACGGGAGAACCCATCAACCTGTCCCGAGTGGAGAACCGGCCGTTCGGGGACGTGCTCCTCGATCTGCTCGCTGCCGCAGAGAAGCCGGATGACGCCAAGATCCTGGCAGACGACCGGCTCAAGGAACGCGTTCAGATTTTCGAGGAGTACGCGAACTGGGGCCTGAATTACATTCAAGGCGAGCTCAACGCGAGCAGAGGACGGGACGTAACGGCAGTGCTCAGCGCCCTGGTCATGGAGGCTCTTACTGCCTCACCTGACGAGGAACGCGACGTAACCACCGAGATCCTCGCCACTGGAGAACTCGACTGGTGACGACTCCGGGTGGGGGAGACACGCTCGTGCCTCCCCCACCCCGCCCTTGTCAGCTCCGGGACCTCCGCGACCTGCCCCGCTCCCCAGCCTCCCCCCGCTGCGCCTCCAGGGCGTCATCGGGGAGGCTGGGACTAATGATCAGGCGCTCCCGCAGTTCGGGGACGAGTTCACGCTCGTCGCGGAAGACCGGTCGCACGGCCCCCAACCGCCGAGTGACCGCAGCGACAAGGTGATCCGGAACCTCCACCGAGAAGGCGGCTCTCCAGCCCGCCCTTGGCAGGCCAGCAGCCAGGTCCCATCCCTCTCCGCGGTTGACACCGGCACCTGCTTCATCGTCCGCCGTGGGGTCAAACCATCGTGTGCGGGCAAGGCCGTCCGGCGAGACATAGCGGATCCCCAGGCCCTCGGTGGCTTCGCCCTCGCCGTCGTCCTCCGGTCCCACGTACGAGTGAGTCGTCCGCCAGCCGGCCTGGGCGAGTGGGGCGACCACTAGATCAAGGTCGCGGTCATCCAGCAAAGCGTCTCGTCCGTCCCCGGCGAGGTCGTATGTGAGAGCTTCGGCGAACGCGGCAACGAGCTCACTCGGAGTGCCATGTGAGAACCCTGCCGTCCATGCAAAGGGATGCAAAGGAGCCACAGCGACACCCACGATCCACAGCGAGGTGTAGACGGGGTGCGTGGGCAGATAGCCGATCCGCGCGCGCCGGCACGGGCTGTCCAGCACCACGTTCGCAACACCGGTGGAGCCCACCGACCACCCGAAATCGTCTCGGAGCGGATAGACGACACGGGCAGCACCACTGCGGTCCTCACCCGCCAGATAGACAGGGGAGACCCTGAGCGCCTTGGCCTGGTCGATACCCCGTACGGCAGCGGCGCCGCGGGAATCGCTCGTCATGTTGATACCTTCCAGATTCAGGACGGCCGTTCGCAGGAGAGGCGAAACGTCCGCAAGCGGAGGCAGCAAGGGACCGGGGGCGCGCTCCCCTTATGGATGCGAATCGCCTTGCTGACCTGGTGTTTTACCGGCACCTGTACGTTGACATGCTGTCGAGCGTTGTCTCCAGCCGTGGGCGTCTGCTGTGAGCGATGTTGTGGGTGACTCGCCCGCCGCGCATGTGATCGTGTACCCGGTGATGGGGCTATTTCGATTTCCCTAGCCCCTGCTAAGGCATGGAGCAAACCTGATCCGTTGATCTCCCCACCCTTCGTGTGACCTTGTTCGGTCTCTTCGCGTGATCTCCTCCGGCGTGTCGAGTTGGCCCCGGAGTGTCGTGGAGAGCCTGCCTGGGCCAGAGTTCGGCCTTGTCGGGGTCCGAACGCTCACGCGGGAGGAAGACCTCGAGTACGAGTCCGTTGCGTAGCGCGTCGCACCAGCCATAAGCCAAAAGCAGGAGGAGGACGACGGAAGTTGGGTTTCGCGGAGAAGCGCGGAAGCTACTGGCGCGGCCGATACAAGATCGCACCCGGCAAGCACCTCACGGTCGTCGACGAAAACGGCAAGGCGATCCGGTTCGCCACCAAGGGCGAGGCGCAACGGGCGGCAGCCGTGGCCGAGAACAAGTACCGGCGCGGCGACTGGCGCGACCGAGCACTTGGCCAGGAGACCTTCGGCGAGTATGCGAACCGCTGGTACGAGGCTCAGGACCTGGCCGCCTCGACCATGCAGAACTACCGGCGCCATATCGAAGAGCACCTGCTCCCCGAGTTCGGGGACAAGGCGCTGGCCGGCATCCTGCGCACGGACGTCGACCTGTGGGAGAAGAAGGAGAAGGCCGTCTACGCGGCCTCCAGCGTCAAGACCTGGCGCTCGACGCTCCACGTGATCTTCGAGGACGCGATCGACGCGGGCATGATCACGTCCAACCCGGCCGCCAGGCGGCGCGGGCGCGGGAAGCGCGCCGGCCGCTCCCGCGACCGCGGCCCGGAGAAGGTCTTCACCGACGCGCTTGGCATCCTGCTGACCGCCGAACGGGCTGCCCTGCTTTCCGGCCGCGACGACGAGTTCGTTGCCGTGGTCCTCAAGGGGTACACCGGCATGCGCTGGGGAGAAATCGTCGGCTTAGGCGTCGTCTCATTTGGTGAGTCTGCGGTAGCAGATGAGGCTGCAGGCGATGGCGGTGAAGGCCAGGAAGTGTTCGGCCTTGCGTTCGTAG
>NZ_JBSFVY010000073.1:0-12442 GCF_053592555.1 Streptomyces sp. NPDC002643
GGGCGAGTAGACCTTCATCACCATAAGAGATCCCTCCTCCCCGGCCCCTACCGGGGCCGGGCTCAGAGGTGTCCACCACCCGGGGACAGGTCCCGACTTCCCTTGGTTGCTCGGGTTTGGAGACGACCGTAGGACGGCGGTCTCTCAACCCCCAAGAAGATTGCGCGAGTTTGCAGCAAGTCGATTGACGGGCTAGAGCGCCTCGCAGACGATCGTCATGTCGCGCAAACCGGCAGCCTGCCATGGTCGACTGCAGGCGGGCAGCTTCGGCGCGGCGGTTGGGTGCCGGGTTCCGGCTGGTGTGCTGGATGCGGGTGATCAGGACGCGGGCGGGCTGTCGTGCGGTGGTCAGCTCGCGCTGGGCAGCGGCTTCCTTGAGGAGTCGGTGGGGTTGATGCCCGCGGGCTTCGGCGTCAGCGAGGACGGTGGCGAGCGCGGGCCACGCCGGGTCGGCGAGGATTCGCTCGGCGTGGTCGGGGACGGCCGCTCGTACGTCGCTGGCCAGAACGCGGCGGGCCTGCTCCCTGGACGGCCGGGCTGTGATTTCGGCGAGCATCGGGGCAAGGACGCGATCGGCGGCCGTCTGGAGGTGCTGCACGGCCTGGCGGGCGGCGTCGGCCTGATGGGCGTGGTTCTTCGCTTCGTGCCAACGCCCGGCGACGATGGCGGCCCAGACGAGGGCTGCGATCAAGGCGGCCAAGGCGCTGCCGTCGGGGCCGGTGGCGGTGTGGACGATGTCGCGTGCCGCGCTGCGCAGGGCGAGGGCAGCTCGGTCTTCCGCCCGTACCTGGGACCGCTGGGCTCGGGCGAACGCCTTGGAGGCGGCTTGGAGTTCGGCCTGCAGATGGGCGGGTGCCTTCTGGGCAGAGGCTTCGAGGAGTTCGCCGAGGGCGGTGATGCGGGCCTGGGCGTGGGTGTCGTCGGCCAGCTCGGTGTGCAGGGTGTCGAGGGCGTCGGCGGCTTGGTGCCACGGGGTGCTGGGGTGGCTGCGGCGGGCGGTGGGTGTTCGAGCAGGGGCACGGCGCTGGCGTTGCCCGTGCCGCTGACCCCGGCCATGTTGAGGGCAATGGAGCCGACCGATCCGATGGCGGTGAGGGTGATCACCCGCCAGTCGGTCACCCGGCGCAGGCCCGCGCGGAGCATGAGCAGTTCACCCGCGACGATGAACGCGTCCAGGGTCGCCGGCCGGGCCCACTGGCGGGCCGGGGAGCTCTTGAGGCCGTGCTGTCCGGCGACCTGAGCGAGGTGCGCGTACGACAGCCAGAACCCGCCGGCGGTGAGCGCCACGATGACAACACCCGCCGCGATGAGCACGTACCGCTCGGCCGCCTGCTTGGTCATCATCGGTTGTCCTTCGTCAGGACGATGGTCCCGATGGGTGGGCGTGGAGAGGGTGGTCAAGCGGGTTCTCCTGGGGTGGTGGCGTGGTCCGTCTTTGCCGTCTTGGCCGTTGCAAGCGCAGGTCAGGGCCGGTACGGCAGGAGGGCTGGTGTTCCGTCCTGGCGGCGCTGACGCGACTTGGGGCACGCACGGGCGGTGGGGCTGCGCTTCGGTAGCCGTGGACGGATCGCATCCGTCTTGCCGTCCCGGTCACATGCGCGGCGACCTGCGGCGATACGGCGAGGACGCCCGGGACGACACAAGACGGTTCCGGGCAGCGTCCGGCTGGTGGCAGCGCGCTCTTCATGATCGCGTTGCCGTCTTGCCCCCGGCCCCCATCCCGTTCGCATGCCGTGTGACTTGCGGGATCACGGCAGGGACGGTCACCGGGGGAGGCGGGGCTCAGCCCGAGTCTGAGGCCGCGGATTCGGCGTTCACTGAGTGAACGCTCAGCCCGAGGCTGGGGCGGCGGGATCGGCATTCACTGAGTGAGCTCACTGGTGCGGTGAGGTGAGGATGCCCTGGGAGAGGGCGACGGTGACCGCTGCGGTGCGGTCGTTGACGCCCAGCTTGACGAACGTTCGCAGTAGGTGCGTCTTCACCGTCGCTTCGCCGATGTACAACTGCCGACCGATCTCGCTGTTGGACAGACCGCGTGCGACGAGGCCGAGTACCTGGACCTCGCGGGGGGTCAACTGCTCCCCGGACGGTGTCTGTATGCGGGTCACCAGCCGGGCGGCCACTGGCGGGGCGAGGACGGTTTCGCCGCGGGCGGCCGACCGGATGGCGTCGGTCAGTGTGCCGATCGGGGTGTCCTTGAGCAGGTACCCGGTGGCGCCGGCCTCGATCGCCGGCAGGATGTCGGCGTCGCCCTCGTAGGTGGTCAGTACGAGTACGCGGATGCCGGGGTGCTCCTGGCGGATGCGGGCCGTCGCGGTGGCGCCGTCGGTCCCCGGCATTCGCAGGTCCATCAGGACGACGTGCGGGCGCGTCGCGGCGGCGAGGACGATCGCCTCGTCGCCGGAGCCGGCCTCGCCGACGACCCGCAGGTCGTCGTAGGCCTCAAGCATGCCGCGGAGGCCGAAGCGTACGACGGGATGGTCGTCGACGATCAGGATGTGGACAGTCATCGAACTGGTTCCGCCCGCTCAGTGGTCGGGTGTGGGGCCGAGATCGTGCGCCGGCTGCAGGCTGCGCGGCGCCTGCTCGGCCGGGGGCAGCGGCAGCTCGACCCGCACCGTGGTGCCTTGGCCGGGAGCCGATCGCACCGTGCAGGTTCCGCCGAGGCCGGCGGCGCGGGTGCGAATGCCGAGCAGGCCGTATCCACCCCGGATGGTGGCCGGGTCGAAGCCCTGGCCGTCATCGGTCACCGCCAGTGCCACGAGGCCGTTGTCGTGGCGCAGTTCGATCCGTACTTTCGTGGCGTCGGCATGCTTGCCGATATTGGCCAGGGCCTCCTGCGCGGTGCGGAGCAGGGCGATGTCGGTGCCGGTGGGCGCGCCGGACCGCTCGCCGGCGATCGACACCTCGACGTGTGTACCCGTGTCGCGGGTGTGCCGGGCGGCGAGCCGGTCCAGCGCGTCCGCGAGACCGCGGCCGGTCAGATCGACCGGGGCCAGCGCAGCGATCAGCGAGCGTGCCTCCGCGAGGTTCTCGCGGGCGGTCTTCTCCAGGATGTCGAGCTGGCCGTCGGCGGCTGTCGCATCACGGAACAGGTTCGTCCGCGTGGCCTGGGCGAGCATGAGGATGCTGGTGAAGCCCTGTGCCAGGGTGTCGTGGATCTCGGCGGCCAGGCGTTCGCGTTCGGCATGGACGCCGGCCTCGTGGCTCGCGCGTTCCAGTGCGGCCCGGGTCCGGGTCAGTTCCTCGATCAGCTCGGCCCGTTTGCGGTTCTGCTCGCGGATGCCGGTCAGATAGGCGCCCACAAGGATCGTCACCGTCATGGGTACGAGAACGGTCACACCGGCCATCGCCAGCGTGTAGCGGTTGACGCCGGCCCTCGCCAGCATGGCCCAGGCGAGTTCGGCGTAGAGGATCGACAGCAGTGGCAGGCGTACGCGCCACCTCGCGACCATCACGAACAGCTGCGGGCAGAGCGCGAACAGCAGTGCGCCCCCGATCGGGGCGATGGCGAGCAGGAGCGGGAACGCGACCGCCAGAGCGGCGAAATAGACCGCGCCCCAACGCTCGTCGCGGTTCTCCATGGCCCGCGGAGCGACCAGCGCGTACCAGGCGACGATGACGGCGAGCGTGATGAGGGCGAGCATGCGCTGGCCGAGCGCCACGGTGACGTCGGCCGCGATGGCGACGGCGAGAGGTGTCGCGACGGCGCCGACGAGGACATGCCATCCGACGCGGAAGCGGAACCCGAAGTCGACGGTGCCGCGCACTGCCATCTCCTGCCCGCCTTCGCTCGCCATGGTCCGGCCGCCAGTCTACGAGCGCCCATGTCCAAGGTGCCCGGCGCGGCGCCGGGGAGCGTCCACACACCGGTGGAGCCGTGCGTACGTCGATCGGTGGACAACGGGGTCCAACCAAGCGTGGTCGCGGCGGCGGCCACACAACCGTCACGCTCGTTGTCGAGAACCCCGGCTCCGTATCTGGAGGTACCCCATGAAGAAGAACTGGCCCGTCCTCGTCCTCGGCGTGCTGCTGACCTTTTTCGGCGTGATCTGGACCTTGCAGGGAATCGACGTCATGAAGGGCTCGGCGATGAGCGGTGTGACGCTGTGGGCGGTCGTCGGGCCGATCGTGGCGCTCGTGGGTCTGGTTGTCCTGGGTGTCGGCATCGCCCGGCGACGTCGGCTCGGCCGATGAGCGCCGAACAGCTGTCCGGCGCCGACGCGGAGGCTCAGGAGGCAGGTCGGCCGGCACCGGAACGACCGCCCAAGCAGTGGTACGGCGAGCTCGCCGGCGTCGCGGCCACCGCGCTTGCCCTGGGCGTCGGTGAGCTGGTGGCGGCCGCGACGGGCGGGCCCTCGGCGCCCCTCGTGGCGGTGGGTGGCGTCGCCGTGGACGCCGCGCCGACTCCCGTCAAGGAGTTCGCGGTCGCGGTGTTCTACACGTACGACAAGCTGGCTCTGCAGGCGGGAATCGTGCTGGTGCTGGCGGTCTTCGCCGCGCTCATCGGTGTCATGGCCATGCGCCGGCTCGGGTACGGGCTGGCCGGGGTCGCTGTGTTCGGGATGATCGGCGTACTCGCGTCAGCGACCCGCTCCAGCGCCACCTGGGCGTACCCGCTGCCGTCGGTGGCCGGCGCACTGGCCGCCGCATGCCTGCTGGTACTGCTGCGCCGCACCCTGCCGCGCCGCGCGGCGGAATCGGCGCGGGACCTGGGCGACGACAACGGCCCGGACGGGGACGGGACGGCACGGGAAGTTCCCGCCTCCGTGCGGGGCGTCCGCCTGCCGTCGTCGGATGCCGGCGTCCCGGTGGGGGACGGCGGGGGACAGCCACCGTCCCGGAGACGGTTTCTCGTGCTGGCGTACGGGGCGATCGGCGCGGCCGCGGTGGCCGTACCGGGCGGACGCCGGCTCTGGGCGCAGCGTGTGGCCGCGGCCCGGGCCGCGGTGGTTCTTCCGTCCCCGTCGAGCCCGGCACCGCCCTTGCCCGCCAAGGTCTCCGCCGGCGTGCCCGGAGTGACGAAGTTCGTCACCGCGAACGCGGACTTCTACCGGATCGACACCGCGTTGACGGTGCCCCAGATGGAACCGAAGGACTGGCGGCTGAGGATTCATGGCCGGGTGAAACGGCCGCTGACGCTGACGTACGAGCAACTGCTGGCACGGCCGATGGTGGAGCGGTACATCACACTGACATGTGTGTCCAACGAGGTCGGCGGCGAGCTGGTCGGCAACGCGCGGTGGCTGGGGGTGCCGATCAAGGATCTGCTGGACGAAGTCGAGCCGGACGACGGGGCGGACCAGGTGGTGAGCCGTTCCGTGGACGGCTATACGGCCGGTACGCCGACGGCGGCGTTGCGTGACGGGCGGGACGCGTTGCTGGCGGTCGGCATGAACGGGGAGCCACTGCCGGTCGAACACGGGTTCCCGGTCCGCATGGTGGTGCCCGGGCTGTACGGATACGTTTCAGCGACGAAGTGGCTGACGGAGCTGGAACTGAGCAGCTTTTCGGACTTCAGTGCCTATTGGGTACGGCGGGATTACGCGGCGCTGGCCCCGGTGAAGACACAGTCGCGGATCGACACACCGACCGCGGGCAGGCGGCTGGAGCGGGGTCTGGTCATGGTGGCCGGAGTGGCGTGGGCACAGCATCATGGGGTGAGCGCGGTCGAGGTCCGCGTGGATGACGGACCATGGCAGCAGGCAACACTCGCGGCCGTACCGTCGGTGGACACCTGGCGGCAATGGAGCTGGCCGTGGCAGGCGACGCCCGGCAAGCACCGGCTGCAAGTACGCGCCACCGACCACACCGGCCAGGTGCAGACAGGGCGGGCGCACAAGCCGCTTCCCGACGGGGCAACCGGCTGGCACACGATCAAGGTCACGGTCACCTGAGCAAGGTCCGCCGACGAACCTGCCGGATGGATCGCGACACCAGAAGTATGAGTGCGTTGCGGCAAAGGGAGTCCCTGTTCGATCAGCAGGGGCTTCTCGTGTGCGGGGCATGATCGCGACGGGGTGGAGGCAGGCAGCGGACGGCCTGGCCTGGCACGCGCTTCAGCGTGACGGCCCACATCAGACTTCGACGAGAGCCCGCGCCGGTCGTTGGCGCGGGCTCTCGCGTCCGGGCTGTCGGGCAGGTCAAAGGGGTGCCCGGAAGGGAACGTGAATCGGGACGGGACACACTCAGGCCGTCCGTGCGGTCGTGATCAGCGCCGCCGTGCCTGTGACGGCTGCGGGGCCGGGGCGGCTGCTGCCGTGTGCTGTGGAGCGTCGGGGCGCTGTGCTGTGCTGTCGGCCCAGGCTGGGTTGTGGGCTTGTGCTGCGCGGGCTTGTGCGCTGGGTGCCGGCCTTTCGCTGAGGCGTTGGATGCGCCAGGTCAGGACTCGTGCGGGGCGGCGGGCGTCGTTCAGGGCGCGCTGGTCGGCAACCTGTTGGAGGAGCCGTTCCGGGTCGTGTCCTGCTGCTTCTGCCTCGGCGAGGGCGGTGGTGAGAGCCGCGAAAGCGGGGTCTTCGATGATCTGCTCCGCATGCTCGGGCACGGCCTGGCGTAGGCGGCGGATCTGCCGTTCCACGGCCTGCTGGGGTGGCTGGCGCTGCGCGAGGGCGGCCAGGGGTGCGGCGGCTGCTTGGTCGTAGGCGGCCTGGAGGTGGAGCAGTGTCTGCTGGGCGGCGGCGACCTGCTGGTCGTGTTGGCGGAGCTGGTGCCAGCGGGCAGCGGCAATGACCACGAGGATCGCGGCGTCGAGGAACATTGCCAGGGCGGCGCCGTCCTTGGGGGCGGGCTCTCGGAGCATGGCGCGTACTGCGGCGCGCAGGGCGCGGGTGTGGTGGTGTTCGGCCCGGATGCGGGAGCGGGTGGCGCGCTCGAACGCGGTCGCTGTTTCTCGGAGTTGGGGGCGCAGGGGCTGGGGTGCGAGGAGGGGGAGGGCGTCGAGGGCTTCGCCGAAGGCGGCGAGGTGGGCTTGGGAGGCTTCGTCGTCGGTCTGGTCGAGGTGGTGGGGATGCGTTCGGCGGCGGCGGTGGCCTGGTGCCAGGGGTTGGGCCTGCGTCGGCCTGGCTTCCCGGCGGGCTGTGGGTCGATGTTCTCCAGGCGCTTTTGGATCTTGGGGCAGGAGAGGTCCGGGGCGAGTTCGGAGCCGGAGAACGAGACGGGCTCGTTGTCGGCGGTGGTGGTGTCTTCGCTGGCGACCTTGTAGCCGCGCACGTCACCCGAGGGGAAGTAGACGACCTCGACGAGCACGCCGTCGATGTGGCTGAGCAGGTGGACGAACTCCTCCACGCTGGTGGCGGCGGCCACGGCGGTGCGCACGGTGGCGCGCAGCCGTTCGCGGGCGGGCTTCGCGTGGCCGGCGCGGCGGGCCTTCTCCTGCTCGGCACGGGTGGTCCGCTTCGCGGCGGTGCGGTCGCCGCGTACGACTTGGAGCAGGCCGTATTCCTTCTTGATGGCGGCGAGTTCACGGTCGGCGGTGAGGTAGTCGTTCCAGTGGCGGGCGGTGCGCAGATCCGCCCGGACCTTGGTGGCGGCGATGTGGATGTGGTCGGGGGCGTGGCGGACGGCGACCCATCGGCATCCGTCCGGATCACCGTCCGGTGCTATGCCGGTGGCCGCCACCACCCGGCGGGCGATGTCGGCCCACTCCTCGTCGCTGAGGATGCGGTCAGTCTCGGCGGCGCGGATCGAGCAGTGCCACACGTGCTTCTCGGGAGCGCGGCCGAGCCGTCGGGCC
Source organism: Streptomyces sp. NPDC002643 (assembly GCF_053592555.1). NCBI lineage: Bacteria > Bacillati > Actinomycetota > Actinomycetes > Kitasatosporales > Streptomycetaceae > Streptomyces > Streptomyces sp. NPDC002643. The sequence continues at coordinate 7,733 of NZ_JBSFVY010000073.1, forward strand.
TGCTTGACGTGCAGGTCCAGGTCGGCCACGAGGAGCCTCCTGGTGGCGTCGAAGTCGTCGGCGCGGCCGGGGTCGGGGGCGAAGCCGTCCCAGGAGGCGACCAGATGGGGGTCGGTGTGGTCCTTGGCCTTCTTCGTGTCGAACAGGTACCGGATCAGTCCGGCGGTTTCCTTGCCGCTGCGGATCTTCGCGATCATCGGGCCGCCTTCTTGGCGACGGCCTGGTTCGCGGCTGTGGCGATGTGGCGCACCGTGGTGCCGACCGCGGTCAGGGTGCGTTCGCCCTGGGCCAGGACGGCGGTGTCCACGGGCTGTGGACGACCGCCGGAGTTGAGCTTCTTGGCGATCTGGTTGATGTTGTGGCCGATGGCGGCGACCTCGCGGCGCAGGGCGGTCAGCTCGTCGATGTAGTCGTCGAGCGGGGTGCGCTGGCCGGGCAGGGCGAGGTCGCCCTGGACGTGTGTCATGACGACAGCGCCGACGTAGTGGGCGCCGGCGATGTTCAAAGACCGCGCCATGGCGAGGATCTCGGTCTTCTCGTCGAGGCTGTAGCGGGCGTCGACACGCTCCTTGCGCTGGCCGTTCGGGTCGGGCTTGCGGCGTCGGGCGACACGGTGCAGCGCGGCGGCTTCGGCGGCGCGCGGCAGCTGTGCGGCGGCGGTGTCGGCGGACTGTTCCTCCTCGGGTGCCCCCTGGTGCCCGAGGTCCTCCGCCACCCCCAGGGCGGAGGCTTCCCCGTTGCGGCCGTCCTTGGACGGTCCAGCGGGATACCTTGCTGGCGCGGTTGTGGCTGGAGTGGTGGTCATCTCCTGCTGGTGCGAGGGTGGTTCGTGGCGCTGGTTGCTCATGGGGTGGTTCTCCGTGGGGTGTTGATGATCGGTCAGTGACCGGTCGAACTCGTCCCATACCTGTTCAGGGCAAGGCCGGGCGGAGCGGCGATGTCGGGTTGACTCGTTGCGGTGCGGTCGCTCGTCCCCGCGCTGACCTGCGCGGGGACGAGCGATGGGAGCGGTTGCGGGGGCTCAGGAAGCGCCAGCGGGGGTCTTGTCGAGGTCGTCCTGCCGTTGAGAGGCGGCCTCATCGAGTTCGGCCTGCAGGACGTCCTTGAGCTTTTCCGCGTCGGCCCTGCCGATAGGGAGGCCCTTGCCGCGGATCGTCGCTTCGATGTGGCGGCGCGAGACACGGTCTCCGCGTCCCAGTGGCGCGGTACGGGCGATCGCGAGGTACTCGTCGGACACAGCGCTGGGCTTCTGGTCTTCCGGCCCGGCGGAAGACTGCGGGGGTTCCGCCACAGTGGCGGCGCCCTGCGCCACCTCGGCAGACCCCCGAGCCACCTCGGCCTGACCGTCCGCCACGTCGAGACCCGCTGGCTCCGGGAGACCGTTGTGGCGTTCGGTGACGTCGGTTGGGTCGGCGACGAGCTGGTGGATCTGCCGCATCAGGACACCGAAGGCCAGCAGCGCGGCGGTCGGGGGAACCGCGGCGACCACATAGTCGAGCAGGGGCACGGAGCTGGCGTTGCCCGTGCCGCTGACCCCGGCCACGTTAAGGGCGATGGAGCCGACCGATCCGGTGGCGGTGAGGGCGATGGCCCAGCCGTCGGCGACGCGGCGCAGACCCGCACGGAGCATGAGGAGTTCGCCCGCGACGATGAAGGCGTCCAGGGTCGCGGGCCAGGCCCACTGGCGGACCGGGGAGTTCTTGAGGCCGTGCTGTCCGGCGACCTCTGCGAGGTGTGCGTACGACAGCCAGAACCCGCCGGCGGTGAGGGCCACGATGACGACTCCCGCCGCGATGAGCGCGTACCGCTCGGCAGCTTGCTTGGTCGTCATCGGCCCTCCTTCGCCAGGACGTGGTCCCGGTGGGTGGGTGTGGAGCGGGTGGTCAAGCGGGGCTCTCCTGGGGTGGTGGCGTGGTCCGTCTTGGCCGTTGCAAGCGCAGTTCAGGGCCGGTACGGCAGGAGGGTCGGTGTTCCGTCCCGGCAACGCCGGCGCGTCCTGAGGAACGCACGGGCGGCGGGTGCTGCGGTCCGGTGGCCGTGGACGGATTGGATCCGTCTTGCCGTCCCGGCCGCATATGCTGTGACCTGCGGTGATACGGCGGGGACGCCCTGGACGGCACAAGACGGATGCGGGCAACATCCCTTTGGGCAGCACGGCGGTCATGATCGTGTTGCCGTCTTGGTCCCGGCTGCCGTCCTGCCCGTATGCCGTTTGACCTGCGGGGTTACGGCAGGGACGGCAAGGACGGCAACCGGGGGTGGGGTCTCAGCCCTCGCTGCGGGCGGGCTCGGCGTCGACCGGGTGGACGGTCGGGCAGTAGCGGCGCCACGCGTCGAGGAATTTGTTGCGCGTGTAGCCCTTGCGCTGGGTTCCGTCGGCGAGGCGGACGTTGCCGGACTTGATGCCGAAGCCGCTCAGCAGTGTCGGCCAGGATCCGCGCTGAGCTGGGATGCTCCTCCTCGGCCTGCGCCTCGTCGGTGACCATCTGCGCGCACGCCGCGCGGGCGAGGCGGGGCCAGGGCCCGGCGGCGAGGTCGGCGACGATCACCGAGGGCTCCCATGTGTCGGCGGCGCGGTCCTCCACCGGCATCGCCGGTTCCATGTCGGCGGCCTCGTCGAGCATCGGGCGGGCCCATGCGGCGATGCGGTCGCGCAGGTCGTGGAGGGCTGGGGTGTCGCGGCGGGAGCGGAAGGGCTTGACGCTCTCGCCCTCGGCTCGGCGGCGCATGCGGATGACCACGGACCGGTCCATGATCGTGTCGGGGAGGTCGCCGATTCCCGCGAGGGCTGCCATGGCGAAGGTGGCGAACCGGTGGGGCGTGTGGTCGTTGCCGACGACGCGGGTGACGTAGCGGTTGCGCTGGTGGCCGGCGTTGAGCAGGCCGCGCATCTCCTCGTTCTTCTCCGCCTGCTTGGGCGTGCCGAAGATGGTGTCGGCCTCGTCCACCAGCAGGGTTGGCGGCTCGTCCGTGATGGACCGGAAGACCGCCGCCGGTGTGGTGTTGATGGTGAGCATCGGCTCGTGGACCGTCTCGGTGAGCACGTCCAGGAGCCGTGACTTGCCGCACCGCTTCGCCGGCCCGACGACCGCCAGGCGTGGGGCGTGCTGCCACGCGGGCTGCAGGTGCGTCGCCGCCACCCACAGCGTGACCGCGTCCAGCGCCTGCGGGGAGGGCAGGATCACGAACTGGGCTATCTGGGCACGCAGTTCGTTCAGCACCTCGGAGCCGTACGTCGGCTCCGGGTCCGGCACCGCCTCTTCGGCGGGCTGGTCCACCGGGGGACCGTATCCGGCGCCCGCTCGTCGGCCGCCGGGGCGGCTTCGGGCGCGTGGCCGGGCCTGCCGGGCACGGCGACCGTCGGCCATGCCGCTTTGCCGGGTGCGGAATAGGGCTCGGGTGTCGTAGGTTGCACAGGGCAGCTCCCTATCCGGTGACGTCGGGCATGCAGGCCCGACTCACGCAGGTCGTTCGTTGGAATGCGGGCAGTGGAGTGTGCGGAGCCTCCGGCGTTGGCGCGCCGGGGGCTTTCTCGCTTCCTTGGCCGGGGCGAGGGAACACGGACAGTACGTCCACGCCCCGACACAGTCCAGCGTTTCTGTGTCAGCTCAGCACAGAAGCGTCTGCTATGGGCTCGGGCCGTCACGCGGCCAGGCCGAGCAGGTTCAACAGGTCGGCGGTCACGACGCGGTACGCCTTGCCCAGCCGCAGGACCTTGCACGGGTACTCGCCGCGCTTGGCCAGCTCGTAACCCTTGCTCCGGCCCAGCCCCAGCGCCCGGTTGCCGGTGTCGAGGTCAACGGCGGCGGGCAGGGCCAGTAGCTCTTCTCGCGTCATGCCCTTGGGCTGCTCGGCGGTCTCCTTGTTGCGCATGCAGTGCTCCGTCCACGAGTGAGCCCTCGGCGAACGCGGCATCACGTCCGGCTCCAGGCGATCACTAACCATCATCGGGAAGCTAATGTGTCTCCATGACACAACGCGGTTTTGATCCGGTGGGTGTGGCGGAGGCCATGCGGGGTGAGGCCCTTGGCGATCGGGAGCCAGCAGGCGTCGGCTCGGTCGCTGGCGCCGCGTCCTCGGGCCGGGACGCCGGGCCACGGCTCGCCGAGCAGCGGTACGGGGCGGGCCTGCTGCGGTGCCTTCTTGGGGTACCAACCGGAGACCGCCGGGGTGAATAGCCAGGTCGCGAAGCCGTTCCGGCGCCAGTGAGCTGCGTGCTCCGAGACAGCGCCGCCCCGGACGAACCCTAGGTCCGCGATGGCCTGTTCCACCCTGACCCGCTTGGCTTCGGTGACGTGGTCGGGGTGGTTGAGGACGTTGGACACCGTGCCCGTGGAGACTTCGGCACGGCGCGCGACATCGACGAGCTTCGCGCCTTGGTGGCCGCCAGTGCGGGCCGCGCCCTGTCCGCGGAACACGTAGGTCCTGCCGTGGCAGGCGCAGGGCTTCGGCTTCGTGCGGGCAACGTGGTTAGCGACCAGGGTCGACAGCCAGTCCATCGCGTCGATGGTGCGGTAGCTGTCGTCTTTGGGCGGGCAGCGCACCAGCTCCCCCGTGTCGAGTTCGTAAAGCTGCCACTCGACCCGGACGGAACCGGGACGAGCGAACTCCGTCTCTAAGACGTCGTCTCATTTGGCGCGCTGGGTAGTCTGCCCGTGTGGTGATGGTCGAGCGCATGGTGCCGGATGAGTTGTGGGAACTGTTCGAGCG
>NZ_JBSFVY010000074.1:0-12399 GCF_053592555.1 Streptomyces sp. NPDC002643
CGCCCGCGGTGGGGGCACCTCCCGCTCGAACGAAGCTGAGAGTGGGGGAGAAGCCGAGCGTGGGGGAGGGTGGGCGCAGCGGCACCCTGTCAGCGCCGGTAAGCGTGACCCCGGCCCGGCCCGCTCCCACGCCGGGTGCCCGGTGGTGTCACGTTCAGATGATCGCCAGCACCGTCGTCGCGTCCGCGCTGTACTTCGCTATGTCGGCCGGCGTGAAGTCGCGCTGCTCGGGGAAGCCGAGGCCGACCACGGCCAGGAGCCTGGTGTCGTCCTCGGGGTCGAAGACGGGGAGGGTGAGGGAGCCCTTGGAGCCGGCGGCACGCCCGCCCCGTACGGCCACTCCCGTCGTATCGGACTGGAAGTCGGAGATGGCCACCGCCTCGCGGCGCTGGGCCGCGGTGCCTGCCATGCCCTTGCCGAGGGGGATCGTGGCGGTGCCGTTGCGCACGGAGGGCGGCAGGTTGTGCGAGGCCACCAGCACGATCTCGCCCTCGTCCGCAGGCTCGGAGAGATGGACGGAGCCGACGAAACCGCCGTTGCGCTCGACGAACTCGGTGAGCCATGCCTCGACTTCGGGGCGGGCGTTCTTCAGGACGGTCTCACTCAGGGCGTCGGCGTTCATGTGCGGGGTGGCTCCTCGTGCTGTGGTGCGTCAGATGTTCCGTGGACGTCATCAGTACCCCAAACACTTGAACGTTCATACACTCATCCCGTAGACATCCTGTGATGATCACGGCACCACGCGCAGCAGGGGAAAAGGCGGCTCACAGCTTGCCGTGAACACTTGGGGGATTCGGAACATCGGCGCACCTTCGACTCGGGGGAACGTATGTCGCAGCACGACGACCGGCAGTGGACCGACTCGTTTCCGTGGAGCCTCGCCTACCGCTGGGGGCATTCCGGGCTGGCCCTCGACTTCGATCTGAGTGACGACACACCCCGGCTGGTGCGCGTACGGCGCCCCGAGGAGTCACAGGAGTCGGAGGAGGAGAAGGAGGGGGTCGGGGCGTCGTTGCCGTTGGCCGATGTCGTGGTGCTCGGTGATGGCACCGGGTGGTCGGGGCCCCGGTTCTCGGGGACCGCGCTCGGGCAGCGGTTGAGATATCGGGCGCACCGTTCCGCCTTCGAGGAGGGGTGGCATCGGCTGACGTTCGAGTTGCGGGAGAGAGGTCGTGAGGGGGAGGGGGCGGAGGGGGGTGCGGCGTCGGGGGTGACCGTTTTCGTTGAGTTCGCCTCGCCCGATGGGGTTTCCGTGGTGCGGTCCCGGGTTCGGGTGCGGAATGACGGGGGTGCGCCGGTCACCTTGCGGTCGGTGCGGAGTCTGCTGGTCGGGGGGCTGCCCGCCGCCGAGGAGTTGGTGGTGGCGCGGGCTCGCAACGACTGGTGTGCCGAGTGCCGTTGGTATGAGGAGCCGTTGGGTGGGGCCGTGCCCGATATCCATCGGGCGTTGCACGGGCATGGGGGGCGTGCCGGGATACGGCTTGCCGGGAGCGGTAGTTGGCCGACCGATGGGCATCTGGCGATGGGCGCGCTGCGGCATCGTAAGGATGGGCGTGGCTGGGTGTGGCAGATCGAGTCGGCGTCGAGTTGGGTGTGGGAGGTCGGGCCGTCGGGGGCGGGCACGTGTCTGGCGCTCGGTGGGCCCACCTATGACGAGCATCAGTGGCGTGAGGTTCTGGAGCCGGGTGAGGAGTTCGCGAGCGAGTGGGTCGCGCTCGCCCTCGGTACGGGCTTCGAGGGGGCGTTGGCCGAGCTGACCTCGTACCGGCGGGTGCTGCGGCGGCCGCATGGGGATCATGAGCGGCTGCCGGTCGTCTTCAACGATTACATGAATACGTTGATGGGTGACCCGACGACAGAGAAGCTGCTGCCTCTGATCGACGCGGCGGCCGAGGTCGGGGCCGAGTACTTCTGTGTCGACGCCGGTTGGTACGACGACGGGGACGCGGAGGGTGAGCAGGCGCTCTGGAGGAACACCGTCGGGGGGTGGTGGGACAGCGTCGGGGAGTGGGTGCCGTCGGCCCGGCGGTTCCCCGGTGGGGAGGACGGTGTCGGTGGTCTCCGGGTCGTCCTCGACCGGATTCGCGAGCGGGGGATGGTGCCGGGGCTGTGGCTGGAGCCCGAGGTGGTGGGGGTGCGCAGTCCGCTGGCGCGTGAGCTGCCGGACGAGGCGTTCCTCCGGTACGCCGACGGAAGCCGGGTGAGCGAACAGGACCGCCATCAGCTGGACCTGACCCATCCGGCGGCCCGGGCACATCTCGACAAGACGGTCGACCGGATCGTCGGCGAGTGGGGCGTCGGCTATCTCAAGCTCGACTACAACATCACCACCACCGCGCCGGGCCACCTCGCCCACTCCCGCGCCTGGCTCGCCTGGCTGTCGTCCGTACTCGACCGCCACCCCGAGTTGGTCATCGAGAACTGCGCTTCGGGGGGCATGCGCATGGACGGCGCGTCCCTGGCACTCGTCCAACTCCAGTCCACATCCGATCAGCAGGACCACCTGCGCTACCCGCCGATCGCCGCCTCCGCCCCCACCGCCGTTCCCCCCGAGCAGTCAGCCGCCTGGGCCTGTCCCCAACCGACGTTCAGCGACGCGGAGATCGCCTACACGTTGGGGACAGCGCTGTTGGGGCGCGTTCATCTCTCCGGGCATCTGGATGGGATGACGGATCGTCAGCGGGGGTTGGTGCGAAGTGCGTTGGACACGTACAAGGAGATCCGCGGCGACCTGAGCGTCTCGGTCCCCTTCTGGCCGCTGGGCCTACCCGGTTGGACGGACGAGTGGATCGCCCTGGGGCTCCGGCCATCGGTCGTCGAGGGAGAGGGGCCCACCTATGTGACGGTCTGGCGTCGGGGTGGTGGTGACGTCGAACGGCTCGTTCCGGTACCGCACTTGGGGGTGGGGGACGGCGACGTCCGTGGCCGTGGAGTACGGGTGGAGGTGCTGCACACGACGGCGGACGGGGCTGACGGCGCGGCCGAGTGGGAGGGTGCGGGGCTACGGGTGCGCCTGCCGGCAGCTCCGGGGGTCCTGGTGCTTAGGCTCACACCGACCCCAGCCGTGTAAGCCAGCCCTCGCGCCCGAAAGGGCGCAGACGATTCTTAAATCTGTCCGTGATCAGTGGTCGTGCGATCGCCTTCCCCCGGAGACATGGGAGACAGTTGGCTTCCTCGCCCTCGTGAACGAGGAGATTCCTACGGCTCGCGCCGTGGGGTTTTCTGCTTCACCGCCGACTGCCCGCCCGGAGTTCTCCGTTGAGGTCTTACACCAGCTCCACAGACTGTCACCGCCAGCCCGGCGGCCAGAAGGTTCTTCGCCGCGTTCACGTCCCGGTCATGGGACGCACTGCAGCTGCCGCACGTCCAGGTTCGGACGCCCAGCGGCATCTCCGGCTGGAGGGTGCCGCAGTGGGAGCACAGCTTGGACGAGGGGAAGAAGCGGTCCACCACGACCACTTCCCGTCCGTACCAGTCGGCCTTGTACTCCAGCATGCTTCGGAACTGAGACCACGCGGCATCACTGATGGCGCGGGCCAGGCTCCGGTTCCTGACCAGGTTGCGTACGGTCAGATCCTCGATCACGAGCGTTTGGTTCTCACGCACGAGTCGAGTCGTCAGTTTTTGCAGCACATCCCGCCTGCGATCGGCGATCCGGGCGTGGATCTTCGCAACCTTCGCCCGGGCCTTGCGCCGGTTGGCGCCATCGCCCTTGGCCTTGCGGGACAGTTCCCGCTGAGCCTTCGCCAGCTTGCATCGGTCCCCGCGCTCGTGCCGGGGGTTGGCGACCTTCTCCCCGGTGGAGAGGGTCAGCAGGTGATCCAGGCCGACATCGATACCGACCGCCGTATCGGCGGCCGCGAGCGGATGCACCGATGGGTCCTCGCACAGCAGGGAGACGAACCAGCGTCCCGCGCCATCCCGACTGACGGTCACCGTGGTCGGTGTGGCCCCGTCGGGCAGGGGACGCGACCAGACGATATCGAGCGGGCTGGCCATCTTCGCCAGCATCAGGCGGCCGTCGCGGAAGCGGAACGCCGAGGAGGTGTACTCCGCGCTCGCGCGGGACTTCTTCTTCGCCTTGAAGCGCGGGTACTTGGCGCGTCTGGCGAAGAAGTTCGCGAAGGCGGTCTGCAGATGCCGCAGTGCCTGCTGCAGCGGGACGGAGGAGACGTCATTGAGGTAGGCCAGTTCCTGGGTCTTCTTCCACGCCGTCAGCATGGCCGAGGTCTGGTTGTAGTTGACCCGCTCCAGCCGCGCCCATGCCTCGGTGCGGGCCGCGAGCGCCATGTTGTAGACCTTCCGCACGCATCCGAACGTGCGCGACAGCTCGGCTGCCTGCGCATCGGTCGGATAGAAGCGGTACTTGAACGCCCGCTTCACGTGGGTGGACATGCCTCACAAACTATTACATCAGTTTGTGAGGCACAATTACTGGATGGTGGAATTCCATGCCGCGAACTCCTCCGATCCCGCTGACTGGTTGGTCGGGGAGAAGATCGTGCGGTCCGGGTTCGGGCGGTCCGCGCTGCGGTACATGGACCGGCCCTCCCGGGACGGCGTCTCGGTCGACTGCTGGAGTCCGTCGGTCGGGGAGCTGGACGTCCACTACTCGTCGGGCGTCGCCAACCACTTCGCGTATCTGCTGGCCGAGGGCAGCGGCACGAAGACCATCGGCGGCGTCCAGCACACCGGCACGACCTGCGACGGCTCCACGATCACCGGCATCGGCAAGGAGAAGCTCGGTGCCATCTGGTACCGGGCTCTGACGGTGTACATGACCTCGTCGACGGACTACGCGGGGGCCCGTACGGCGACCCTCGACGCGGCACGGGACCTGTACGGCGCGGACAGCGTCGAGTACGCCACGGTGGCCGCCACCTGGAGCGCGGTCTCGGTGGGTTAGGGGTCGGTGGGTCAGGGGTCGGTGGGCCGACCGCGCCGGCAGGGGGCGTCGCGGAGTTACAAGCGCACGGGGAGTGCCGTCAGATGCCAGTTGACCGGGTTGGTGCCGCGCCTCAGATGCTGGGGATCGGTGGCGAGCCGCAGGTCGGGGGCGCGGCCGAGCAGGGCGGTCAGGGCGATGGCGGTCTCCTCGTGGGCGAGGTGTGCGCCGAGGCAGCGGTGGGCGCCGTGGCCGAAGCCGAGGTGGTGTTCCCGGCTGTGGCGGGTGCGGGTGATGTCGAGGCGGTCGGGTTCGGTGAAGGCGGCCGGGTCGCGGTTGGCCGCGGACACGATCGGGAGGACGGCTTCCCCGGCCCTCACGGGGGTGCCGCCGAGGGTGGTGTCGCGGAGGGCGTAGCGGGGCAGCGCGCGTACGACGGGGCCGCAGTAGCGCATGAGTTCGTCGACGGCGTGCGGCATGAGGGTGGGGTCCTCGCGCAGCAGGGCGAGTTGGCCGGGGTGGGTGAGAAGGGCCGCGGTGCCGTTGGCGATGAGGTTGACGGTGGTGATGTGCCCGGCGACGACGAGGTTGGCGATGAGGACGACCAGTTCCTCCGTGCTCAGCCGGTCGTGGTGGCGCGGGTCGAGCAGGTCGGAGACGAGGTCGTCCCCGGGGTGGGTGGTGTGGTGGTCGACCAGGGCGATCGCGTCCTCGACCATGCCCGCGAGCGCGTCACCGAGTTCGTCGCCGCAGACACCGGCGACCAGGGTGGCGCTGCGGGCCCGCCAGCGGTCACGGTCGGCCTCGGGGACGGCGATGAGTTCGCAGATGACGGTGATGGGCAGGGGCCTGGCGAAGTGCTCGACGAGGTCGACCACGCCGTCTTCGGCGTGGTCCGGCAGACGGTCGAGCAGCCGGCCGGCGATGGCCTCGATCCGGGGGCGCAGGGCGGCCACCCGGCCCGGGGAGAACGCGGCGCTGACCCGGCCGCGCAGTCGGCGGTGGTCGGGGCCGTCCGCGTCGAAGATCCCGGCGCGCAGATACTTCTCGTACCCCCGGTACATGCCGCGGGCCCGCCAGGTCTGCTCGGTGCGGTGGGCCACCGGTGCGCCGGGGACGGCCGTGGCGTCGATGGTGAAGCGGGAGTCGCTCATGACGGTACGGATGTCGTCGTGGCGGGTGGCCACCCACATCGGGTCGACACCGGGGACGCGCCCGCGCACCATCCGCTCGCGTTCCCGGATGGGCGCGTAGGAGGTGAAGGGGTCCGCGACCAGCGCCGGATCGGTCAGGTCCAGAGGCTCGTCGCCGGCGTCGGCGGTGACGGGGTCCCGTGTGCTCATTTCAGTCATCTCCCCACAAAATTACGGCTCTTACGGAAGAGTCGCGTGTGGGTGGCGTCCTGCGGGACTCTTGGGTACCAATCCACCCGGACGAGTGGAAACACCCCGACCGGGTTCAGGGGTGCGGCTGTGCGTGGGCCGTCTGCCAGTGGTCCGTGAGGACGCGGACCTTCCGGTCGAAGTTCCGGTCGAGGAAGGACGACGGGGCGTGGAGGGTCGTACGGCGCCCGTCCGTCGTGCGGACGACGAGGTGGCGTACGCCCAGGACGCGGCGGACTTCGAGGTCGCGGATGTCGCGCCAGGGGACCCTGCGGCGGCCGGCGCCGATCAGCAGGGCGTCCTCGGTGAGGGTGACTCGGCCGTCGGGGAACAGGAACGGGACGACGATGGCGGCGGTCAGGGCCGCCCCCAGCCACTGGCGGAATTCACCGCCGGTCATCGGGTCGTCCGTGAAGGACAGGCCCACATGCAGAACCGTCAGGGCGAGTGCTCCGGCCAGCAGGATGAGCAGGGCCGGCCGGAGTCGGCCGGGTGTGAAGACGATCCCGGGCTCGGTGGAGCGGCGTCTCGGGGCGGGAGAGGGGCTCGGCGGCATGGTGGCTCCTCGGGTCAGAGCTTGTGTCATATTCCCAGTCGGATCAGCGCGCGGCGTCATGGGGGTGCCCCCGCGCGAGGTTGTTCGAGCGTGGGGGAGGAGCTACTAGGGCGTTTCGGCAACGCCGCGAGCGTGCGTGCCAGGCGTCGCGCGCCCGACCGGGGATATGACACAAGCTCTCAGCCGGCGGGGAGGGGCAGGGCGTCCGTGTAGCCGTTCGACGGGCGGGGGATCTGCCGCACGGTGTGGGCGTCCAGGGCCACTTGGGCGGTGTTCGTGCCCAGGGTGCCCTGCTCGTGCCAGGTGCCGGTGAGCGTGACCCAGGTGTCGGCGGGCGGGGGCGCGATGCCGTGGACGCGTACCTTCACGAACTGGGCGTCCGCCGCGCAGCAGGTGAAGATCGTCCGGGTCAGGTACCAGTCGGTGTCGCCGCCGTCGCCGTTGTCGGTTTCGCCGTCGTTGTCGGTGGCGCCCTTCGGATTCTCCGGGGTCACGTAGCCCGTCATCTGGATCAGGCGGCCCTCGATGGCCCGTTCGCGGTCCTGCCGCACTCGGGTCGTGAAGTCGGTGAGGGTCATCGGGAGGGGGGACGTCCCGGGGAGCGGGTCGAACTCGTCCTGGGACTTGACCTCCACCGCCTTGGTGGGTTCCTGGGAGGCCGTGTACGCGCCGATGGCCGGCGGGGCGTAGAAGAGGAGGCTCACCGCGGGGAGGAAGAGCAGCCAGGCGACCCGGGGCGGCGTGGAGTGGACATGCCCGTGGACATGCCCGTGGTCGGGGTCCGGGTCGAGGTCGGGATTGGGGGTGGCCTTCCCGGCTGTCGCGTTCGGTCTCCACAGGGACCATGCCTCCGCCGCGCCCAGGGCGAGCAGTACGGCGCCGGAGGCGATCAGCAGGGGGCGCATGCCCGGCTTGACGTAGGTCAGATAGAGGTCGGTGAGGAGGGTGGCGTGGAGGAGGCCGACGCCGCTGAGGAGGAGCAGTAGGGACTGCAGGGGGCGTTTCACAGCAGTACGGCTCCGATCAGGACGCTGCACAGGACGGCGACGACGGTGGTGGCGGCGGAGAAGCGGAGCGCGAACGCGCGGCCGAAGGTGCCCGTCTGGAGGGCTATCAGCTTCAGGTCGACCATCGGGCCGACCACCATGAACGCCAGCCTCGCGGTCGGCGAGAAGCCGCTGAGGGAGGCGGCCACGAAGGCGTCGGCCTCGGAGCAGACGGAGAGGAGGATGGCGAGCGCGGCGAGGAAGAGGACGGAGAGCCAGGGGGAGTCGGCGACGGTGTCCAGGACCGAGCGCGGTACCGCCACGTTGAAGGTCGCGGCGGCCATCGCGCCCACGACCAGGAAGCCGCCGGCGTGCAGGAAGTCGTGCTGGAAGCCCTGCCGGAACTCCGTCCAGCGGCTGTGCCCCGGCTGGTGACCGGTGTGCCGTACGGAGGGTTTGAGCCACTTCTCCTTGCCCAGCCAGAGCCACAGCCAGCCCATCGCGGCGGCCGTGACGAGGGAGGCGAGGAGGCGGGCCAGGACCATCTCGGGGCTGCCGGGGAAGGCGACCGCCGTGGCCGTCAGGACGATCGGGTTGATGGCGGGGGCGGAGAGGAGGAACGCGAAGGCCGCGGCCGGGTTCACGCCCCTGCGGATCAGGCTGCCCGCGACGGGTACGGACGCGCACTCGCAGCCGGGGAGTACGACGCCCGCGGCGCCCGCCACCGGGACGGCCAGCGCGGGCTTGCGGGGCAGTACACGGTTGAACACCTCGGCCGGTACGAACGCGTTGATGGCACCGGACAGTGCCGTGCCCAGCAGCAGGAACGGCAGCGCCTGCACGGTGATCGACAGACACACCGTCCGCCAGGCGTCCATCGCCGGGTCGCTCAGCCACCGGCCGACGAGGAACAGCGCGGCACCGGGCACGAGCGCCGCTCCGACCAGCAGCAACGGCCAGTGCCGGGGCCAGTTGCCGTCGGGGTCGGGGCCTGCGTCGGGGGTGACCGTGGTGACGGTGGCGATCTCCGCGTCGGCCTCGGTCACGGCATCGGCATCGGCCGCGGGTGCGGGTGCGGGTGCGGGTGCGGCCACGGCGGTGTCCCCGGCCGGTGCGTCTGTCTTCTGCATGCCTACTCCGAACACTCGGACGATCGAATCGAACATAGCGGGCGCCGCGGCGGGTTGGTTCAGACGCCTCCCAGGAGGGAGGTGAGACCCGCTTCGAGGAGCGGGCCGAGGTCCTCGCCGCCGGATTCCACGACGGCGTACGACCGGCGCAGAAAGCGGCGGAGGGAGGCCGTGTCGAAGCGGATCATGGCCATGCCGTACGGGGCGTGGAGTTCGACGACGGTGTGCAGGGGGCCGCACGGCCACAGATGTACGTCGCCGATGCCGGCGGGGGTGGTCAGCCCCTCGGCGAGCAGTGCGCGGGCGAAGGTCCAGGTGACGCCCGTGTCGTCCATCGAGGCGGAGGCCGGGAAGTCGATGTGGACGGCGTACGGGTCGGCGGATGTGTAGCGCAGGGTGGCGCGTACGGGCAGTTCCTCGTAGTCGGGGGTGACCAGGCGGGCCCGGGTGGGCTGTTCGAGGGTGCGGCTCATGGTCGGTCTCCGGTTTCGGCGGGTTGGGAACGAAAGGTCACGCGGGCATTTCGGGTGCGCGGCCGGGCGGTTGGGCCGGCCGCACCCCCTCGACCGCCCCAAGGGCCCCGGTATTACGCCGTTTTCGAAGTAACCCGCTGTGACGTGTATCACCTTGCGTGATTGCTTGAGATTTTTGTCATCCCTACATACAAAATCATGCTCGTCCCATCAGCAGGTGAAGAGAGCGTTCCTGCCATGACCCACGGCACCGAAGGCACCGACGGCCACGACGCCATGCCGGCCATCCCCGCCCAGGGGTCCGGGCCCGGACGTCCCCTGTCCGCGTCCGCCACCGCGGCGTACACCCGGATCTACGAGGAACAGCATCCACGCCTCGTCGCGTACGCGCGTTCCCTCACCAGGAACTCCTGGACCGCGGAAGACCTGGTGGCCGAGGCGCACTTCCGGGTGTGGCGGCGGCTGTCCGCGGGGCACGAGATCGAGAACGTACCGGCGTATCTGATGACGACGGTCCGGCATCTCGCGGCGGCCGTCGGTACGACCTCCGCGCGGGAGACGCCGCAGGATCTGACGACCGTCGAACGCATCGAATCGGGCGCGGGCGGCGGTATCGGTATCGGTGTGGGTATCGGTGTCGGCGGGGGCCGTTCGGCGGGTGATCCGTCCGATCCCGCCGAACAGGTCTCCTCCGTCGATCTGTTGGTGCGGGTGCTGGGGCAGTTGCCCGAGCGGTGGGTGCAGGCGCTGTGGCTCGCGGAGGCCGAGGGGCAGCCCCTGGAGACGGTCGGGGAGCGCATCGGCGCCAAGCAGGGTGCTACGGCTGTGCTGTTGCACCGGGCACGGGAGGGGATGCGGCAGGCGTTTCTGCGGGAGCAGCCGGGGGCGCCGATCGATCCGGCGTGCCAGGTGCGGTGGGGGCGGATGCCGGCGTATGTCCGGGGGACCGCGACTCCTCGGCAGTCCGAGCAACTGCTCAGCCACGTCGACGAGTGCGAGGACTGCCGGGCCCGGCTCGCCGTCCTGATGCGCACGAACGACCGCCTGCCCGCGTTCGTGGGACCGGCGTTGTTGGTTTTCGTGGTCGGCGGCGGCGCGGGGAAGTTGCTGGCGTCGTTGACGGGGGCGGCCGGGGCGGCCGGCGCCGCCGGGGCTGCGGGGGTGTCGGGGGCGGCTGGAGCCGCTGGGGCCGCTGGGGCCGGCAGTGCGGCTGGAGCCGCTGGTGGTGGCGGTGCGGCTGGAGCCGCTGGTGCGGCCGGGACGGCGGGTGCGGGTACTGGGACGGCGGGGACTGCTGTCGGGACGGCGGGTGCCGGTGCCGGGACGGCGGGGGCTGCGAGCGGGGCCTCGGGGGCCGTTGTCGGCTCGGCGGGGGCCGTCGGTGGGCACGGTGGGGGGCAGTTGCTGCACGCGGTGCGGCAGATGGCTTCCGGTGGGGCGAAGGTCAAGCCGGGGACCGCGGCGGTCAGTGCGACCGTGGCCGCGGCCGCCGTCGCGGCCGGCATCGTGTTCGGTTCGCTCGATCCGGCGATGGTTCCGCCGCAGCGGACGCCGGTGGCGGAGGCTCCGGCGCCTCGGCTGCCGGAGACGCCGGCCGCCGATGTGGCCGAGCACCGGGGGGCCAGGACGGACGGGAAGGCGGTGCCGCGTCAGGTCGGGCCGGGGGGTACGGACACCGGGCCGGTGTCACCGACCGAGGTCGGAGGCGGCGACGGCGACAGCGACTCCGTCGTGATTCGGGCGAGGGCCGAGGACGGCAACGAGGGCGAGGGCGGCGAGGGTTCCGGTTCCGTCGAGTCGCCGACGGTCGAGGTCCCGGCGGACGGGGACACCACACCGCCGGACGAGACGACGCCGCAGGACGACACCACGCCCGAGGAGAACACTCCGCCCAAGGAGGAGATCCCACCGTACGAGCCACCGCCGGACAGCACGTCACCGGGGAACGGGCATGAGGAGGAGCCGGGGGCCCAGACGCCGGGCGGCGAGGAGCCGGGTACGGGAGCGCCGGGGGGCGACGGGCCGGGTACGGGAGCGCCGGGGGGCGAGGACCCGGGTGGGGAAGAGCCCGGAGCCGAGCAGCCCGGTGGAGAACAGCCGGGAGTTGAGGAACCGGGTACGGAACAGCCGGGGGGCGAGCAGCCCGACGGTGGTTACCCGGGGGTCGAGGAGCCGGGTACGGAGACGCCGGGCGGGGAGAACCCTGACACCGGGTATCCGGAGGCGGAGGAGCCGGGGGCCGAGACGCCGGGGGCCGAGACGCCCGGGGGTGACAGCCCCGGGGAGGAGACGCCCGGGACCGAGACACCGGGCGTTGAAACCCCCGGGAACGAAACGCCGGGCGGCGACAGCCCTGAGACGGAAACACCAGGCGGCGAGACACCGGGGACCGAGGCACCGGGTACGGAACAGCCGGGGGGCGAGGCACCGGGCGGCGAAACTCCGGGGGCTGAAACGCCCGCTCCCGAGGAGCCGTCGGTTCCGGGGCCCGAGGAGCCGGGGCCCGCTGAGCCGCCGGTGCCGCAGCCCGAGACGCCTGGGGGCGATTGCTGAACGGTGAGCCAGGGCGGCCACTCAGGCCGGGCCGGGGTGGCCGCGCGGCGCGAACCGGGGCGGTCGCTCAGGTCGTTGTGGACGGTCGGCGGCAGGACCAGCGTCTTCGCCGCCCCCGGCCCCACACCCGCCCGACCTCACTACGGCACACCCAACTCCACCGCCGTACACCCGCGTCCAGCCGCACCACCGCACGCACAACCCAGCCGCCCCGCACCCGCGCCACCACACGCCCCCACCGCCGTGCGGCGACAGCCTTGGGCTCGCCTCGGCACCCGTACGGCCTCCACACCACCCCGTAAGGCCACCGCGCCCCTCGCGCAGTCCCGTGGGCGCGCCCGGGGGGTGCTTCTATCTGTTCGGTCAAGGTCTGTGGGTTTGGTCAGGCTGTTTGTTCGTGCCCGGGCTGGTAGAGGGTGCGGTGCTTGAGCATG
>NZ_JBSFVY010000075.1:0-9873 GCF_053592555.1 Streptomyces sp. NPDC002643
TAGAGCTGGAAGACGGTGCGCAGTTCGGCCGAGGGGTTGATGCCGCCCTCGGCGCGCGGCGGGTAGTCGTAGTGCGAGACGGGGCCGAGCAGCACACCGTCCGCCTGCGGGACGCGCTCCAGTACGGCTTCCGGCAGTGTGGACCCGGAGGCGGCCAGCGAGGCGAGGCCGATGTCGTGGGTCTCGTAGGACAGGTCCAGGCCGAGCTGCTTGTCGGCGGCCTTGAGCACGTCGAGGGTGGCCGCGGTGATCTCGGGGCCGATGCCGTCGCCGGGCAGTACCAGGATGTTCACTGAGTTCCTTCCTAGAGGTGGGTCACAGACCCACGGAGTGAGCGGCGACAAGGGCCAGGGTGACGGTGATGCCACCGCCGATACGGGTGGCGATCTGCGCGAACGGCATCAGCCGCATCCGGTCCGCCGCCGTCAGGATCGCGATGTCTCCCGCGCCGCCCATACCGCTGTGCGTGCCCGCCACGAGGGCGCCCTCGACGGGGTGCAGCTTGACCCAGCGGGAGACCACGAACCCGGTGCCGACCATCGCGCACACCGTCGCCACGCACGTCACCAGGGGAGCGGGTGAGAAGCCCTTGACCAGCGTCTCCCACGGGGTCTGCGTGGCGCTGAAGGTGAACAGCATCGGGAACGCCATGGCGGCCAGGCAGAAGTCGTAGACGAAACGCGAGCCCTGCTGGAGGCGGGGAGTGACCCCGCGGAGCAGCTTGAGGAGGACGGCGAGGGCCAGCATCACCACGGGAGCGGGCCAGTCGAGCAGACCGTTGGCGAGGACGCCCGCCAGGTACAGGGTGACGGCGGTGATGCCGGCCGCCGCGACCTGCTGCACGGTCACCGCGACCCGGCCGCCGGATCTGGCCTCGGCCTCGTCGAGCAGGTCGGGGCCCGCCCCGGCGTCCAGCCGGCCGTTGCCGGTCAGATCCGGACGGCGCCTGCCCAGATAGCTCAGGAGCCCCGCGAGGAGGATGGCGGTGAGGTTGCCCACGAACACCGCCGGCAGGACCCGGGCGAGCAGCTCGCCCTGCGAGACGGCGACGATGCTCGCGTAACCGATGGTCAGCGGGATCGCGCCCTCGCCGACACCGCCGGCCATGATCGGTACCACGACGAAGAACACGGTGTGCTTGAGGCCGAGGCCGGTCGCCGTGCCGACCGCCGTCCCCACCGCCAGCGCGACCACACTGCCCGCCAGGAGCGGCACGAAGATCTTCGCGAAACCCCGGATCAGCACGGTGCGGTCCATACTGAGGATGCTGCCGACGATCACGAAGGCGATGAACAGGCTCAGCACCTTGGTGTCGGAGAAGAACCCGCCGATCGACTCCACCGCCGCGTCCGGGATCAGCCCCTGGTATGCCAGGTAGGAGGGCACGATCGTCACGAAGATCGCGGCCCCGCCGATGCTGCGCACCACCGGCAGCCGCTTGCCGGTCTCGGCCAGCGCGAAGGCGAACACCGCCATGATCCCGATGACCACCGCGAGTTCGCCGGAGATGTGATCTGTGGCGGTGAGGGCGGCGATCAGCGCGGCCAGCGCGAGGAACACCGGCAGCGGAACGATCCCGATGTCGAGATCCATCCAGCGGTGCCACAACGGCCTCGCGGGGCGGGCCGACGGGGTACCGGCGGCCTTCGGCCCGTCGGGGCCGGACACGGTGGACGGCGGAGGTTCGGCGGAACTCGCGAAGCTTGCGATGTCGGACATACGGGGTCCCTACGGCGGCTCAGGGAAGAGGGGAGTACGGCGGTTCCGGATCGGTGAAGCGGTGGTTCCGGACCGCCCGGTGGCGAGTGATCGCCTACGGAGAACCAAGCGGAGAGTCAGTGGAGCGCCGCGCCCCGGCGTGCCACTGCTACGGACACGTTAAGCAGTAGTTTGGTTTTTTGGAAGACTGTTGTACCAAAAAGTTGCGGGCTACTGTCCGAGGCATGCAAAGCCCCGCTCCCACCCTCCCCCAGAACGCCTGCGACACCCACGTCCACCTCTTCGGACCCGCCGACCGCTACCCGTACGCCGCCTCCCGCAGCTACCTGCCGCCGGACGCGCTCCCCGCCGACCTGGCCGCCTTCCACCGCGGGCTCGGCATCACGCGTACCGTGCTGGTCCAGCCCAGCCCCTACGCCACCGACAACTCCCGTCTGCTGGACGGCTTGCGGACACTGGGCGCGGCGGCCCGCGGTGTCGCCGTCATCGACCCCGACACCGACCCGGTCGAGCTGCGCGACCTGCACGCGGCGGGCGTCCGAGGGGTCCGCGTCAACCTCGGCGTGAACTCCTCCAACGACCTGGAGCGGGCGCGAGAGCGCATCCTCGGCACGGCCAGGACGATCGCCGACCTCGGCTGGCATCTCGACCTGCACATCGACGCGACGGCGCTGATCGCCCTGCGCGGACTTCTCACCGGGCTCCCCGTCCCGGTCGTACTCGACCACTTCGCCGGCATCAAACCCGCCACGGACACCTGCGCCGAGGCTCTGACGACGACGCGGGCACTGCTGGAGACCGGGCAGGCGTGGGTGAAGCTGTCCGCGCCGTACCGGGTCACGGGCAGCGGCAGCTACACCGATCTCCAGGACGTCGTCCAGGCCCTCCTCGACACCCGCGCCGACCGGGCGCTGTGGGGCTCCGACTGGCCGCACACCGGCGGAACGCCCGCCGACCGCGACCCCGACCGGATACAGCCGTACCTCACCATCGACGACGGTCTCTCGCTGACCCGCTTCGCCGAGCGGCTCGGTACGTCCCACCTGCGGCAGGTGCTGGTCGACAACCCGGAGACGCTGTACGGGTTCTGATCACGCGGCGGAGGTTTCCAGTGACGGTTCCTCCGCCGCCACGAGCGCCTTGTCGCGGCGCACGGAGGACCAGAAGGACCAGCCGATCAGGACGACGCCGATGAGTCCGGTGACGATCTCGTTGATCTGGTACTGGATGGTGACCAGGAGGATCGCGGCGAGGGCGCCGATCGCGTAGTGCGCGCCGTGTTCCAGGTAGACGTAGTCGTCGAGGGTGCCCTGGCGGACCAGGTAGACCGTCAGGGACCGGACGTACATCGCGCCGATGCCGAGGCCGAGGGCCATCAGGACGATGTCGTTGGTGATGGCGAAGGCGCCGATCACGCCGTCGAAGGAGAACGAGGCGTCCAGGACCTCCAGGTAGAGGAACATGAAGAACGCGGCCTGGCCGGCCAGCAGCACCGCGGACTTCGGCTTGCTCTCCTCCTTTTCCTCCGCTTCGTCCAGCTTGTCCTCGAAGTAGCCGGACAGGCCGCCGACCACGAGATACGTGATCAGGCCCGCGATACCGGAGACCAGGACCGTCTGGGCCTTGTCGACGTGCGCGCCGCCGTGCTGGTGGGCGTGGGTCGCGAAGGTCATCGAGGAGATGAGCAGGACGACCAGGGCGATGCAGACCGACAGCATGTCGATCTTGCCGAGCTTGGCGAGCGGGCGCTCCAGCCACGCGAGCCACTTGATGTCCCGGTCCTCGAAGATGAAGTCCAGGAAGATCATCAGCAGGAACATGCCGCCGAACGCGGCGATCGCCGGGTGGGCGTCGGTCACCAGTTCCTGGTAGCGGTCCTTGTTGTTGAGCGCGAGGTCGACCGCCTCGATCGGACCCATCTGCGCGCTGACAGCCACGATCACGACCGGGAACACCAGCCGCATGCCGAAGACGGCGATCAGGACGCCGATGGTGAGGAAGATCTTCTGCCAGAAGGCATTCATCTTCTTCAGGATTCCGGCGTTGACCACCGCGTTGTCGAAGGACAGCGAGATTTCGAGAACGGAGAGGATCGCGACGATGCCGAAGGCCTCCCACCCCCCGTAGAAGACGGCGGCGAGCAGGCCGAGCGCGGTGACCGCGAACGACCAGCCGAAGGTTTTCAGAACCACTGACTGCCTCACTGTGCGAGCGGGAGAAGGGCGATGCCGTCGTCGTCGGCGTGGAGCAGGTCGCCCGGCTGGAAGGTGACGCCGCCGAAGGTGACGGGCACGTCGACGGCCCCAGTGCCCTCCTTGCCGCTCTTGCGCGGGATGGTGCCGAGCGCCTTGATGCCGAGGTCGAGTCCGGCCAGGGCCGCGCTGTCGCGGACCGCGCCGTGCAGGATCAGACCCGCCCAGCCGCCCGCCTGGGCGGAGGCGGCGATGAGGTCGCCGACCAGGGCGGTGCGCAGGGAGGCCGCTCCGTCGACGACGAGGACATGGCCGTCGCCGCGGGTGCGCAGGAGGTCCCGCAGGAGGCCGTTGTCCTCGTGGCAGGAGACGGTGCGCACCGGGCCGGCGAAGGAGCGGCGGCCGCCGAACTGGCGGAACTGGACGTCGCAGACGCGCAGTTCGGTGCCGTACTGATCGACGAGGTCGGCGGTGGGGATGGGCTGCATCGGATGTCCTTACGGGGGTCTCGGGCCGGTCCGGCCGTCAGTGGGAGGGCGCGAGCGCGGCGGCCTGTTCGGGGGTGAGGGGGCGGGTGCGGTGGCCCTGGAGGAGGAGGTGGAGCTTGGCGGTCTCTTCGAGTTCCTCGGTGGCGTCGGCGGCCTGTTCCAGGGTGGGTGCGGCGACGACCGGGCCGTGGTTGGCGAGCAGTACGGCGTGGTGGGTGCGGGCCGTGGCTTCCGCGAGTGGTTCCAGGGCGCTGTCGCCGGGGGCGTGGTAGGGGAGCAGGGGGAGGGTGCCGACCCGCATCGCGTAGTACGCGGTCAGCGGGGGAAGGGCGTTGGCCGGGTCGGTGCCGGCGAGGCAGGAGACGGCCGCCGCGTGCGTGGAGTGCAGGTGTACGACGGCGTGGGCGTGTGGCCGGGCCCGGTAGAACGCGGCGTGCAGGAACGCCTCCTTGGTGGGGCGGGGGCCGTCGAGGTGACGGCCGTGCACGTCCGTCCGGGACAGCTCGGTGAGGGTGCCGAGGCTGGCACCCGTGGGGGTGAGCAGCAGGGTGCCGTCGGCCAGGCGGACGGAGAGGTTCCCGGTGGAGCCGTGGGTGAGGCCGCGGGTGAACAGGGAGTGGGCGGTGCGCACGATCAGCGCGCGGGCGGCCGCTTCGTCGGCGTACGGCGTCACGGGAGTCATGTGTGGTCCTTGAGAGCGCGCAGGAACAGGTCGGGGGCGCCGAAGTTGCCGGACTTGAGCATGAGGGCGAGCTCGCCGTGCCCGGTGGTGGCGTGGGTCCAGGGGACGCCGGGGTCGGCTTCCTCGCCCACGAGGACCGTGCGGATGTCCAGGGCGGTGGTGACGGCGCCGGAGGTCTCGCCGCCGGCGACCAGGAGCCGTCGTACGCCCCGCTCGACGAACCGGACGGCCAGTGCGCCCAGCAGGCCCTCCACCAGTGTCGCCGCTTCGGTCACGCCCAACTGCTGCTGTACGGCCGCGAGTTCGTCGGGTGAGGCGGAGGCGTAGACGAGCACGGGCAGATCGGAGTCCTGGGCGTCGAACCAGGCGACGGCCTCGGCCACGACGTCCCTGCCCGCTGCCGCCGCGAGCACGTCCAGGTGCAGGGACGGCAGCCCGGCGGCGTAGAACCGGGCGATCTGTTCCAGGGTGCGGGCCGAGCAGCTTCCCGCCAGTACGGCGGCGCGGCCACCGGTCGGCAGGGGTTCGGCGGGGGCGGTGCCCGCGTTCGGGTAGGCGTGGCCGAGTCCTTCGGCGAGGCCTGCCGCGCCGGTGACGACGGGCAGTTCGAGGGCGGCGGCGCCGAGGACGGCGAGGTCGTCGTCGGTGAGCGCGTCGGCGATGACGTGCCGTACGCCGTCGCGCTGGTGGGCCAGGATCGCCTCGCGGACGGCGTCCACGCCCTGGCGGACGGTGGGCAGGGCGATCAGGCCGACCCGGTGCGGACTCTGCGCGGTCAGCAGGCGTGGCAGCGAGGAGTCGGTCATCGGGTTGAGGGGGTGGTGGCGCAGGGGGGAGTCGGAGAGGAGTTGGTCGTGGACGAACAGGTGGCCCTGGTAGACGGTGCGGCCGTTGGGCGGGGAGGCCGGGCAGGCCAGGGTGACGGCGGCGCCCGCGGCGTCCAGGAGGGCGTCGGTGACGGGGCCGATGTTGCCCTTCGGGGTGGAGTCGAAGGTGGAGCAGTACTTGAAGTAGATCTGGGCCGCGCCCTTGGACCACAGCCAGCGCTGGGCGGCCAGGGACTCCTCGACGGCCTCCGCGGCAGGGGTGGAGCGGGACTTGAGGGCGATCACGGCGGCGTCGCAGTCGTCGGGGAGGGGGGTGGTGGTGTCGGGGACGCCGAAGACGAGGGCGGTGCGCAGGCCCGCGCGCCGGAAGGCGGCCGCGACGTCGGTGCCGCCGGTGAAGTCGTCGGCTATGCAGCCGATGCGCAGGGTCATGGTCGGGGTCTCCTCGGGCGTGCGGGGCGTGCGCTTCGATGTGGGTGCGGCGGGATGCCTACGGCGGCCTGTCGCGGCTGGTGGGGGTTCGCGTCGCGCACAGCTGTTGCGTCGTGGGTCGGGGCCGCGCCGGGGGGTGTCCGTCCTCGGTCGGGCGGCTCGGATTCTTGAGTGGTGGGCGGTGATGGACGCCCGCCGCTGCGGGCGGACACCCCCCGGCAAGTCCCCTGCTCGCCGTTGCGCCAGTGCGGGACGCGTCCCGCCTGGGGGGCACCGGGCGGGCGACGCGGGCGCCCGCCCGGACGTCGGGTCAGTTCTGGCCTGCGCCTGCGGCGATGGCCTTGATGACTGCGGCCGTGAACTCCGTGGTGGAGGCCGAGCCGCCCAGGTCGCGGGTGGAGATGCCGGAGGCGATGGCCTCGGCTACGCCCGATTCGATGGTCTTGGCGACTCGGGCCAGGGTCTCGTCGCCGTGCTTGGCTGCGAGCCACTCGAAGAGCATCGCGCCGGAGAGGATCATCGCTACCGGGTTGGCGATGTTCTGGCCGGCGATGTCGGGAGCGGAGCCGTGGGAGGCCTGGGCCATCGCTGTGGTCGCGGAGGCGTTGATGGAGGGGGCGGTGCCGAGCGAGCCGGAGATCTCGCCTGCGAGGTCGGAGAGGATGTCGCCGAACATGTTCTCGGTGACGATGACGTCGAAGTCCTGGGCGCGGCGGACCAGGTGGACGGTCATGGCGTCGATGTGGAAGTCGTCGACCGTCACGTCCGGGTAGTCCTGGGCTACTTCCTGGCAGACCGTGCGGAACAGGCCGGTGGTGAGCTTGAGGACGTTGGCCTTGTGGACGATCGTCAGCTTCTTGCGGCGTGAGCGGGCCAGGTCGAAGGCGACGCGGGCGACGCGCTCGGTGGCCTCGCGGGTGATGATGCCCAGCATGATCGCCGTGTCGGCGGTGGGCATGAACTCGCCGGTGCCGGCGAAGGTGTTGCGGTCGGCGTAGAAGCCCTCGGTGTTCTCGCGGACGATCACCAGGTCGGCACTGTCACACACCGCCTTCGCGCCGGGGAACGACTTGGCCGGGCGGATGTTGGCGAACAACTGGAAGTGCTTGCGCAGGGTGCCCCTTCGCCCGGCGGATTCGCGCCGCGGGCGACGGACCGCTGCTGCGCCAGGCCTTCGTCGCCCGGCCGGGCCACTGCGCCTTCACCGCCGCCGAGGCCGTCGCCTCGGTGCGGGCCGTCGACCACCGCCGAAGCACCGGCCGCTGGGACTCCGTGACGCGGCCTCGGGCCCTGAACACCGCCGCGGCCGCGACCGGCCTCGGTGAATCGGCGTTCGTCCGCTACCCGAATCCGTCCACTCGGTAGACGTACCGGACCGCGGGCGGGACCGGGCGTTGTCGGCGGTGAACGCCTTCGCGCGTACCGCCGACAACAGCGCGCGACCACTCACACGAGCAGGAGCGTCTTGCCGATCGTCTTCCTGGCTTCCATGGCGGCGTGGGCGTCCGCCGCACGCTCCAGCGGGAACGTCTGGCCGATCACCGGACGCAGCCGGCCGGCCGCGGCCTCATCGAGCGCGCTCGTCGCCAGTTCGTGCAGGTCCAAGCCCCGCTCCAGCACCTGCTGGAGGCCGAGCACGGTGACGCCCCGGGCCGCGAGCGCCGTGGTGTCCGTGTACGTGCCGTCGGCCGCGCCGGTCGGTACGAATCG
This sequence comes from Streptomyces sp. NPDC002643, assembly GCF_053592555.1. Lineage (NCBI taxonomy): Bacteria > Bacillati > Actinomycetota > Actinomycetes > Kitasatosporales > Streptomycetaceae > Streptomyces > Streptomyces sp. NPDC002643. Next base: position 8,051 of record NZ_JBSFVY010000075.1, read on the forward strand.
TCCGCCGGCCTCGACGAGGGCGGCCGCCGCCGTGCCGATCTCGCCGCCCACGCCGTCGTACACCACGTCGACGGCCGCGCCGCCGGTGAGCGTGCGGACCTGCTCGGTCCAGTCGGGCTGCGAGTAGTTCACGGCCCGGGCCCCCGCGTCCCTTACGACGGGCAGCTTGGCGTCGCTGCCCACGGCGCCGATCACCTTCGCGCCGGCGTTCAGGGCGCGTTGCGCCAGCAGGCCGCCCAGGCCGCCGGCCGCGGCCTCGACGAGCACCCACTCGTCCGGCTTCACGGCCGCCACCCGGGAGATGGCCAGCGCGGTCGCGCCGTCGGTGAGCAGGGCCACCGCGTCGGGGGTGGACAGGGCGGCCGGGATCGCGATCACCTGGTCGGCGGCGACCACCGCCTTCTCCGCGTAGCCCCCCCGGCCGGTGGTCTGGGCGATCACCCGCCGGTGGAGCAGGCCCGGGTCGACACCCGGACCGACCTCGGTGATCACGCCGCCGATCCCGCTGCCGGGCACGTAGGGCGGGGTGGGGAGCGGCAGGGGGAGGGGAGGGCGTCCGGCCCGTATCTGGGTCTCGATGAACACCACGTTCACCGCTTCGACGTCCACCACAACCTGTCCCTCGCCGGGCTCCGGATCAGGGGCCTCGCCGGCCACCAGCACCGACGGATCTCCGAATTCGGTCAACCAGATCGCTCGCATGGGCAGTCGGGGCACGGTGCCCTCGCGGGTCCGTTGCCCCGTCCTCCTTTCACTTTCGTTCGGATGGGGCGGTACAGAGGTGGTCACTGCCCGCGGGCGGAAGGACCGGGTATCTCGTGGGAGGAGGGCGGGGCAGGGCGGCCGGTGCGGGGCGCATCCCGTCGGCGAGCAGGGCGAGGTAGCGCCGGCGGTCCGCTCCGTCCGGATCGCCGGGATGCGCGGTGGCCATGGTCATGACGATGACTGCGACCAGGTCACGCACCTCCAGTTCCGGTCGGACCGCATCGGCGTCGATCGCGCGGTCGAGCAGGACCTGCATGGAACCGAGGAAACTCTGGGCCGTCTCGTTGGCGAACGCCTGGAACTCCAGGGCCAGCGAGTGGATCCCCTGCCGCCGGACGAGCAGGTCGGTGACGGTGGTGAGCGTGTCGACGAGGTCCTGCCAGGGATCGTCGGTGCGGACCGTGGTCGCGGGCTCGACCTCGGTGACCAGGAGATGACCGAAGACGGCCCGGATGAGATGGTCGCGCGTGCGAAAGCGCCGGTAGAGCGTCATCATGCTCACCCCGGCCCGCTCGGCGATCTGTTCCAGGGTCGCCTCCGGCCCGATCTCCTCGAAGGCTTCGACCGCCGCGCCGACGATCCGTTCGTGGTTGCGGGCGGCGTCCGCCCGCAGCGGCCGTGTCTTCACCAGGTCACCCGCAGGCTGTTCAGGCCGTACACGGCACTGGCGGTCTTGAAGTCGGGCTCTTCCTCCGGGTCGGCGAGGGCCAGGCCGGGGAAGCGCTGGAGCAGCGCGGGGAAGGCGACGCGCATCTCCATCCGGGCCAGTGGTGCCCCCAGACAGTGGTGCACACCATGGCCGAACGCGAGATGGCCGATGGCTCCCCGGGTGATGTCGAGCGTGTCGGGATCGTCGAGGAAGCCGGGGTCGCGGTTGGCCGCGGGGGGCGTGAGGATCAGCAGCGAGTCCGCGGGGATGGCGTGCCCGGCGATCTCCACGTCCGTCGTGGTCGTACGGGCGACCGACGGTCCCTGGACGATGGACAGCCAGCGCAGCAGCTCCTCGACGGCGGGTTCGACCAGCGCCGGGTCCTCGCGGATCAGCGCCAGTTGCTGCG
>NZ_JBSFVY010000076.1:0-9766 GCF_053592555.1 Streptomyces sp. NPDC002643
TCGTCTAGTACCTTGTCGTACGACTCGTACGTATAGATACCCGACTGAAACAGATAGACGTTTCGGTACTGCTCTGCTTCCCACTCTCCGAGTTCCGAAGAGTTCTCTACTCCGTCAATCTTTGTGCGAGAAATAATGCCGTCCGTTGCGAACGACACAACGTCTGCACCTTCGCGCAATGCCATGTCAAGCACCATTGCACGACAACCCGACGTGATGAGCCCCGCCCAAATGTACGACTGAAACGGCGGTCGTTCTGCCGTCCATTCGCCGTTCCGTTGAACGAGTCGCCACCCGATCGATTGAGCCGTCTTTCCGTACAAGCTATTGATCAGAAGCTTAAGCACCTTCTGAGCACCGTTTCCGGCTTTCTTCAGTTGCTTTCGCTCTTCATAGAGACTCGTCAACTTCGCGAACGGCTTGTGATCGCACTTCTGATCAAAGACGTAACCCTCGTAGACCGGAATTGCGTCCGACCCATAGTGCTTGATTGCTACGTCTACTTCGTCTTGCCAAACCCACCGTTGACCACCGTGGGGATAGCAGACAGTACCTTCCGTCAGAAGTGAAATGTTCCGATCGATTTCCGCCTTACTCGGAACACCATTCCGCTTGTTCTCTTCCCTTTGTTCCCGAGACAGTTCCTTCGGAACGCGGAACGGAAAAGGTGCCCACCTATGCCCTTCTGTCCGTGCACCTACCCGATAGATTCCAACCTTGCCAGGCTCGAACCGATTCACCTTCCGAAACTTCCCATGAACCAGGCAGGGAAGGTTCCGAGTGATGTGAGGATACGCACTGTTAATGTCGTACGCCCACGCATCCCCCACGTACCCGACGTGAGAAATCTCGAATCGTCCGCCGTAGTAACCGGCTAGTGCTACGTCTTCCGGCAGTTCGGCAAACGAAATGTACTTCTTGATTCCCTCTTGCGTAAACCACGTTGAAGCCAACGCGCCCGGACCGTCGAATGTATTGGGCTGCAATCCGACGTGATCCATGTGCGACAACAGGTCTCGACACAGAATCGACAGATACCGGCATTCGCTGTAGCAGTACGCCAAGATATCTTCCGTCGATTCGTTCTCGAACTGAGAACGTTTCGCCTTCATATCAGCGATCGTCCGAATGAACTCCGTATCGAAGAGTTCTTTTGCACCCCAAAGGGCATTGACAAACGATGACTGAAAGAACGTGAACACGTCCCACACTCGGACACTGCGACGGTACTTCGTACGGTCACCAACTCGCTTCGTACCGGCCGAAAGGTCCGTTACTTCGAACCACTTCTTCGGCCGATAGCGAATCTCGTACTTACCCCACTTGATTCCGCCGTTTCCTCCGGCATCCGAAATCTTCCGCAAAACGTCTTCCGGAACGTCGGACAGAATCTTAGTCACGTCATAGCCGAAAGCAAACGACACAACCAACGTCGAATTATACTGCTGACAATTCAGCAAGAATTCGAGAATGTCTACCGTCGGAAGACCGTGATTCGCCATCCTGGTTTCGTCACGCTCACGACGACTTCCGTCATGAATAAGAGCCTTCTCAAAGCCCCTATCATCCGCCGCACAAATCATCGTGTACGCGTGCACTCCATCGATGTCATTACCTTCGCCATCGACAGAAACAATCTGCTTGATATCCGACCGAAACCAGGGAAGCATTTAGTACCGACTCCAATCCTTACCGACTGCACGACCAACAAGAGCGTTCCACTCTTGAATAGCCGAACCCATTGACTTGTCTCCGCCCTTCATCGTCCGTCGTCCGGCTTGCTGCTGACGCTGCCTCTCCGCATAAAGACGCAACATCACACGGTCAATATCCCGTTGCCGAACGTCCGGATTATTCCGTCGAATCTCCCGATGATCCTGCCGGTACCGATCCGACCGTTGAGCAGACTTAATCTCCTTCCGAGCCTGACGCAACATGTAGTCAGTTCGGAAGAACGGATCAATTTCCTGTGCACCGATATTCATCGCTTCGGCACGCGTAACCAACCGTCCGTCTGCCAGACGAACCAACGTACGCGTAATCTTATCCGCATACGTCGCACCTTCGGGCAAAGGCATTTCGCTTCATTCCTCCTTTCTATCAACCGCAGATGGCGCAACCTTCGAAAGAAGATTGCGCCACCAATCACGCGAAGTCGCCCACCTGAGAAAGCCAATCCGCATTGATTTGGATTGTGTGGCCGATGTCGCTTACCTTCGCTCGAACGCCTACCCCTTCGCTCTCCAAAAGCTTTACGAACTCGACTTTCGGAGGCAACATCTTTCCGCGTCGCTTTAGACCTTCTTCAAGCCTCAGATACAACCGATCAAATTCCGCTGTTGTATAGCGAAACATTCGGTCACACCCAAGCTTCGGTCGTTTTCCCTTGCCTGGCTTCCACGCGATGAACGAGCCTACCGGAGCCCCCTTCTTCAAGGGATAGACCGACATTTTCGACGGATACAAATTCTCTGAATCCGCTTCGTCGTCGACTCCTTCTTGACCCGGATTTGCGTAGTAGCCTAGGTGATGCCATTCGAGCGGCCCTAGGTCTTCGATTTCAGGATATGTAATCGTCCTGAGATCCGCCGCCTTATTCGGGGCTGTATAAGTCCCTAGATTGCTGCTTGTCAGTTGCGTATAATACTCGGCACGGAAGAGATTTAGTGGGTCATTCTCTTCTGCTTCCGTTTCGATGACGCCCCACGCTTCTTGAAGCTTTGCAGCTTCGTACAGCCATCCTGCGACCATTTCGACGCTAGGTGCTTTGACTCCCACCTTCTTTACGACTTTCAAAAGCGCAATATTTCCGGTGAGAAGGCGGCGGTAGTTGTCACGTTCTCGTTCGAAGTCTGCAAACTCCCAACGGTCCGTAATTTCTCCCGCTTCTTTCCATGCCGAGTCGAAGAGTTCTGCGTCACGCATAAGCTCTTGCACATAGTGACACTGTGCGTTGAATCGAAGTCCTTCCGACTCTTCCGACCAAAGACGTTGTAGAACGTCTAGACTTGAGTGCGTTTTTGACTCGTGAGTCATGACAACCATTCGGTTGAATACTGACTCATATTCCGGTGTACGCGGAAAGTCTTCGAGCGTCAGAATCAGCGAAGCTTTCGGCTTCGTAAACTTCTGAAGCTTGGCTTCCTTTGTGTCCGGATCGAATCCGCCACCCTTGATTGCACCACCGCCGTTGATTTTGCTTACAAGTGTTTCGATGTTTCCCACAGCATCGCGAAGGAGTTTCGCGTTCATGGGCAACATGTGTTGAGGCGTAATCATGTCGTCAATTACGACGCTGAATCCGCCGAGATGTGAGGTAGCTTTCGCGATCCCCCATGCGGTCGAACCGTTCTTCACCGATCGTGCATTGATCGTTGGTTCGATCGTACTTCCACCGCGTTCGGTCGGTGATTGATTCGGTAGAACCAACTTGGCAAGTGTTGTCTTACCTTGTTTCGTCGGTCCTACGATAGCCAATGCGACTTGTGCACTGCGATGCACTCCGTACATCGGTGCAAGTCCTGTTGTGCCGAGCAATCCGGCACCAATCCACGGATGCTTTGGCGTTACGCCGTAGAGCTTCAGAAGCTCTGCTAGCGACTCCTTTACCCGTTCTTGCTTCGCCGGACAGTAGCCGAAGCTAGCGACGCGTGCATTGTCTTGCAATGCCACGGGCAGTTCTGCCTTGTAACGGGCTTCCCACCCGTCTTCGGCTAGGGCTCCATTCGTGCCCGGAGTGAGGAATACGTATCGCTCACCATCTGACTTCGGATCGGGCTCGATTGCGCGGAACATTCCGAGTTCGTTGAAGACTTCTTCTTTCCTCAGAGTTCCGTCTTGCAGTCCGGCGCGAGCCTTAGCCCATACGACGTACTTTAGGCTTTGGTACTGACGCGAATGGATGAAGTGTTGAACTTCGAGTTTTCGCACCCATCGACCGCTTTTGTTTCCCATAGCCATCATGTCTTCGTCAGACACAGTGCCTACGATCGGTTCGGGGCTAGCGTCTCCCAAGTCAATTCGGAGAGTGTAGTTCAAGTTACTTTCACTCGTCTTTGACTTCGTCCTGAATTCCGTCAGTTCGGCAGGCTGGTAAATCGCCTCAACTTGAACCGTGCCAGGGATCACGAGATTCCGCCGAAGCGACCGTTCCGGACCGGAGCGAGTGAGTGTGTAAGTCTTTACCCACTTCGTTCCGTCTTGCTTCAGTTCCTTCTCATCCGGAATCTCGTAAAGCTCAGTATTAGGAAACGGAATCCGTACGCGGTCCGCCATCCAATCGCGTTGCGAAGGAATGCTATCCGTCGTCGTTTCCGTCAAGTCATTATTAGAGGTTCCGCCCCAACCATTGGGCGGGACGTATGATCCACTGCCGGTTGTTCCGTTGGGGTCGGACATTCGCTATACTCGCTCTCAGTTCCCGTTCTCGATTGGGACAGCAATTCCGGGGTCTTTTTGCGGAGATTCGGAATTGCGAAAATACGCGCGAGCCCCTAGACGTGATGGCCTAGGGGCTCGCTGCACGTTCGGGAGGAAACCGACGTGATCTCAGCCTAGCTCTGTGATCATGGTTTTTCGACCGCCCGGAGACGATTACTCCCCGTTACGGCCGGTTACCCCATTTCGTCACTCTGAGTCACTGCGATTTCAACTCGGACGTCGACGGATCTCTAGTCGGAATTCTTGTTGTTCTTCGGCATCATGGGTCGGATAAACCCAATCATCACCGTGATGCAGATAGCGCAGATAGCAAGCGCGATAAGCATCCCGATAACCATTGCCGTAAGAGCGGTGAATCCCCAGACGACAGCCAAGATGAGAACTATCCACAAAACAATCTGTCCGGCGGACGCCTCTTGGACTGCCGAAAAGAACCCGTTGTTACCTCCTGAACTCATGTACGTGCCTTTCACTAATTCCTGTCGCCCGGATGCGTACAGGAATACGAAAGGCCACCCGAACGAATTCGGATGGCCTAACGTACTTCTATACCGCTTCCTATGCTGCATTCGGCTTGAGATTTCTCTTTCCTGCCCTAGGCCGTTCGTAATGCCAAGCTTTCAGATTTGTTTCCGTCCATGCCGGACGCCTGCCTATCCTCCTTTCACCCTTAATTGCATTTCGCTTTCGGGCACCGATGAAAGCCTCTTGAGACATACCCAAGAAACTTGCCGCAGCATCAATTCCCACGATGAACCCTTCCGCTTCGTCTGGAATAGCTACTGTGCGACGTGACCCTAGGGTAGGCAAGTATTCTGCAAGACTTCCGCGTACGTCAAACCATTCACGGTTCTCGTACACACGGTATTCGGCATACCGTTCATGCATTAAGGCTTCCATCTCTTTTCCGCCCATCACCACTTTCGCAACGTCGGGAAGAGCCAGAGACAAAGCATTTACACGCTGTACTAGATTCGTAGTCGTTCCAATCTTCACCCGATCACCCATCCGAATGAAGTACACAATTGGCGAATGATTTAGTCCAGACAAGAGACGTGCGAACTCCAACCCTTCCACTAACTCACCTTCTTTGATAGGGAGTTGAGAACGGCCGACCACTCGTAGGTGGTCGGCCGTTCTTTCTAGCTTTCCTTCTTCAGAATTACTTCTGTCGGAGGAAGTTCCCGCTTTCCTGCCCTAGGTCGCTTAGAATGCCATTCGCGCAAGTCGACGACATTCCAAGCAGGCTGACGGCCCTTCTTTGTTTCGCCCGGAATTGCGTTTCGCTTTCGGGCTGTTATGAAGGCATCCTTCGGCATTCCTAGGTAGGCTGCGGCTTCGGCCAGGCCGACGACGACCGTGGGCTCTGCTGTGACCCTCTGGCCCGGCAGACCCGGGTCAGAGGACGGCTCAGCCCCTGGTACGGACGCATGAGGGTCGTTGACCCGGGTCGTTCCCCCAGAGGCTGTCAGAGCCCCTGTGGGAGCCTCCCAGGACTCCTCTCCGGCCGGAGGGAAGACAGCAGTCTCGATGACCGTAAATTCCGCCGTCCGCTCTTCGAGCCATTGACGCCTTAGAGCGTCCCCGGCAAAGGCCATCCGCTGTACTTGCTCTTGCGTGATATACGTCAACTGAATCGGCACCGGTTCGGCACCGTTACTCCAGAATCCCCGACCCTTCAAAACCGGGGTCGGCTGACGCTTTCCACCGAAGAGCATTCGCCAACTCATCGCGTCTTGCGGTCCAGCACCGATTTTCGCACCGTAGTTGAATCGTGCGTCCGTACTCCGAAGTACATATGCGTTGGCTTGCTGTGCACCGACAGCCAAGAAGTGTCGGGCAAAGCGGCCCTGTTGCAAAATATCGTCTTCAAAGTCGAACGTGGGGGGAATGCCCTTCCCTCCCTTTCGCTTCCAGTGCGAACGCATCGCGCGGGTATACGCACCCTTTTCGTCAATCACTAGGAGACGCGTCGGATACGTCAAGCGGTCGTCAATGTCGGCCCCCGCTTCAAGGTCTGCATAGACCCTGTCCATCGATTGCTTGTATTCCGTCACCACATATTCCCACGATTCGGGGTCTGTGTGAATCCGGACATTGGGCAGTCCGCGCAAATCGATTTTGCCTTTTCGGTGGTCTGCGAATCCGACTCGCTTCGGGTCAATCACGTCCACAATTCCGCCATGAAGCAGAACCCACGCAATAAGCATGGTGATTGTGACCGTCTTTCCCGAACCGGTTGCCCCCGCTACCAGAGTGTGAGGGGTTTCGGATTCCAATTCGATGAACGACCACGTCTTATCGTCCACCATGCCGATAGGAACGGCAAATTCTTTCGACTTCTTCGCCGTTTGAATCCAGTGATCGGGCAGAGCTACCAGTGAAGGAATCGGTTTCGTCGGGACGAACTTAAGGCGGAACTTCCGCGTATTAGACTGCATTACCCACTGACCAGGAAAACGCGACTCAACGAGCCTTTGAATCAGTGTCAGCAAGTCTCCGGTTGCGTTCATGTCTTTCGGCAACCGTACGCCAACGCTTGCCCTACCTACCGGCCAGAGGACATCCGCCCATCCGGAATGCTCGCGCAACCACGCTTGCATACCCATCGGAATTACGCGAACTGTTCGTACTGTCCTCTGCTTTCCTTTCCGTCGTTCTTCTTCCGACAAGGGTTCCGAACGACCGAAGGTTACCGTTCCCGACGTGAGGAACCACGCAACCAATGGCGGGATACCAGTCCTAGCGGCTGCACGTGGAATCGTGACCCATCGGGAAGCCCTTTGGTCCATCGGCCACGTTGCATTCCGCATCCGGCACAACGTCACGTAGAACGGCATCACTACGTTTCGGTGATGATCCGTCCACATACGAACGAGTACACAGACAATACCCGTCAGAATCGACGCGTAGACTGTGATCTGAGTTCCGTTGCCCCATCCGTGCATGGCAGCGTAGACCCAAATAACGATGAAAAGCAGTATCGCTTTGAACACTGCATTCCGACTTCGCTTACTCTCGATTTGCTCGTATGTCAGCGTGGTGTTCTCAGTAGACGCATTTGAGTTTCGCCGTAGACTGCGAGACAGATACGCAAGGCCGAATATCCCTATCCCCCTCTGTCGTTCATACTTACGCGGATTCCGCTTGAACAACAGAAGAGCAATAAGGATTACCGCACCCCACGTAAGATTGTTCATAGGTGTTCCCCTTCCTATGTACGCGGGTTAAGCCGAGTCGAAATGACTCCGGCGAGTGTTCCGCATTTCTCACTGCGAAACACCACCGCAACCATTCCCACTTATGAAAAATGGTTTCTCACCGACGTGAGAAACCATTTCTCATCCGTTCTTCTCATTGACGAGACGAAGCGATGGGGATTTCAGTGCAGCTTCCCGCCAACGATAAATCGTTCCCTGACTCGACTTAGAGCCGTGCGATTGCAGCCATCGTACGACGTCCATTCCGTTGTCAGTTCCTACGTATCGCATGGCGAACCTAGCCGCTTCTTCCCCACTTCTCATCGCAGAGATGTTCTCGACATGCCGACATGCCGACGGGTCGACCTGAGAACCTGTCGACCCACAGAGAGCGCAAAGACCCTCCTGACCAGCACTTATCACCGGCTTATCGATCTTCTCACGAGAATTCTCGCCGTTCTCACCAGGGGCCGACGTGGTGTCCGGCTCGTTAGACGATTCGTCGTGACCATCGTCTAACGAAATCGCTTTTCCCACGTGAGAACCCATCTTCTCACCGTTTATCGCGACTTTCTCACCGGTGAGAAGTGGTTTCTCATCGACTTTCTCACCGGTGAGAAGACCTTTCAGAATTTCGGTCTTTCGAGAATTGGTGAGAAGTTGTGTATCCGTCTTCCGACGCTTGCCCTTTCCTTGTTTCTCACCGACGTTAATTCCGTCAGGAGTAAGGAAGAACTCATACAGCCGAGTTTCCGGATTCTTACCATGCGCTTCTAGCGCAAGCATGATGCGAGGATCGATCCTATTTTTCAGGGAAGCTTCAAGCGTAATTGCAACCCTCGGATCGGTAATCCCGTACTCAAGTGCAAGCGTTCGAGCACCCCAACGACGGAACGGAAACTTCAGCCATTCCGTCAACGGGAAGTGCGCCGTTCCTACGTTGAGCGTTCCGCTATCGATCCGTGCTGCACGACGGATTCGACGGAACATCCAATGCGAGATAAGCGCTACCAGAATGGAGAGACCAGCGTAATAGGCTCCGGCGAAATACCGGTTATCACCAGTCGCACCCTTCCACCCTTGATATCCGTTGAATACAGCGGATACAACGGCGAAGAACTGTACGAGAAAGCGCAACCCTGACGCGTTCTCATTGTCAATCATTGAGACGATAGCCATGCAGCCAAACATGATGACTGCACCGTCAAGGCTACCGGGAACAATGTGGACCATCCATCCGTCAAGTCCTAGAACTTCTTGACCGAAGTGGGTAAGTCCTTCCCATGACAGAGCGAAGATACTTCCAATCGCTCCAAGCATGAAAATGTAAGCAACGACTGACGCGCGTTTACCGATGACTTCAACGTTTATTGACGTTCTCGGTTTTGATTGCGTTTCGTTGTCAGCCTTCTTCAGAGATACCGAATTAGTCTTCTTCCTCCGGAGACTCATCGTCGCTTATTCCTCCTTCCTTCTGTTCACGTTCCTTCAAGACTTCTTCGGCCGTCTTACAGAACGACGCATAACGCTTTCGAGCGTCGCCACGGGGGTTACTTTTGCCGCTTTCCCACTTAGACAAAGCAGCGTCAGAAACTCCTAGTTGCTGTGCAAGGGCAACTTGCGACAGTCCGAACGCTTCTCGCAATTGCTTTCGTCGTTCTACCGGCGGAAGATCTAGCGACATTTCGGGCTGTAGCCGCATCCGAAGAAAGTCCTTCATTTCTTCATCAGACACGTAATTACCCTCTGCCTTCTGATGGGGAGAGGAGTGCTCAATGCACTCCTCTCTTATCGTCGCGTTCATGTTTTCACTCAGTCTTAGCCTGAGTCTTAGAAGCTGTCCTCTTTCGCGGAGCACGCGAACGAGGAATAGCCTTCTTGGCTTCCGTTGAAACGTCATCGGAAGATGACTTGGACTCCTGAGAATCTTCCTCAGAAGGACCGAACATTTCGTCAGAAATGTTCTCTTCCTTCTTCGTTCCCCACTTGTTTTGCGGTCGCTTAACGTCCGCAATAGAGAACTGAAGATTCGGCCCTACAGCTACTGCCGTAAGGACTGCCTGATCTCGGGTGACTTCATCGTCTCCCTTCCAGCGATTAATCCGGAGAGAGCCGTAAGCCATGAT
>NZ_JBSFVY010000077.1:0-8230 GCF_053592555.1 Streptomyces sp. NPDC002643
ACTTCGCCAGGAAGCAATAGCCGACCCACCCTCCACCAGCGACCTTGCCCCAACCCCAGCCAGAAACGGACATCACCTTACGAACCGCCCACTTAGATCGGGTGGGGGCCGAGGTTGTTGCTGTGCTCCTGATGGTTTGTTGGTTTTCTTGCGGCTGGCGGGACTTGGGCCCCTGGACTACACGTTTCGGTTCAGGCGCAGGTGCGTGCGACAGCTCTGTCAACACTCAGGGCCGGGACCGTCGTGGCTTCACGGTCCCGGCCCTGAGCGACAGCGTTCGACGCTCTACTCGCTTGCGGTAGCGATGAGCTGACGGATCGTCTGGATCTCCTGATTCCCGGCAAGGTAGCCGATACCGCGGTGAAGATGGATGGTGAGGGTTCGGCTGATCGACTTGTCGGTGAGGGGCTCGCCGTCCGCTGCACACCGCTGCTTGAGCAGGGCGAGGTATACGTCGGCGTAGGTGCCGGCGAAGGTGGCCCAGTCCATCTCAACATTGGAGTCAGTGTTGATCTCCTTGACCAGGGGGGTGGAGGGGTCGCGGAGGGACATGGCCAGGGCCCAGCGGCACAGCACGTTCCAGTTCTTGATGCCGGTCGTGCGCTTGAGCCACACCAACTGGTCCCGGGCAGGCTGGGAGAGGCGGATTGTGTCAAGCGACATGCTCTGCTCCAGAGTTCCACCAGTAGCCAGGTTCGACGGTAGTGGTAAACGTGGTGTCGTCGTGAACGAGGGTGTAGGTGTGCGCGACGGAAGGCTGGAGCCGGTGGTACAGCCGCTCGTCGATCTCCTCGTCGGTCGAGAGCAGCAGGACCTGGTCTCCTGCATGCGGGAAGTAGCGGTCGACGAGAAGTTCTCGGTGACGGCTGTCCAAGCGGCCGAGCGGGGTGTCGATGACGCTAGGTAGCCAGTTGCCGGCTACGCGAGCGAGGCCCCAGACGAGCGAGACCGCGAGCAGTTGCCGCTCTCCGGCGCTCAGGCGGCCGGGGTCCACGGCGTCACCGTTCTCGTCCGTGAGGGTGAGTTGGAACCGCTCGGTGTCGATACGCAGGTTGCGCACAAGGCCGCTCTTACGCATCAGCCGCGTGAAACTCTCCAGCACCGCGACCTCCAAGCGGCTGATGTGCCGCTTCAGAAGGGCGTCCCCGAAGCGCTCGAACAGAGCACGCTGACGCTCGCAGTGGTCATAGATCCGCTGGTTTTCCTCAGCCTCGAACTTCTTAACCGCCTGCTGCTCGTGTGCTGCCTCCAGCTCGTCGTGTGCTGCCGCTCGCCGCCTTTTGGCTGCTTCGTAGGCTTCAGCGGCATTGGCGAACGCGGCTTCAGCGTGATGGACAGCCTGCAGTGCCTCCGCCTGCTCTGCCTGCCGCGTCGCGATCCGTTCTTCGCTCGGGACTCCCTCTAGCTGCCGGTCCAGGGCGTCTACTTCCTCTGCCTGTTCGGATGCCAGGTCAAGGAGTTCGCGGGCACGCTGCTGCTCGGTACGCAGGATCTGCTCCAGTCCGGCGAGCTGCGTGTAGCCGTCGAGGTTGAGATCGAGGATGCGCTCTGCTGTGCTGGTCAGCTCGCGCTGCTGACGGTCAGTGGTCAGATACTCCTGAAATGCCTTGAGGTCCGTGGAAGACAGGAGCGTGCCGAAACGGTTCAGGATCTCCTGGTCGCGGCTGGCCAGGGTGTCCAGGACCTGCGCTGCCTCGGCGGCCTGCTGCTCGATGGTCGCCTGCTTGCGCACTGCTGCGAGTTGCTCGCCCAGGAGCTGGAGCGGAAGCGGCCCTGCCGCCACTCTGATCAGGCTCTCCTGCGTGCTGGCCAGGTGTTTAGCTGCGTCCTTGCGGCGCTGCCGCAAGGACTCCCGCCGCTCGAAGAGAGCGCCGCCGTCCCGAGCAAAGGCTTCCTCGGCCTCCTTTAGGTCCTTCAGGCGTTTGTCGAGTTCGACGCGCAGCTCGCCCTTCTGATCGTGGGCCACCCGAACGGCCTCTTTGGCGTCTTGGTAGTGGGCTTCGAGCTGTCTGATCTGCTCTATGGCGGCCTGATCTTCTTCGCTGAGTCGCTTGCGACGCTGGAGGACCTGCAGATCGGTCCGGAGCTGCTGCACCGTGCTGACCCCGAGCAATGACTGCACTGCGGACTGGATCACGGCGGACGCGCGTTCCGGATCAGCCAGGGATTCGATCTTCTCTCCGTCGAAAAAGAAGAGAGAGCCGATCTCCAGCGGGAGGAGATCTTCGACATGGTCAGCCCAGGTGGCGCTGACTACCTGGTCCCACCTGCCGTCGACGAACACGGTGACGTGCTCGCGAAGGCTCTTGCCGCTGACAGACCAGTTTCGGCTGAGACTGTAAACGCGTTCTTTCCCGTCCACGGTGATCGAGAAGTCCAGCGCGAGTGAGGCGCCTTCCTCCGCGTTGGCCGCGCGGTTGATGCACTCACGAAGGTAGGTCTCGTAGGAGCGGTTCCCGCGCGCGCTGCAGCGCGCCCGCGGCCCGTACAGGACCAGCTGAAGAGCGTCAAGCAGAGTGGTCTTGCCGCAGCCGTTGAGTCCACCAATCAGCACGATTGGCTTGCCGGGGCGAGTGTGCAGGTCGAGGGTCTGGGTGCCTCGGTAGGCGCCGAAATCCTTCAGGGTGATTTTACGAAGAAGCATGGGTCGTACCCTCGTCGCCGATCACGTCGTCGGTCGTCGTCTGCCTAGGCACCACGCGTTTCCCACCCAACTGCTTCTTCTTCAAGGCATACGCGTAGGCGTCTTCCTTGTCCTCGAAAAAGCCGCGCTTAATGGTTTTCTCCAACTCATCGTAGAGCCCGGAACGCCGTGCCCTGGTGCGGAATTTACGCTCCACCGACAGGAGCTCCCGGGCAGTAGCGAAGGCGATTTCGTCACCATCGCTGGCCTCACGCAACAGTTCCATCTCGTCCGCACCGAGTGCCAGCTGCTCGTCCAGGGGAGCGCCCGGGAAATCCTCTCCGGTCTCCTCCTTGTAGATCCGAGGCACAAGATCCTCTACCTCATGCTTCTCGAAGACCCACAGCCGACGGATCTCATGCAGCTCTTCCATCGTGATCAGCTCGATATAACGCACCTCGTCCGGCCCCTCCTCGCGCACCTCGGCTTGGGCGCGGAGGAGTTCACGCAGCCACTTCTCCCGAGCTGCCTGGGTGTAAGGACCGTGGACGACCTTCTGCTTCTTCTGCTTGTCGTCCTTGTCGACATAGGTCATCAACTGGATGGTGCCGTTCATCTTCCGGAAGTCGCGGTCCTCTTCGTTGTCGGCGACGTCCAGCTTGTTGCGCAGTTCAAGGAGCGGTTCCATCCAGCGCTTGTTCTCACCATCGTTACTGATCATGGCTGCCATCGACTTGTCCTGGTCGACCAGGGTGCAGGTCCAGCAGCCGAATCGGCTGTCCCCGCATGAGGGAGTGCTGGTGTCGACGACCAACGGGCACTCGGCATCCGCCGTGGCGCCCTGGTAGATGGTCATCAGGTCCTTGTTGGAGTAACCCCAGGGGTTTTCCCGTTGCATCAGGAAGGTCCATACCTCATCGTTGGACCAGTCCTCAATAGGGCTGTAAACGAGGCTGTTCGGCAGATTGCCGTTCGGCGAGAGACGGTCGCGCACCCGGCGCTTCTCGTGCTTGGCCATGGCCCGGGCGCGGATCTGGCTTTCCTGCTTGCGGATCCCGAGAACCATGATCGCCTCGCCGTGCCGGCGAACCACACGGCGAATGAATGAGTTTGACGGCTTGATCTTCATCCTCTCGGTGCACCACCTGAATTTCGGTCGCGGTGCCGGGTAACCGCGTCCGATCAGATTGACCCAGAAGGTGTCCTTGACCGCGGGCGTGAGACGGTTCGGCTCGATCGGCAGCTGCTGCTCCGCCGCAGCCTGCCGCATTGTCTCCAGTGACTGGCTGACCCAGGAGGCCACGATGGGATTCTCAACCAGCGTGTCGGTGCTGATGACGTAGACCGTCTTCGTGCGCTGCTCTACCGGCAGGTCCTTGAGTGCCAGCCAGACAAGCTGGAGGACTGCCGTTGAATCCTTGCCCCCGCTGTAGCCGACAACCCAGGGGACTTCGTCGGCGAGGTAGAGCTCGCGCACCTCTGCGGTGAGCTCGGCGATCACCGCTTTGAGACTGCTGCCCTCGAACGGCCTGGCTCGTCGTGTCGGGGTGCTCATGAGTCTCCTCGCTGGTAGGCGTCTTCGGCGCTCTGCTCCTCTGGACTCAGTGCAAGTCCGAGTGCTTGGCGCAGGTAGTTCACTGTGAGGGCGAGCTGGGCGTGGCTCTTGGAGACCTTGCCGCCGATGATCGCGCGGCCCTCCCAGTTGCAGTTGGAACGCGACCAGTCCACTGCCGCCAGGCGATCCAGCCGGCTTCCCCACACAGCGGGGTCAACCGACTCCCGTAGCAGGGTGTTCCCGACTCGCCCGAGTGCATGGAGTGCGATGCCGTGGCTGTGGATGTAGTCCCTGCGCACATCGGGAGCTGTGAGCACTCGACTGCGGACCATTCCCCACTCGGGTAGGAGGGAGTCCACCTTCTCCCAGAAGGCTTGGGCAAGCTCCCCAGCCTGCGGCTTCTCCAGTGAAAGCCCTTGCAGGAGCGCCTGGTTACCCGAATGCAGAGCGCTCAGCGTGAACAGTTTGCGGGAGCGCGCCGAAAGTGTGCTGTTCTCCATCTCGACGTGCTGTCTGAAGACGGTCGACTTCATCGCCAAAAGCCTGGTGATCTCGGCGACGGGGTCGCGCTGGTCGTAGAGGACACCGATGGAGCGGGAAGGACGGACCGCGTGGCGGTTCAGGTCCGCGAACATTTGCTGGGAGCGGGCGAGCCCGGTGTCATGGAAGAAGACCACCGCGATGCTCTCGTCGCCGAGGTCGGGGTTCTCCTTGAGAGCCAGCTCGATCGCCGCGCGACGGTGCTGACCGTCGTTGATCAAGAAGCGTGCCGCCATCGGGATCCGGATCTGGCCCACCCGCATACCCACGCCGGTCCCGGCAGTGCTCTCGAAGCGGATGTCGCCGTCAATGGAAGCGGTCAATGCACTGAAGACGTAATCATCCGGATTATCCAGGATGTACCGAGTCAGTGCAGGCAGCCTGCCCTTGTTCAACACCCGCTGTGCCCGCACCTCCGGGGCGATCTCGTCCTCATCGAAGAGGAAGATCTTAGGGATGAGCCGGAGTGGGCACATCGACACGAAGAACTGGCGTCCAGCTTGCACCCCCCGGATGGCAGGGAAGGCGTACTCGAAGCCGACGGACGACGTCGCAGCTTCTCGCGGATCCATCTCTTTCACCTTAGCCACGGCTGTATCGTAGCGGTACGTCATCCAAGAAACGTACTGTACGTCATACGTTGCGAGAGGAACCTGATGTCGGTCACGTACCTAGACGCAGCAGCCACGACGCGCGTCGACCCTCGCGTCGCCGATGTCGTCCTTCACTGGATGACGGAGGACTTCGGGAACGCCGGCAGCCGCACACACGAGTACGGCACGCGAGCCAAGAAAGCCGTGCAGCAGGCACGCGAGCAACTCGCTGCCCAACTCGGCGCCACCGCAGATGAGTTGATCTTCACCAGCGGTGCGACGGAGAGCAACAACATCGCCATCCTGGGGTTGGCTGCCCACGGGGAGTCGACGGGGCGCCGCCACATCATCACCTCGGCGATCGAGCACAAGGCAGTACTCGAACCCCTGGAGCATCTGCAGAGCCGAGGCTTCGAAGTCGACTTCCTGAAGCCGAACTACTCCGGTCGCGTCAGCCTCGAGGCGATCCAGGAGCGCCTGCGTCCGGACACACTGCTGGTGTCGCTCATGCATGTCAACAACGAGACAGGCGTCATCCAGCCTGTTGTCGAGCTTGCCCAGTTGCTCCACGGCACCGGCACCTACCTACATGTGGATGCCGCGCAGGGGTTTGCGAAGCTACCCGCGGATCTGACCGCGCCGATCGACATGGTCAGCATCAGCGGCCACAAAATCGGGGCGCCGAAGGGCATCGGCGCTCTGCTGATCCGAGGTCGCGGTCGTAGGCAGGTGCCCCTCCAGCCGCTCATGTTCGGAGGCGGCCAAGAACGCAAGCTCCGTCCCGGCACGTTGCCCGTTCCCCTGGTGATGGGGCTGGCCAAAGCGGAGGAGATCTTCCGGACAGAGCATGAGAAGTGGCTCGTCGGGGCACACAAGATCCGCGAGCAGTTGCTCGGTGCGTTTTCCACAACGCCTTATCACCTCAACGGCGATCCCGAGCACACCGTGCCGCACATTCTCAACGTGTCCTTCGAAGGAGTCGACGCAGAGGCCATCATCGTCAACATCAAGGATCTCGCTGCCGTCTCCACCGGTTCGGCTTGCACGAGCGCCTCCTACACGCCCAGCCACGTCCTGCGCGCAATGGGCCTGCCGGAAAAGGTCGCATCCAATGGGTTGCGCCTATCCTGGTTTCCCTCCTCCCAAGTGGACGACCTCGACGCTGCGGGCATCGCAGACACGATCATCTCCCTCATGGACTGAGAGTCGGATACTCAGGCGACGCCTCGTTCCCCGCCACACGACGCACCAAGCGGTGCCCGCGCAGTTCGCGTCCGCACCGCACCAGTTCAGCTTCCCACCCCTTCTCGGTCCCGATGAGGTGCGGCTGCTCGTAAAGGCCCGCGCGCACCTCCGACTCGGTGAGCCGTCGATACTTGGCGACGTCCGGATCATCCGGCGCCAAGAACTCGTGCTTGCGGTGCAGCAAGGGACGGTTCGCGGAGTCGACGTATGAGGTGTACGTGGTGTCCAGCCCCTTCATCTCCACCGAATAGGAGGCCGAGAGCTTCGGGTGCGGGTCGACGTCGAACTGAGGGTAGTCCAGCCAGCTCACCGCTCGCCCCTGGTGGAAGAGTTTCACCAGCGTCCAGTCAGCCGGACGACCTGCCGCGATCGCCGCACAGTGCTCGTACAGACGCAGCACCGTCGGGATCTGTTCCGCCGCCCGGCGATGCACGTACAGGGCGGTCGGAGTGAGCTTGCCAACCTTCGAAGCCCGCATGGCTCCACGCACGTAGGCGTCGTCGCGGAGTTTCAGCAGGAGGCGATCGGCCCGCTTGCACGCCTCCTTGTAGGAGGAGAAGCAGGCTCGGATGTCGAGCTGCACGGACAGCGGCAGGCTACCGAAGGGGCCGCGCCCGTTGAACAGCTCGACAGCAAGGAACAGCAGCGTGTTCAGCGTGGTGCGTGTAACGCCGGCCTCGATCTTCTCCGGAGCAGCGGAGCGGCGCACCAAGCGTTGGAGGTCGGCCGTGCGTAGGTGACTGAGGAGCTCCGCCAAGTACTCTGGCATCTCTTCGATACGAGGAAGGCGTCCACGTTGTTCTGTGAACGCAACCACTGCGGCGATGGCAGACGCAGTGTCATCGGACGCCAGCCACTCCGCATCGGGGATGATCCTGCGGGCTAGGAAAGCGATGCGTGTCGTATCCGCTCGGAACGCGTAGACGACTCCCGGGGCAGCTGAAACACACCGGACTCCTGTCGCCTCCTGTACAAAGTCCCGCAGCTCTCCGGTTCCAAACAGGTGCTGGAAAGTCTGTCGGCTCGTGAGCACCCCGTCCGCATAACCCTCGCCGCGGACCTTGTTCCGTTCCCACGTCAGTCGCGCCGACACCACCAGGACGGACTGGGCGAGTTCCCACGCGCGCAGCAGCGTCGCGCGGCGCTCCTCGGGGTCCTCGATAACGTTGAGCACATAGGTGAGCAGAACAGCGTCGGACGGGACCTGCGCGCCGTCCGGGAAGTAGTACGGGTCCCAGCCTTCGGCGTCAACTTGCATCTGCCGAAGACTCCGGACGTCATCACCTCGACCGCAGCCATAGTCGAAGACGCGGAGACCCGGCTGGATCTGACCATCGATCACTGCCTGCCGGGCAGGGGCAGACAGACCAGCACGCCCGATCGCCGTTAGGCGCCGATCGCTTCCCCACGGTCCCGCCATTCCACCCCACCACCATGCGGCCCCACATACGAGTCCCAGCGTATTAACCACTCACACAGGTCGGCGGCGACTTTGCAGCACTCTTCGACGCTGCGATGGCGTGACCCTGATGTCCGGCGCCCCCCAATCGGCTCTTGCCCGGCCGTTCCCGGTGGAGAGGGCGGGCCTTGTCCCGGAGGGGTGGACACCTGTTCGTGTCGCTATGCGGCGAGTGTCAGGGTAGCTGACTGCTGCTCGTAGGCGATCGGTGCCTG
>NZ_JBSFVY010000078.1:0-6210 GCF_053592555.1 Streptomyces sp. NPDC002643
CGCCGACGGACGCCGCGCTCGCCGCCGACCTTGCCCTGCCGATCGAGGAGCTGGAGCTCACCGTCCGCTCCTACAACTGCCTCAAGCGTGAGGGCATCCACAGCGTGGGTGAGCTGGTCGCTCGTTCCGAGGCCGACCTGCTCGACATCCGCAACTTCGGAGCGAAGTCGATCGACGAGGTCAAGGCGAAGCTGGCCGGGATGGGTCTGGCGCTGAAGGACTCGCCTCCCGGGTTCGACCCGACCGCTGCGGCTGACGCGTTTGGCGCCGACGATGACGCGGACGCC
Source organism: Streptomyces sp. NPDC002643 (assembly GCF_053592555.1). NCBI lineage: Bacteria > Bacillati > Actinomycetota > Actinomycetes > Kitasatosporales > Streptomycetaceae > Streptomyces > Streptomyces sp. NPDC002643. The sequence continues at coordinate 288 of NZ_JBSFVY010000078.1, forward strand.
GGGTTTGTCGAGACCGAGCAGTACTAGTCGCTCCGCGAGACGGCCGGATTTTGACTGCGGGTCCGTAGTGGCTGGTCGCGCAGTTCCCCGCGCCCCTTACGGGGCGCGGACCCTCCGGAGTCGAAGAGAACTCCGGATCTCCGACGGGCGACCGCCCGCTCGGATACTGACCTCGGTACCTGATACGGCCGGGGCAGACATACAGGAGAAGAACAATGCCGAAGCCCGCCAAGGGTGCCCGTCTGGGCGGCAGTGCCGCGCACGAGAAGCTGCTCCTCGCGAACCTCGCGAAGGCGCTGTTCGAGCACGGTCGTATCACCACCACCGAGGCGAAGGCCCGCCGTCTGCGGCCGTACGCCGAGCGTCTGGTCACCAAGGCGAAGAAGGGCGACCTTCACAACCGCCGCCAGGTGCTCCAGGTCATCACGGACAAGAGCATCGTGCACACGCTCTTCACCGAGATCGGCCCGCGGTACGAGAACCGTCCGGGTGGCTACACCCGTATCACCAAGATCGGTAACCGTCGTGGCGACAACGCGCCCATGGCTGTCATCGAGCTGGTCGAGGCGCTGACGGTTGCGCAGCAGGCTACGGGTGAGGCCGAGGCCGCCACCAAGCGTGCCGCCAAGGATGCCGACGCCGCTGCCGCTGAGGCCAAGGTGGACACCACCAAGGCCGAGGACGCTGCCGCTGAGTCCGAGGACGCCTAAGCGTCTGCCGGGGGCTGTTTGTCTGCGGCTGCGGCTTTCGTTGTGGCTGGTCGCGCAGTTCCCCGCGCCCCTTAAAGACGGGGCGCGCTTGAGTGGGCCCGTTCCTGTATAGGAGCGGGCCCGCTTTTCTTTACCTGAGAGGATTCGCGGGTGAGTGATGAAGTTCAGCCCGGTTTTGTTCGTGTCCGGCTCGACCTCTCCTATGACGGGACCGACTTCTCCGGGTGGGCCAAGCAGGCCGGGGGGCGGCGGACCGTGCAGGGGGAGATCGAGGATGCCCTGCGTACGGTCACTCGGTCTCGGGAGACGTTTGAGCTGACCGTCGCCGGGCGGACCGATGCCGGGGTGCATGCTCGGGGGCAGGTGGCCCATGTGGATCTGCCGGAGCAGGTCTGGCGGGAGCATCACGAGAAACTGCTCAAGCGGCTTGCCGGGCGGTTGTCGAGGGATGTACGGGTGTGGGCGCTGCGGGAGGCGCCGAAGGGGTTCAATGCGCGGTTCTCGGCTGTCTGGCGGCGGTATGCGTACCGGGTCACCGACAATCCCGGGGGTGTCGATCCGTTGCTGCGCGGCCATGTGCTGTGGCACGACTGGCCGCTCGATGTGGACGCCATGAACGAGGCGGCGCGGGGGCTGCTCGGCGAGCACGACTTCGCCGCGTACTGCAAGCGGCGGGAGGGGGCCACCACCATCCGTACGCTTCAGGAGCTGAGCCTGGTGCGGGGGGAGGACGGGATCGTCACCGCCACCGTGCGGGCCGACGCGTTCTGTCACAACATGGTGCGGTCGCTCATCGGCGCGCTGCTGTTCGTGGGGGACGGGCATCGGGGCGCCGAGTGGCCGGCCAAGGTGCTGGCCGCCGGGGCGCGGGACTCCGCCGTGCATGTCGTACGGCCGCACGGGCTGACCTTGGAAGAGGTCGGATATCCCGCCGACGAGCTGCTGGCCGCGCGGAACAAGGAGGCGCGGAACCGGCGGAGCCTGCCGGGGGCGCCCGGGGGTGGCTGCTGCTGACCCCGGGCGGCGGCCGGAGAGGGGCTACTGCTCGTTGGCTGCGGCGGCCGCCTGGGCCTCGCCCCGGCGGTGGATCTGCTCGTACGTGGACTGGCTGAGGTCGTCGCCGGCGGTGAAGACGGCCTTGTCCTTCTCCGTCACGTCCTTGCCGTTGGTGAAGCCGGAGAGGGTGAAGTAGGCGTAGCGGCCGTAGGAGTTGGCGGTCGTACGGCAGAACGTCGTACGGCAGAAGGCGGGGACGCCGTCGCCCGAGAGGGAGACGATGGTGCTCTTCTTGTCCCAGCCGTCCTTGACCTTGGACGCCTTGGCCTCGGTGTCGAACAGGGCGACGCCGATCGTGACCGCGATCTTGTCCCGCTCGTAGGTCACACGCATGAAGCGGGTGCAGTCGTTGTCGGTCAGGAGCTTGTCGAGGGCTCCCTGGACGGCCGAGGCGCAGTCCTTCGTCGAGGCCGTGGGGCCCTTGCGGTAGACCTCGTCGTCGCGCTTGGTCAGCTGGGAGCCCGGGAAGAGGATGTCCGGGCTGATCGGCGCCTTGTCCTTCTCCGCGCTGGAGATGAAGTCCTTCGGGTCCAGCGGGGGCGGGGCCGTGGTGGGGGCGAACGACGGGTCCGTCTTGGCGCTGGCGCTCGGGATGTCCGCCGTGGCCGGGACGTCGTTCGGGCCGTTCGCCGTGGTGTTGCCGCTGTTGGCGTTGACGACGGCGACGGCCACGGCGGCACCTATGCCCACCGTGGCGAGGGCGCCGCCGACGATCAGCAGCAGGCGGCGTCGTCTGTTGCGCGTTTCGGACTGCTCGGCTAGTGACGCCCAGTCCGGGGTCTGGTTGTTGGAGGAACTCCACTGATCGCCCCACGGATTGTGGGAACCCCCGGGGCTCCACTGGGACCCCCCCTGCCCAAAGCTCATGGGACGGAGTTTAGACGGGGGAAAGGGGGTCCTGAGCAGTTCCCGCAAGGACTTGAGCCCCTAGTGTGATGAGGGACGCGGGGGCAAAAACGGCAACTGTGGGTGGGTGGGGCGAAGCTCCGGGTGCGTGATCGGTCGCCGTTCGCCCGGCGGTCGGGTCAGGGGCGGTATGAGTGCCGGGCGGCGGCCGTGCCAGGACGGTGCGGCCGACGTGGCCGGCCGGCGTACGGCGGTCGTTTTGACCCGTCCGGGGCTTCCCGGCTAAGCTCAAGGTTCGTTGTGTGTACTGGCTTGCTCATTCTCACGTGAGAGGCCTTACACCGGTCCGCCGGGCCGATGACCAGCGACCAGCACGCGGTTTGCGTCACCGCTGTGCGGTCAGGGCTGTCGTGATCGTCTTCGGTGACCTTGTCAGGAACCTCACTGAAGAAGCGAAGGCTACGAACCGTGCGTACGTACAGCCCCAAGCCCGGCGATGTGACGCGTCAGTGGCACGTCATCGACGCTCAGGACGTTGTCCTGGGTCGTCTCGCCACCACCGCCGCGACCCTGCTCCGCGGCAAGCACAAGCCGATCTACGCCCCCCACGTCGACGCTGGTGACTTCGTCATCATCATCAACGCGGACAAGGTGCACCTGTCCGGCAACAAGCGGACCCAGAAGATGGCCTACCGTCACTCCGGCTACCCGGGTGGTCTGCGCTCGGTCCGCTACGACGAGCTGCTGGACAAGAACCCGGAGAAGGCAGTCGAGAAGGCCGTCAAGGGCATGCTCCCGAAGAACTCGCTGGGCCGTCAGATGCTCTCGAAGCTGAAGGTCTACAAGGGTGACCAGCACCCGCACGGCGCGCAGCAGCCGCAGCCGTTCGAGATCACCCAGGTCGCGCAGTAAGTCCGGCCACCCCCTAAAGCTGAAGAGAATCTGAGGAGAATCGTGGCCGAGACCACTGCCGAGCAGCCCTTCGAAGAGCTCGACATCGAGAGCTACACCACGGAGTCGGACGTCGCCGTCGAGGGCGAGTACACCTCCGAGTCCATGGCGTCCCGTTTCGGCGAGCCCCAGCCGGCCGCCGGCCTGGGCCGTCGTAAGAACGCCATCGCCCGCGTCCGGATCGTCCCGGGCTCCGGCAAGTGGAAGATCAACGGGCGTACGCTCGAGGACTACTTCCCGAACAAGGTCCACCAGCAGGAAGTCAACGAGCCCTTCAAGGTGCTGGAGCTCGAAGGCCGCTACGACGTCATCGCCCGTATCGCGGGTGGCGGCGTCTCCGGTCAGGCCGGTGCGCTCCGTCTCGGTGTCGCCCGTGCGCTGAACGAGGCCGACGTCGACAACAACCGCGGCCCGCTCAAGAAGGCCGGCTTCCTGCGTCGTGACGACCGTGCGGTCGAGCGCAAGAAGGCCGGTCTGAAGAAGGCCCGCAAGGCTCCGCAGTACAGCAAGCGTTAATCAGCGCCCTTTTCGCGCTGTTGCTTCGCCGCACCGCACGCAACGCCCCGGAGGCACATCCCTGTGCCTCCGGGGCGGTTTGCGTAGCAGGGGCAGGCGTTTATCGCAGGCTTATCCATGGACTGCCGCTACAACCCCGATAGGGGGAGGACAGTCTCAGGGGATGTACTTGGTCCGGGCGTGCCGGGACACTCAGGGACACCTGGTACGGGATCGGGTACGAGCCGTACATTCTCAGCAATTCGGAGGACACCACAGTGGGACGACTCTTCGGCACGGACGGCGTGCGCGGTGTCGCCAACGCGGATCTGACGGCCGAGCTGGCGCTCGGACTCTCCGTCGCGGCGGCACATGTACTCGCCGAGGCGGGCACGTTCGAAGGCCACAAGCCGGTGGCGGTGGTCGGGCGGGACCCGCGAGCGTCCGGGGAGTTCCTGGAGGCGGCCGTCGTGGCCGGCCTCGCCAGCGCGGGCGTCGACGTGCTGCGCGTCGGTGTGCTGCCCACCCCCGCGGTGGCGTTCCTCACCGGCGAGCTGGGCGCCGACCTCGGGGTCATGCTCTCCGCCAGCCACAACGCCATGCCCGACAACGGGATCAAGTTCTTCGCCCGCGGCGGGCACAAGCTCGCCGACGATCTGGAGGACAAGATCGAGCGGGTGTACGAGGAGCACCGCACCGGGGCGCCCTGGGACCGGCCCACCGGGGCGGGCGTCGGACGCGTCCGCTCGTACGACGACGGGTTCGGGCGGTACGTCGACCATCTGCTGTCTGTACTGCCGAACCGTCTCGACGGGCTGAAGGTCGTGCTGGACGAGGCGCACGGCGCTGCCGCCGGGGTGTCGCCCGAGGTGTTCCGGCGGGCCGGGGCCGAGGTCGTCACCATCGGGGCCGAGCCGGACGGGCTCAACATCAACGACGGGTGCGGGTCCACGCATCTCGGGCTGCTGAAGGCCGCCGTCGTCGAGCAGGGCGCTCAGCTCGGTATCGCGCACGACGGTGACGCCGACCGGTGTCTCGCCGTGGACCACGAGGGCAACGAGATCGACGGGGACCAGATTCTCGCGGTGCTCGCTCTCGCGATGCGTGAGCGGGGGGTGCTGCGGGGCGACACCGTCGTGGCGACCGTGATGTCCAACCTCGGGTTCAAACTGGCGCTGGAGCGGGAGGGGCTGAAGCTCGTTCAGACGGCGGTCGGGGACCGGTATGTGCTGGAGGAGATGAAGGAGCACGGGTACGCGCTCGGGGGCGAGCAGTCCGGGCATGTGATCGTGCTGGACCACGCGACCACCGGGGACGGCACGCTGACCGGGCTGCTGCTGGCGGCTCGGGTCGCCGCGACCGGGCGTACGCTCCGGGAGTTGGCCGGGGTGATGGAGCGGCTGCCTCAGGTGCTGGTCAATGTGCCGGATGTGGATCGGTCGAAGGTCGGTTCGTCGGTGGAGCTGGCAGTGGCTGTGGCTGAGGCCGAGGCCGAGCTGGGGGGGAATGGGCGGGTGTTGCTTCGGCCTTCGGGGACTGAGCCGTTGGTGCGGGTGATGGTGGAGGCGGCCGATATCGAGCAGGCTCGGGCTGTGGCTGGGCGGTTGGCGGATGTGGTGAAATCCTCGCTTGGGTAGTGGGGGTTTGGTCCGGGTTCGGGGTGGGGGGTTCTCTGTGTTGCGGGCTGCGGCGTTCGTTGTGGCTGGTCGCTCCCCCACTCTCGGCTTCGCTCGAGCGGGAGGGACCCCCATCGCGGCGGAGCCGCACATGTCAGTGGGCGGTTCGTGAGTCTTTGAGTGGGTCTGTTGTCGCCTGATGGTGTGGCGGCGGGGCGGAATCTGGCGGTCCGCGGTTGGTGATCTGGT
>NZ_JBSFVY010000079.1:0-3255 GCF_053592555.1 Streptomyces sp. NPDC002643
TGTGGGGAGACGGCGAGGGCCAGGTGGAAGCGGCCGGATTCCAGGCCGCTTGCGGTGTGGAGGATGGCGTTCGCGCTCAGTTCGCTCACGATCAGTTCGGCGTCTTCGGCCAGGGGTGATCCGCGCAGGATGTCGCGTGTCCAGCGGCGGGCCCGGCTGACCTCTTCCGGAAATCCTGGGCACGACAGTCCCCAGACCCTCGCCCTTCTCATATACTCGTGCATACAAGTTCCTTCGTGCTGGTAGGCCGCCATGTGCAGCGGGTTCGGGCTAGACGAGTTTCACGCCGTCGTGGGCGCGGATGGCCGGCGGGGATGCCGCGTCCAACGCGTCCAGGACGCGTATGGCGTATGCCTCGTCGGCGAGTTCGGTGACTTCTTGGCGGGTGGCCCAGCGCAGTGCGTAGGTCTCGTCCCCGGTGGTGGGTGTGCCGTCGGCCGCTTCGCAGCGGAAGACCAGCGAGACGATCAGGGCCGTCATGTTCTTGTAGACGCCGGTCAGGGTCGCCGGAAGCGCGATCTTGACGCCGGTCTCTTCGAGCACCTCGCGCTGGAGGGCTTCGGGGATGGTTTCCTCACGTTCGAGGACTCCGCCCGGCGGCTCCCACTTGCCGTTGTCCCGGCGCTGGATCAAGAGGGCTCGGCCCTGGTCGTCGACGATGACTCCGGCGACGCTCACGGAGTGCGGACGGTCGGTACTCACGTTCCTCGGCCCTCTCGGCTGGCTAGGCTCTCCACCGTAGCAACAGAACTCGCCCACTCGTCTAGATAACCCTAAAGGAGTACAAGTGCCCTCTCTTCCTTCCGGCCTGCTCGGAGACCTCGACCCCACGAGTGATCGTGCGGTCTTCCGGCAGATCGCCGACCAGCTGCGCGAGGCCATCGGCCGTGGGCGGTTCAAGGAGGGTGACAAGCTGCCCTCGGAAGCAGAGCTAGTCGATCACTTCGGGGTTTCCCGGATGACGGTCCGGAACTCCTTCTCCGTCCTCCAGGGGGAAGGGCTCGTCCACGCCGAGCACGGCAAGGGCGTCTTCGTGCGGCCCCGGCCGCCTGCGCGGAGGCTTGCCTCCGACCGGTTCGCCCGGCGTCATCGTGAGCAGGGCAAGTCCGCCTTCATCGTCGAAGCCGATGCCGCTGGTAGTCATCCGCAGGTCGACAATCTTGAGGTCAAGGAAGAGAAGGCCAGCCAGGACGTCTCCGCCCGGCTCGGGTCCGTACGGCGGGTCCTCGCCCGACGACGCCGTTATCTGCTCGACGGTCGGCCGGTCGAGTTCGCGACCTCCTACCTGCCGCTGGACATCGCGCGCGGTACGGCCATCGCCGAACCCAACCCCGGGCCCGGCGGCATCTACGCCCGCCTCGAAGAACTCGGCCACCACCTTGACCGCTTCGAGGAGGAGATTCGGGCCCGGATGCCCTCGCCCGCCGAGGTCAAGACGCTCCGGCTGGCCTCCGGCGTGCCTGTGATCCAGTTGATCCGCACCGCGTACGACACCGAGGGGCGGCCGGTCGAGGTCTGCGAAACCGTGATGGCGGCGGACGCGTACGTGCTGGCGTACCAGCTCCCGGCCACGTGATCCGGTGATTCGCGGTAGTGCGCGGGACTGGTTCTCCGGACTCGTACACACAACACACATACTCGTATAGACGAGTGGTCGAGTTGTGTGGCAGGATGATCACTGCGAGACGGAGGGATGGATTCCGTGGCGCATCTTGTATAGACGAGTAGATAGGGAGCCTGCCTTGCGTACCATTCGTGTTGAGACCTCGGCCGCGACGATCCTGCTGACCGAGGCTCCCGAGCCCAAGGTCCGGGACCGGCAGACGGGCGAGATCGCCAAGGACACCGTCAGCGGTGAGGCGCTGATGACGATCGGCGTCGTCTACATCGAGGACGGTGAATCCTCGCTGATCAAGGTCACTGTCCCGGAGAGCGGCGTGGCCGAGGGGCTGACGCTCGGGGCGCCGGTCTCGCTGCCGGGGCTGGTGGCCCGTCCCTGGGAGTCCGTGTTCAACGGGCAGCAGCGTCACGGGATCGCCTTCCGCGCCGCCGCTGTGACTCCGGCCGCCTTCCCGGCCTCCATGGGAGCCACCGCCTGATGAGCGACCCGGTGACTCTTCTGGAGGTGGGTGGTCCTGTCGCCGCAGTCGGCGGCGGGGCCGCCTACGCCCGGGCCAAGCACCCTCGCGTGTACTGGTCCACGATCGGCCTGCCGATATCCAGCGCCCGGCTCCTCGGCTCGTACGGCTCGGTCATGGAGGCGTGTGGGCTGACCGTGGCGCCGTCCCGGCTGCGGGTTCTCGCGGTCAAGGCCACGACCCGGCGTGAGGTCCGGCCGGTACCGCCTCGGCGGGGCATCATCCGGCCGACCTCGACCGGGCTGCGGCTTCGTCTGCGGCTCGCTCCCGGGCAGGAACCGGCGGACGTTGCCGCCTCGGCCGAACGGCTGCGACATGCCTGGGGAGTTCATGCCGTGTACGTCACGACCGTCAAGCCGGGCGTCGTCGAACTGCGGCTCGTCGGCTTCGATGTGCTGCGGAGCGTGCGGATGCCTCGCAAGGCCACCGCCGAACTCCTCAAGGTGCCGGTGGCACTTCGGGAGGACGCGACTCCGTTCGTACGCGACTACCGCACCATCCCGCACCAACTCACCCTCGGCGCAACGCTGTCGGGCAAGTCCATGTACCTGCGCCACCTCATTACCGGACTCGCCCAACAGTCCGTCGCCCTGGTCGGCGTCGACTGCAAGCGTGGTGTGGAACTGGCGCCGTTCGCCTCCCGGCTCTCGGCCCTGGCGACCGACCCTGATGAGGCGGCCGAGCTGCTGCCTGTACTCGTCAAGGAAATGGAGGACCGATACGACCTGATCAAGGCCCGGCAAGGCATCGCCCCGGACACCCCCGACGAGGAGATCACCTCCGACATCTGGGGCCTGCCCGAGAGTGAACGCCCGGTGCCGATCGTGCTGTTCGTCGACGAGGTGGCCGAACTCTTCCTCGTCGCCACCAAGAAGGACGAGGAACGGCGGGACGAGATGGTCACCCAGCTCATCCGGCTCGCCCAGCTCGGCCGCGCCGCCGGGATCTACCTGGAGGTCTGCGGGCAGCGCTTCGGCGCCGAACTGGGCAAAGGCGCCACCATGCTCCGCGCCCAGCTCACCGGCCGGGTCTGCCACCGCGTCAACGACGAAGCCTCCGCGAAGATGGCACTCGGCGACATCGCCCCCGAGGCGGTCTCCGCCGCCTGCGCCATCGC
>NZ_JBSFVY010000080.1:0-2742 GCF_053592555.1 Streptomyces sp. NPDC002643
TTGACTGGTATGGCATCTGAACTGCTGTGGTTCATCAGGTGCGTTGCTGGATGGCAGGCTGACTGGGCATCTCACCTGTGATGCTGTGAATAGACTGTCAACGGACTTCTTGAGCTCGCCGGTGGCGGACACGATCAGTCGCCCGCTGGCGGACACTAAAACTCCCCGCGGACAGGGAAACTCCCCACTCTGGTCCGCGTGATCCCTCTTGGGCTGGGGTCAGTGCAGTGGTCTCACCCCCTTTCCGGAGGTGGCTTCGGTGAGCCGGAACGAGTCACCCTGGGTGACGACGACGTGAGCGTGATGGAGGAGCCGGTCGACGGTCGCGGTGGCGAGGGTTTTGGGCATGATCTCGTCGAAGCCAGACGGGTGGAGGTTCGAACTGACGGCCATGGCCCGCCGTTCGTAGGCGGCATCGACCAGGCGGAAGAAGCCCTCGGCGGCGTCGGCGGAGACGGGCAGGAGCCCGATGTCGTCGACGATGATGAGGTCCGAGCGGATGAGTCTGGTCATCGCTCGGGCGAGGGAGTCGTCGACGCGGTGGCGGCGGACGAGGGCTCCGAGGTCCTCGATCGCGAACCAGGCGACGGTCATCCCGGCCTCGACGGCGGCCTGGCCGAGGGCCTCGGTGAAGTGTGATTTCCCGGTGCCGGAGGGCCCGCAGACGCAGAGGTTCTCCTTGCGGGAGATCCACTCCAGGGTCTTGAGGGAGTCCTGGACCTGACGGGAGATGGACGACTTCGTCTCGTCCCAGTCGCCGAAGGTCTTGCCTGCGGGGAAGCCGGCCCGCTTGCGGCGGGTCCGCAGGTTCGCGGCGTCCCGCCCGGCGGCCTCCTCGGCCAGCAGGACGCGGACGACCTCGGCCGGGTCCCAGCGTTGGGCTTTGGCGGTGGGGATCAGGTCGGTCAACGCCCGCCTGATGTGCGGGAGTTTGAGCCGGCGGGTCAGCTCGATCGCTTCGGCCAGCGGGGCGCCGTTGGAGCCCGAAACGGTGCGGAGAGGGGTGGTCATCAGTGTTCGTCTCCTTCAGGGGCGACGCCGAATCGGGACCAGGCGGACGTGCCCGGCTGAAGGCTGTGGTCCTCGGACGCCCTGGTCGGCTCGGGGACATGCCGTCCGATGTGGTGGTCGAGGATCGAGATGAGGTCGTTCTCGGCGAACCGTCCGGCGATCGCCGCCGTGCCCAGGGCCCGGTCGACCTCGGCGGTGCCGTGGAGCTTGGCGAGCTGGACGGCCTCGGCCATCTTCGGCCGCATCCTGCGGGCTCCGGCCGCTGCGGCCTCGACCAGCCAGGACGCGGCCCCGGGGCCGAGCTGCAAGAACGCGGCCTCTTCGGCGCTGGTGGCCTTCGGGGTGCGATCTGCGTTCTTGTCCTCGCGGGGCGGGTAGTGCTCGTCCTTGATGGACGGGTTGCCCGGGGTGGACCGCCGGTGGCGGGCTGCCTCGGCGGCGCCGTCCTCGGTCACCGCGGTGACCACGAGTTCGTCGCCGTGGAAGCGGGCCCAGACGGTCTGCCCGGCCAGTTGGTGCGGGACCGAGTAGCGGACCGAGTCCACCGAGATCGTCGCGTCGTTCGCGACTTTCCGGGTGGTGCCCAGGGCTGCGGTGAACGGGTTGTCCGGCAGCCGGTGCAGCCGGTGGGCTTCCTCGGTGAGGGCCTCGACGGGCTTTCGTCTGATCGCCCGGTGGACCTTGTTGTTCACCTCGTCGGTGAACTGGCGGCAGGCGTCCTCGAGTTCGGCGAAGTCCCGGTAGGCCGGCCGGAGGTTGATGTCCGTGGGCACCAGGTCCCGTTTCGCGATCCGCACCGTCGCCTCGGACCCGCCCTTGGACTGCGGATCCGCGGGGACACACGTCCTGACCGTGAGCCCGTAGTGGTGGCCGATCTCGATGATCTGCGGATTGCGGACCGGTATGCGGGCGATGTGGTCCGTGGTGACCGTCCGCTCGTTGTCCGTGAGCGCATAGGTCGGAGCCCCGCCGATCCTCCGCAGCGTCGCGTCCAGGCAGCCGGCGATCGTGGGCAGCGTCTTGTCAAGCACCGGGATCACCACCCGGAACCGCGACCAGGCCAGCCAGGCGCACCACAACCAGGTCTTGCGGCCTGCGATTTTCGGGCCGTCGCCCCAGTCCCACTGGATCCATAGGCCGGGTTCGGGAATCCATGGGCGGAACACTCTTCGGTGGCCCGCCTGATACGACGCCTTCGCCGCGGCGACCGCTCGTCTGGTGGTGCGGTCGGTGCCGGTGAACCCCATCGCCGTGATCTTCTCGTGCACCCGGTCGGCGCCGATCCGGCCGCCGGAGCGTTCGATGAGTTCCTCGATCTTCGGCAGGTAGTCGTCGATCATCTTCGGCCGCTGCTGCCGCTGCGTCGGGTCGCCGCCCTGGCCGCGAAGCTCCACATATCGCTTCACGGTGTGGTGGTCGACCCCGGCCAGCTCGGCCGCCGCACGGTAACTGCCCGTGAGGTCGTACGCTTCCAGAATCTCCATGATCTCCTCTTTGCTCTTCACACCGGCCAAGAGATCAGACCGGGTGGTCTAGACAGCCAAGAGGGATCACGCGTCCATCAGCGGGGACATTCCATGTCCGCCTGCGGGGAGCCGATCAGACCGCCTGCGGGGAGCTTTGCACTTCCGCCGTCAATAGACGGAAGATGTCGTAACTAGACAGATAGTTTCTTGGCTTGGGTGCCAGATGTGACCGCGTCGTAGTTGATCTTCAGGTTGTGGGCGCCCT
>NZ_JBSFVY010000081.1:0-2036 GCF_053592555.1 Streptomyces sp. NPDC002643
CCGTCACACGTCACCTCACCGGTCCATTGCCTTGAGCGTCGGGGCGGCGCCGATCCTGAGTCCTGTCTACCTGGCATATTGCATACAGTCGACGAATACTGTATGAAGATTGTTATCCCGCATTCGCTGGGTGATGTCCAGGGGGCGTGCACCACTTTTCAGCGCCGACAAGCATCCGGCACCACCGGCCCACCGGCATCACTGAGTTCCGCTGGGTTCCTCCCCACCCGTGCGCCCCCCTTGTCGCACCGACCCGCACACCCCGCTTCCGCGGCTGCGGCGCCCACAGCACGCCCCACCCCGCCCCCGACTGCGCACCGAGAGCGGAGACACCGAATGACAACCACCCTCAACGCCACGCCACTCGTGGTGAAGTCCGGCACGACCTGGGAAGACGCCTGGCAGCGCTGCCTGGCCGTCGCCCCGGAGGCGTTCCGCGACGACCGCGTCCTCAACCTCTGGAACTCCGCCTGGCGAGCGGACGGCCGGGCCCTGCCCGCCACCAGCCCCGTCGACGGCAGCCCGATCGCCGGCCCGCCACGCCTGGACCGGGAAGCCGCCCACCGGGCGGTCCGCGCCTCGCTCGACCAGCACCGGGCCTGGCGGCACATCCCGCTCGAAGAGCGCCGCGCCCGGGTCGCGGCCACCCTGGACGCTCTCTCCCAGCACCGCGAACTCCTCGCGCTGCTGCTCGTCTGGGAGATCGGCAAGCCGTGGCGGCTCGCGCAGGCGGACGTCGACCGGGCCATCGACGGAGTGCGCTGGTACGCCGACGGCATCGAGCCGATGGTCGCCGGCCGGTCCCCCCTGGACGGACCGGTCTCCAACATCGCCAGCTGGAACTATCCGATGAGCGTGCTCGTCCACGCCATGCTGGTACAGGCCCTGGCGGGCAACGCGGTCATCGCCAAGACCCCGACCGACGGCGGTGTCGCCTGTCTGACCCTGGCCTGCGCGCTCGCCGCCCGCGAGGGGATACCGGTCACCCTCGTCAGCGGCAGCGGGGGAGAGTTGTCGGAGGCGCTGGTGCGGGCGCCCGAGATCGGCTGCGTCTCCTTCGTCGGCGGACGTGACACCGGCGCGGCGGTGGCCACGGCCGTCGCCGACCTCGGCAAGCGCCACGTCCTCGAACAGGAAGGACTCAACACCTGGGGCATCTGGAACCACTCGGACTGGGACACGCTCACGACCGTCATCCCCAAGCTCTTCGACTACGGCAAGCAGCGCTGCACGGCGTACCCGCGCTTCGTCGTCCAGCGGCAGTTGTTCGACGACTTCCTGGCGGCGTACCTCCCGGCGGTGCGCACCCTGCGCGTCGGGCACCCGCTCGCCGTCGAGAAGCCCGACGACCCCTACCCGGCACTGGACTTCGGGCCGGTGATCAACGCGGCCAAGGCGAAGGAACTGCGCGACCAGATCGCCGAGGCCATCGACCGCGGCGCCGTGCCCCTGCACCGCGGCAGCGAGGCCGATGCCCGCTTCCTGCCCGGCCAGGACACCTCGGCGTACGTCCAGCCGGTCACGCTGCTGAACCCGCCGCCGTCCTCCCCGCTGCACCACGCGGAACCCTTCGGCCCTGTCGACTCCATCGTCCTGGTCGACACGGAGGCGGAGCTGCTGGCCGCGATGAACGCCTCCAACGGCGCGCTGGTGGCCACCCTTTCCACCGACGACCGGGCGACCTTCGACCGACTGGCCCCGCAGATCCGGGCGTTCAAGGTCGGCCACGGCAAGCCGCGTTCACGAGGCGACCGCGACGAACTGTTCGGCGGGTTCGGCGCGTCCTGGCGCGGCGCCTTCGTCGGCGGTGAACTGCTGGTGCGCGCCGTGACGCAGGGGCCCGTAGGGGAGCGGCTGCCCGGCAACTTCCCGGAGTACCAGCTCATGCCGTGAACGGCGGCCGGGCGGCATCCGTTTTCGGGCGGCATCCGTTTCGGGCCGCCGCCCGGCGCGACCATCACGACATCCCTTTCTCGGCGTCCCAGGGGACAGCCGTACCCACGAAGACGGACCGGTGAGGTGGCGAACGATCATGA
>NZ_JBSFVY010000082.1:0-1922 GCF_053592555.1 Streptomyces sp. NPDC002643
TTCTTCCATGAAGAAGTAGAAAAGTACGACGGAATAGGATGGTTTACGTGCGGAGATCACAGGTACGATATGACTGTGACTTTCCAGTTGCGTGAACTAGACAGATAGTCGTCTGCAACGGGGGTTGAATGCACGACGAAACACAAAGGTTAGCCATAACCCTAGGGTTGCTACTTCTTACAGGCGGAGTCCTCATAGGAAGTCAACTCATAGGAGTGTGGCTAACCTTTGGCATTTCAACGTCAATAATCGTCGGAGTATACGCAGGAACACAAGTAAAGTGCGAAATCGAAGTACGACGGTTCATCCGGAAAATGCGACACTGGTAAGGAGTCTGGCATGTGGTCGTTGCTTCGAATACTCGGATGGCGCGGTTTGCTAGCAGTCATCGTGATAGGTGTTCTCATAGGCTCATGCAATGGCGGAAAGTAAGGAAGAGGAAGTCAAAACCGAAGGGTGAGCATGGACGGATACCGAATCGTACCCAAGTGTACGTGCCTCTTCTGCGGGAAGTATTGGCGAATGCTTCCGTGGATTACGGCCGTAATAGTCGTCGGATTACTTCTGTTCTTTGGTGGCGGAAGGTATCCGGTCTACGTCGATGTAATGTTCTCACTTGCCGTAATTTCGTGCGTTCTGGTAGCGAGTCAGAATGCACTATTCAAGATTCAGGAGAGGCACGGAAAGCCCTTTCGAATCGATGAAGAAACTAAGTGAGAGAGCAAAGCGAATCTCACGAGCGGCAGACATCGCAATAAGTCGGATGCCATGGCCTAGCGGCCCGGTCTGCTTTCACGACGTACAAACCAAAGCGTACGAACACTTTGGAATGGAAGACGTAACCGACTGGGAAGCCATGGCATGGCTTGACGCAAGACTGTACTTTCGTGGATGGCTATTCAATGCGTGGAAATGTGGGAGGGAACACGATGGAAAGCAGCACCCCGACACGTAAGCACAACGAAGCCGTACTAGACGAGAAAATGAACGCGGCAGGCTATACGTATCTCACGTCAGAAGTCAATCAGGACGGTACGTCGACCGTAACCTACGGAACATCTGACGGAAAGAGCGTCCAAGTACGCGTCCGAAGTGACATCGTTGCATCGGAGAACGAAGCGTAATGGCAACAGAAGAACGGCTAGCAGATGCCGTAGCCGACACCGAAGCGCAGATCGTCAAGGCAGATAGTAAAGCGGCATCGGTCCTCACATTTGACGGTCTATTGGTTGCCGGAGCATCGCTAATGGGCAACAGTAATGACGTGAGTACATTCGGGACTATTCTTGCAGTCATAACCGGATTACTCATCGTAATTTCTGCCTCTTTAGCTCTCAGTGTCATTCGACCAAGGTTAAACGGTGGGGACAAACAATCGTTTGTGCATTGGGCGAAACTCGAAAACGGCGAAGCGGTAGACGAGTCGCTAACTAACACACCAGCAAAGACAGAACGAATTCTGATTCTGTCACGGATTGCATTCCGGAAGATGAGTCTATTGCAAAAGGCAATAGACACATCACTCGGCGCAGTAATCGCACTACTTCTGACGATTGCAACGTCACTTTAACCGTTGTATCTGTCCGAAGTAGGAAACGGGAAACTGTAGCGGAACCGTCACCTATGCTGTATGCTCGAAGCAGAGTAAATTCGCTTCGATGAAGGCGGAACACAAGAATTAAAGAGGCGTGCAGAGCGCTTCTGAAGTCGTACGAATTAATCCCCGAATTCCTCATGGAATTCGGGGATTTTTTCATGCCAAAAATTAGAGATAAACAAATGCTAAATTCATGCGCGAATTCTCGCGCGAATTTGGAACGGAATTTAAGATGGAATCAAAAACGGAATTGCGGGAGCAATGGGGGCACGTTCTTCCGCTCGATCCCGCCGAGCATCGAGGAGGCGGCCCGACTGGACGGCGC
>NZ_JBSFVY010000083.1:0-1775 GCF_053592555.1 Streptomyces sp. NPDC002643
ATTCCGATCCCCCCTTTGCTCTCGCAAAAATTTTCAATTCTCTTTTAAAAACCAATTTTCCATTTTCCTTTTTTCGTTCGTCAATTTCGTTTTTAATTTTTCTTGATTCTTTCTTTCATTTCGTCTTCGTTACTCTCTGTTCTGAATTTCTCACGTGTTCTCTCCCCCAGTTCTGGTTCATGTCGCTTACGTCGCTTAGGTCGCTTAGCCTCAAAATCCCTGGTCAGAGCCTTCTACCCTATGTCGCTTAGCCATGTCGCTTAGCCCCTAAGCGACATTTGATCAAGGTCACTTGGAGCCGAGCCGTCCATGAGTAGGTCACAGTAAGTGATGGTGCATTGTATTCCGTCGAATATAAAGACGTTTGATAGAGGAGATGGATAATGCATCATTATGGCAGTGAATAACGTGTTCATGCTGTGAAAATCATTTGCAATTTGCAATATCAGAGTTGCGCAAACTTTCGACACGCCCGATGCCCAATGATGTGACCCACATCACATAGGCGCGAGAAGGGCACTGTACGCCTCTCTAGCATGATCCATACTCACTTAAGGGTGACTGCCTCACAGGCCACTTCTACCCCGTTACACGGGCATACAGGAGGGTTCTCGGACGTCTGAGGGGGAACGATGTGCGGGTGATCTGACGTAGGTTCTCTCTGTCTCTAACTTTCTCCGTCAGATGGTTGACTCTCTCGTCTTGCTCCCGTACATTAGAAGCATAAGGAACGACGGAACGCACGGACTTGAACTAGCCGTGTAAGACGCTTAGAAAGGTCCCATACAAGGCATTAGATTCGTCTAAAGCTTTGAATGGACGTTGGATCTTCTGTTCTTTGACAATAGAATCTCTCTACCTTATGAATGCGTCAGTATTCGTAGCCTACTTTGATGGTAGAGAAGAAGTTGTGCGTAAAAGATCGCCGCTTCTTCTTACGCCTAAAGTATGTCGAGTGCGAATACTTATCGGATGCGTCTCGGGTAGATGGCGAGAAAGCCTTAATAGATTCAGATGCTCGCGTATGCTGTGCCGGATGGCTGAGGGAACTAGGTTCACTTAGATACGGAGAGAACGAAGCCGTATTGGCGTGAATAATGGATCGAACGCATACTTCCCTAAATACGCGCTGGTAGTCGGTAGCTAAGTGTAGTTGCGATCCGCCGAACTACCTGCCCATGATGCAAGAAACGTGGGAAATCCAATGACAAAGACCTTGTCTTATGCCATACTCTCTACTGATGGTCATGGTTGCCGGAACATCAAGCCGACAGCCTTAATCACCAATCGGGAGGAAACCGAAATGGCAGAGAAGAAGGCATTCGACTTCGGTTCGGCTCTTTCTAAGGCATCCTTCAAGGATGAGCTTACGTCGAAGGTGACTGCCGGACGCACGCGGACTCCGAGTGCATTCGATGAACCTCTGAAGAAGGCTCACCAGGGCGGAAAGGTTCTCGCAATCGACCTTCCTACGGATGCCGTAGAAGACGCGTTGAAGGAAGCCCGTTCGGCCGCTCGTTACTTGGGGTTCCGGCTGGAAGTCGGACAGACGGATAACGGGAAGGGTGTGACAAGTCTCGAACTGAAGCCGATGCCGAAGCGGACTCGTCAGACGAAGAAGACGGAAGAGACTCCGTCGGAGTAACAGAAGTAAGTGTTTGAACGACGGTGGTGCACATGGCAGAAGCTATGTGCACCTTCCGCGTTTGCGCACTTGCGTAAACGGTTCATGCAGCCATCACCGAATCCTAGGAGGAATCGAAGCATGAACCCTG
>NZ_JBSFVY010000084.1:0-1774 GCF_053592555.1 Streptomyces sp. NPDC002643
TGCTCGGTGCCGTCGATCTCGACGATGGCGTCGCCTTCGAGGATGGTCACGCTCTCGGGGCAGTTGTGGGTGTGCAGCGCGATGCCGGCGCCGCCTTCGAAGAGGGTCTGGCCGGTGAGGAAGACCTCCGCGCCGACCGCTTTGGTGACCAGGGGGATGGTGCGGGCGCCGCCGCCGCGACTGAAGGCGGTCAGCTCGGCGGGGCGCAGTACGGCGGGCGGGAAGGCGGCGAAGCAGGGCCCGTCGGGGGTTGGTTCGGGGCACATGGGGTGTTTCTCCGTGTGGTGAAGGGGCGTTCAGCTGGTGGGGGCGGCGGGGCCGATCCAGACCGTCTTGATGTTGACGAACTCGCGGATGCCCTCGGCGCCGAGTTCCCGGCCGTAGCCGGACCTCTTGATGCCGCCGAAGGGCAGGCGCGGGTCGGAGGCGACCATACCGTTGACGAAGACGGCACCGGTGTCGAGGACGCGGGCGAGGCGGCGGGCGCGGTCCAGGTCGGATGTCCACAGGGCGGCGCCGAGGCCGTACTCGGTGCGGTTGGCCAGGGCGATGGCCTCGTCGGCGTCGGCGGCGCGGGTGATGGCGGCGACCGGGCCGAAGGTCTCCTCGTCGAAGGCGGCCATGCCGGGGCGGACGTGGTCGAGGACGGTGGGCGGGTAGTAGCAGCCCGGCCCGTCCGGGATCTCGCCGCCGAGCTTGAGGCCGGCGCCGGCGGCGACGGTGCGCCGGACCTGGTCGTGCAGGGTCTCGCGGAGGTTGGCGCGGGCCATGGGGCCGATCGCGGTGTCCGGGTCGGTCGGGTCGCCGACCTTCAGGGCGGCCGCGGCGGCGGTGAAGGCCGCCACGAACGCGTCGGCGACCGCCTCTTCGACGATGAACCGCTTGGCGTTGACGCAGGACTGGCCGGCGTTGATGTAGCGGGCCTTGACGGCGGTGGCGGCGGCGTCGTCGATGTCGGCGTCGGCGAGGACGACGAAGGGGTCGGAGCCGCCGAGTTCGAGGACCTGCTTCTTCAGTACGGCCGCCGCCTGGGCGGCGACGATCGCGCCGACCTCGGTGGAGCCGGTGAGGGTGACGGCCGCGACCCGCGGATCGGCGATGATCCCGGCGACCTGGTCGACCTCGACCAGCAGTGTCCGGCACAGGCCCTCGGGGGCGCCGGCCTTGCGGACGACCTCTTCGACGGCGAGGGCGCACTGCGGCACGTTGTTGGCGTGCTTGAGCAGGGCGCCGTTGCCGGCTGCCAGGGCCGGGGCGGCGAAGCGGAAGAACTGCCAGAAGGGGTAGTTCCACGGCATCACCGCGAGGACCACGCCCAGCGGGTCGTAGACGACGGCGCTTTCGGCGGCGTTGGACTCAACGGGCCGGTCGGCGAGGTGGGTTGGGGCGTGGTCGGCGTAGTAGTCGCAGGTGAGGGCGCACTTGTCGATCTCCGCGCGGGCCTCGGTGATGGGTTTGCCCATCTCGGCGGTGATCAGGGTCGCGTAGTACTCCCGGCCCTCGCGCAGCACGCGGGCCATCTCCCGCAGCAGCGGGGTGCGTTCGGTGACCGTGCGCCCGCGCCAGACGGCCTGGGCCGAGGCGGCGGCGGTGAGGATGCCGTCGACCTCCTGGGCGGACTGCGGGCTGTAGCGGGCGAGTTCGGTGTCGGTGGCCGGATTGCTGGAGATGATCATCGGGGGGTCGCTCCGGTGTGTTCGATGGTGCGGCAGATCTCGGCGGTGAAGTCGGCGGTGTCGAGGGTTCCGCCGATATCACGGGTGCGGGTGGCGGG
>NZ_JBSFVY010000085.1:0-1750 GCF_053592555.1 Streptomyces sp. NPDC002643
CAGGGTTCATGCTTCGATTCCTCCTAGGATTCGGTGATGGCTGCATGAACCGTTTACGCAAGTGCGCAAACGCGGAAGGTGCACATAGCTTCTGCTATGTGCACCACCGTCGTTCAAACACTTACTTCTGTTACTTCGACGGAGTCTCTTCCGTCTTCTTCGTCTGACGAGTCCGCTTCGGCAGCGGCTTCAGTTCGAGACTCGTCACACCCTTCCCGTTATCCGTCTGCCCGACTTCCAGCCGGAACCCCAAGTAGCGGGCAGCCGAACGGGCTTCCTTCAACGC
Organism: Streptomyces sp. NPDC002643; assembly: GCF_053592555.1. Lineage (NCBI taxonomy): Bacteria > Bacillati > Actinomycetota > Actinomycetes > Kitasatosporales > Streptomycetaceae > Streptomyces > Streptomyces sp. NPDC002643. Next base: position 287 of record NZ_JBSFVY010000085.1, read on the forward strand.
ATCCTCTACGGCATCCGTAGGAAGGTCGATTGCGAGAACCTTTCCACCCTCGTAAGCCTTCTTCAGAGGCTCATCGAATGCACTCGGAGTCCGCGTGCGTCCGGCAGTCACCTTCGACGTAAGCTCATCCTTAAAGGATGCCTTAGAAAGAGCCGAACCGAAGTCAAATGCCTTCTTCTCTGCCATTTCGGTTTCCTCCCGATTGGTGATTAAGGCTGTCGGTCCGATGTTCCGGCAACCATGACCATCAGTAGAGAGTATGGCACAAGACAAAGTCTTTGTCATTGGATTTCCCACGTTTCTTACATCATGGGCAGGTAGTTCGGCGGTTCGCAACTACACTTAGCTACCGACTACCAGCGCGTAATTAGGGAAGTATGTGTTCGATCCATTGTTCACGCCAATACGGCTTCGTTCTCTCCGTATCTAAGTGAACCTAGTTCCCTCAGCCATCCGGCACAGCATACGCGAGCGTCTGAATCTATTAAGGCATTCTTGCCATCTACCCGAGATGCATCCGATAAGTATTCGCACTCGACATACTTTAGGTGTAAGAAGAAGTGGCGACCTTTTACGCACAACTTCTTCTCTACCATCGAAGTAGGCTACGAATACTGACGCATTCATAAGGTAGAGAGATTCTATTGTCAAAGAGCTTCCGATCCAACTTCCGGTTCGTCCTTGTGGGCTCCGAACCTTCCGTCGTTCGTTCTGATACTAAGCTAAGCCCTAGCCGAAGCGGAGTCAAGCACATCCGAGGAAGTTTCCTAAAGAATCTTCAGACTAGCTCTAAGGTCGACTTAAGAGGGGCTAGGGGAGACCTCCCCACAACCTCAGCAAGGTACCCATACGGCTCTGTAATCGACTGACAGCCCACCCATAGACATAGACCTCAACACCACACTTGATCTTGTTACAGAGGCATACAGCCCCTTCTCACTTGTATGTGACTCAGGTCACATCTAAGATGGATCTTCAACTCAGAGATTTAGCAAATATCGTATTGCAAAGTGTAAAGGTCTTAGCCGCCCCCTACACCAAAGAGTAATCAGAATGATTGACGCTATCCACCGATTAATGTAAGGTCCTGTCTCAACTCAATCAGTGACGGTCCGTAACTGCCACACGACCATGATCACAATTGAGCGTGCCCAATCGGAGGGCAGTTAGCCCCTAACTGCCACACCTAACTGACATGAGCTAAGAGGCTCTGACCAGGAACATTGAGGCTAACTGACCTAACTGACCTAACTGCCACGAACTGAGAGTGGGGGAGAGAAGACATGAGGAATCGACAACTGAGAGTGAAATGAAGAAATGAAAACGAAAAACTTGAATGAATTAAAAACGAAATTGAAATTGGAAAAAGGAAAAATGAAAAATGGAAACAAAAATGGAATTGAAAATTTTTGCGAGAGCAAAGGGGGTACGTTCCCGACCCCGGGCACCGAACTGGACAACATC
>NZ_JBSFVY010000087.1:0-1480 GCF_053592555.1 Streptomyces sp. NPDC002643
GGGGGGTGCTTCTATCTGTTCGGTCAAGGTCTGTGGGTTTGGTCAGGCTGTTTGTTCGTGCCCGGGCTGGTAGAGGGTGCGGTGCTTGAGCATGGCGTGCAGGACGTCGACGCGGCGGCGGGTGAGGCAGATGAGGGCTGCGTTGTGACGCTTGTTTTCCGCCCGTTTCCGGTCGTAGTAGGTCCGCGATTCGGGGCTGCTCAGCGAGGCGAACGAGGCCAGGAACAGGGCCCGTTTGAGCGTCTTGTTGCCGCCGCGGGGCGGTCCTTCGCCCCGGATGGAGGTCCCGGAACGACGGGTGGTGGGGGTCAGTCCCGCGTAGGAGGCCAGGTGGGCGGCGGTGGGGAACGCGCTGGCGTCGCCGACCTCGGCCAGGATGCGGGCTCCGGTCCTGACCGCGACCCCGGGCATGGAGGTCAGGACCTTCGCGAGAGGGTGCGCCTCCAACAGGGCTGCGACGTGGGTCTCCAGGACTTCGCGGCGCTTGAGGAGGACCGCGAGGGCCTCGGCCAGGCCGGAGACGATCTCTCTGGCCGAGGCGGTGCCGGGAACCGTGACGGTCTGCTCGGCCAGCGCGGTGGTGATCTGTCCGGCCAGGGTGTGGGCACTGCGCATCCGCGGAGCCGCCTGGAGCATGACCTGCGCGATCTGCTCGGTGCCGGCCTGGGCCAGCTGGTCCGGGGAGCCGAAGGTCTGCAGCAGGGCCAGGACGGCCGGGTGCCGCAGTCGGGGCCCCAGCACGCGTTCGAGGGCGGGGTGGATGGAGGTGAGCAGTCCGCGCAGCCGGTTGGAGGTGCGGGTGGCGTCCTGGGCGAGGTCGTCGTCATAGCCCAGGACCATGGCCAGTTCGGCCCGCACGCTCTCGGCCGGGTCGATGGAGTGCAAGAGGTGGGGCATGGTGCGGGCGGCATCGGCGATGACGTAGGCGTCGCGGGCGTCGGTCTTGCCGGTGCCGGGATGCAGGTCGGCCAGCCGGCGCATCGACAGGCCCGGCAGGTAGGCGACCTCGCAGCCGCATGCGCGGGCGACGGTCACCGCCAGGGTGCCGATGGAGGCCGGCTGGTCCACCACGACCAGGACCCTCCCCTTGCGCCCCAGGCGGGCGAACAGTTCCCGCAGCTGGGGCTCGCCGTTGGGCAGCGGCTTGTCGAAGGTGATGCGGCCATCACGCAGCAGGGCCGTGCCGTGGTGGGTGGACTTGCCCACGTCCAGGGCACAGAACACATCGATCGAGGTGAAGTCGTTGCTGGTCACCGGGCTTTCCCTCCCCCGAGTCACCACCGGTGGCCCGCCGGGCACCGGAGATCGGCAGCCACATTACGCAGCCCTGCCTGTCGGCGGACACGCTTCCATCAGCGACCGTCCGGTGCCGCCGGGACCGGCGACAGCACCCCCCGGATCATCAAGGACAGGGGCAACGAGCCATACCGGCCCCGAAGGCCACGAGCCCCAACCGGGCTCTACAAGGAAGGTAATGGGC
>NZ_JBSFVY010000088.1:0-1421 GCF_053592555.1 Streptomyces sp. NPDC002643
AGTGGGCGGTTCGTGAGTCTTTGAGTGGGTCTGTTGTCGCCTGATGGTGTGGCGGCGGGGCGGAATCTGGCGGTCCGCGGTTGGTGATCTGGTGATGTGACCGGGTGAGTGAACGCAAGCCGTACCCGAGTGACTTATCGGACGAGCAGTGGTCGTTGATCGAGCCGGTGATCACCGCATGGAAGAACCGACACCGCTCGGTCAGCGGCCACCAGGGCGCCTACGACATGCGGGAGATCGTCAACTCGATCCTCTACCAGGGGCGGACCGGCTGTCAGTGGGCCTATCTCCCGCACGACCTGCCGCAGAAGAGCGCGACCTACTACTACTTCGCCGCCTGGCGGGACGACGGGACCGACCAGGTCATCCATGAACTCCTGCGCTGCCAGGTCCGTGAGCGGGCCCGCCGATTAGAGGACCCGACCCTGGTGGTTCTGGACACCCAGAGTGTCCACGTGGCCGCCGGGGTCCCCGCCTCCACGAGCGGCCACGATCCGGCCAAGCGGGTGCCCGGCCGCAAGCGCGGACTGGCCGTGGACGTCCTCGGCCTGGTCATCGCGGTCACCGTCCTCGCCGCGAACACCCACGACAACGCCGCGGGCATCGTCCTGCTGGACCAGGTCGCCGAGCACGCCGGCGGCACCGTCCGCAAAGCCCTGGTCGACCAGGGCTTCAAGAACCAGGTCGTCGCGCACGGCGCCGGCCTGGGCATCGACGTCGAGATCGTCGAACGCAACCCGCAGGTCAAAGGGTTCGTGCCGCAGCCGAAGCGGTGGAGGGTCGAGCAGACCTACGGGATCCTGATACTGCACCGGCGCCTGGTCCGCGACTACGAGTACCGCCCCTCCTCCTCGGTTTCCCGCGTCTACTGGGCGATGACCCACGTCATGACCCGGCGCCTCACCGGCACGAACGCCCCCACCTGGCGCGAGCCGCAGGCGGCGGCAGCGTGAACATCCAGCCCCTGCTGGACGCCCTGGACATCCAGGAAGACGCCGCCCGGGCCCTGGCCGACGACCTCCGCGCACAGATCGACGACCTGCAGACCCGGTTACGGGAGGCCGAGACGCACCTGGAGCACCTCGCGATCACCCGCAGGACCGTCACCGGCCTCGCCGACCGGCTCCCTGCCGTCGCGCCGGACCTGCCCGAGCACCCGGACTACCCCCGCATCCTCACCGTCTTCAACCACGCGACCGGACCGCTACGAGCCAAGGACGTCTGCGAAGCCCTCGGCCATGAACTGCTGCCGAAGAACGTCGAAGGCACCCGCGCCAAGCTGAAGCGCCTGGTCAAACTCGGCATCCTCACCGAGGCCGACACCGGCAACTTCGCCAGGAAGCAATAGCCGACCCACCCTCCACCAGCGACCTTGCCCCAACCCCAGCCAGAAACGGACATCACCTTACGAACCGCCCACT
>NZ_JBSFVY010000089.1:0-1365 GCF_053592555.1 Streptomyces sp. NPDC002643
TACTGCAGCCGCAGTTGGTGTGACGGTTGGTCTGGCTGCTCGTTGAAGTGGGCATGGGTGGGGACGTCACGGTTGATGAGGTGCACCGCTGGGCGGTTGGTCTGGACGCTCTGCATGCTCGGATCGGTGGGTATTTCCGCAGGTCCGAGCCGCGTCGGCGGGCAAGGGATTATCTGCGGGGGCTGCTTGCGCCGTTGGAGCGCAAGAACGGCTGGACGCTGGCCGAGCAGGCCGGTGAGCTGTGCCCGGACGGCATGCAGCGGTTGCTGAACCAGGCCGGCTGGGATGCGGATGCGGTCCGTGACGAGGTTCGCGGCTTCGTGCTGGAGCATCTGGGCGCCGAGGACGGTGTGCTGGCCGTGGACGAGACCGGCTTCATCAAGAAGGGCAGCCGGTCGGCCGGTGTGCAGCGGCAGTACACCGGCACCTCCGGGAAGATCGACAACTGTCAGCTGGGAGTGTTCCTGGCCTACGCCTCCACGAAGGGGCGGGCGTTGATCGACCGGGAGCTGTACCTGCCCACCTCCTGGACCGAGGATCCGGCCCGCCGGGCGGACGCGAGGATCGGGGACGAGGTCGCCTTCCGTACCAAGCCCGCTCTGGCCCGCGCGATGCTGGAGCGCGCGGTTGCCGCGAAGGTGCCGTTTCGCTGGGTGACCGGCGACGAGGTCTACGGCCAGGACCCCGTCCTGCGCGGCTGGCTGGCCGGGCAGCGCCTGAGCTACGTGCTCGCGGTCTCCTGCAAGCACCGGTGCGGGCCGCGCGGGCAGAACGCCCGCACCGTCTCGGCAATCCTGCCGGAACATGCCTGGGAGATCCGCTCCGCCGGCGACGGCGCCCACGGCCTGCGCGAATACGCCTGGGCCCTGGTCCCGCTGCCCGGCGAGGGCGACGACGGCTTCGAAGACGCCCTGCTGATCCGGCGGTCCCTCGCCGACGGCGAGCGGGCCTACTACCTGGTGCACGCGCCCGCGAACACTCCGCCGGCCGAGATCGTCCGCGCTGCCGGAGCCCGCTGGGCGATCGAGGAGTGCTTCCAGGCCGCCAAGAACGAGGCCGGTATGGATCACTACCAAGTCCGTCAGTACCCGGCCTGGTACCGGCACATCACCCTGGCCATGGCGGCTGCCGCCCACCTGTCGGCGGTCCGGACAACCGCTCACGAAAAGGGGGACACAGCCGCGACCTCATTCGACTGAGCGTGAACGAGATCCGCCGCCTGCTGAGCAGATTCGCCCACGCCGTCCGGCATGAAGCCGGCCACATCCTGCACTGGTCACACTGGCGCCGCCGCCATCAACACCGCGCCCGCCTCAGCCACTACCGCCGACGAGGCCACCGACCCCCATAACTGCGGCTGCAGTA
>NZ_JBSFVY010000090.1:0-1340 GCF_053592555.1 Streptomyces sp. NPDC002643
GGGACCTGTCCCCGGGTGGTGGACACCTCTGAGCCCGGCCCCGGTAGGGGCCGGGGAGGAGGGATCTCTTATGGTGATGAAGGTCTACTCGCCCGAGTTCAAGGCGGACGCCGTCGCGCTGTACCTGTCGGACCCGAGCCACACCTTCGAGGGCATCGGCAAGGACCTGGGCATCAGCCGGGAGACGCTGCGCAACTGGGTGCGGGCCGAGCGGGCCCGCCGTGGTGAGCGCGGCACGACGAGCACCAACACGAAGGAATTCCCGGTGAGCAAGGCCACGAAGCAGGAACTGGAGGCCGAGATAGCGGCCCTGCGCGCGGAGCTGAAGACCGTGCGCAAGGAGAACCAGAAACTGGCCACCGAACGGGACATCCTGCGCAAGGCGACGAAGTTTTTCGCCACCGAGATGAACTGGTGAACCGCTTCAAGTTCATCGAGGACCACCACCACGCCTGGGGCGTGAAGCGGTTGTGTCACGTGCTGGAGGTCGCCCGCTCCAGCTTCTACAAATGGCGGGCCGGCCGTCAGGCCCGCGCCGCGCGTGAGCGGGCGGACGCCCGGCTCGCCGAGCGGATCAGGGCCGTGCACGCCGAGTGGGACGGCACCTACGGCCGGCCCCGGATCACCGCCGAGCTGCGCGACGACGGTGAGCGTGTGAACCACAAGCGCGTCGGACGGGTCATGCGCAAGTACGGCATCGCCGGGCTGCGGCTGCGCAAGCGCCAGGTCACCACCGTGCCCGAACCGTCCGCCACGCCCGTGCCGGACCTGCTGCGGCGCGACTTCACCGCGAGCGCGCCGAACACCAAGTACGTCGGCGACATCACCTACCTGCCGGTTGGTGACGGCGAGTTCCTGTATCTGGCGACCGTGATCGACTGCTTCTCACGCCGGCTGGTGGGCTGGTCGATCGCCGACCACATGCGCACCTCGCTGGTCACTGACGCGCTCCGGGCAGCCGCCGCGACCCGGGGCAGCCTGGCCGGAGCCGTATTCCACAGCGATCACGGAGCGCAGTACACCTCCCGTCAATTCGCCGTCATCTGCGCCGAGTTGGGCGTGCGGCAGTCCATGGGCGCGGTCGGCACGAGCGCGGACAACGCGCTCGCCGAGAGCTTCAACGCGGCCCTCAAACGCGAGACGCTCCGCGGCGCCCGCCGCTTCGACGGGGCCCGCGCCTGCCGCCTGGCCGTCTTCCGCTGGACCACCCGATACAACACCCGCCGACGGCACTCCGCGAACGGACAGCAGGCACCGATCGCCTACGAGCAGCAGTCAGCTACCCTGACACTCGCCGCATAGCGACACGAACAGGTGTCCACCCCTCCGGGACAAGGCCC
>NZ_JBSFVY010000091.1:0-1255 GCF_053592555.1 Streptomyces sp. NPDC002643
ATGTTTGACGCTTCACAGCGGGTACCGGAATATCAACCGGTTATCCATCGACTACGCCTGTCGGCCTCGCCTTAGGTCCCGACTTACCCTGGGCAGATCAGCTTGACCCAGGAACCCTTGGTCAATCGGCGCAAACGTTTCTCACGTTTGTATCGCTACTCATGCCTGCATTCTCACTCGTCAACCGTCCACAACTACCTTCCGGTGCTGCTTCACCCGGCAGACGACGCTCCCCTACCCATCCCAGCCTCCGTTGGGAGTATGTACTGGAATGACACGACTTCGGCGGTACGCTTGAGCCCCGCTACATTGTCGGCGCGGAATCACTAGACCAGTGAGCTATTACGCACTCTTTCAAGGGTGGCTGCTTCTAAGCCAACCTCCTGGTTGTCTCTGCGACTCCACATCCTTTCCCACTTAGCGTACGCTTAGGGGCCTTAGTCGATGCTCTGGGCTGTTTCCCTCTCGACCATGGAGCTTATCCCCCACAGTCTCACTGCCGCGCTCTCACTTACCGGCATTCGGAGTTTGGCTAAGGTCAGTAACCCGGTAGGGCCCATCGCCTATCCAGTGCTCTACCTCCGGCAAGAAACACACGACGCTGCACCTAAATGCATTTCGGGGAGAACCAGCTATCACGGAGTTTGATTGGCCTTTCACCCCTAACCACAGGTCATCCCCCAGGTTTTCAACCCTGGTGGGTTCGGTCCTCCACGAAGTCTTACCTCCGCTTCAACCTGCCCATGGCTAGATCACTCCGCTTCGGGTCTTGAGCATGCTACTAAAACGCCCTCTTCGGACTCGCTTTCGCTACGGCTACCCCACCCGGGTTAACCTCGCAACACACCGCAAACTCGCAGGCTCATTCTTCAAAAGGCACGCAGTCACGAGAAGCAGCAAGCTGCTTCCGACGCTCCCACGGCTTGTAGGCACACGGTTTCAGGTACTATTTCACTCCGCTCCCGCGGTACTTTTCACCATTCCCTCACGGTACTATCCGCTATCGGTCACCAGGGAATATTTAGGCTTAGCGGGTGGTCCCGCCAGATTCACACGGGATTTCTCGGGCCCCGTGCTACTTGGGTGTCTCTCAAACAAGCCGCTGACGTTTCAGCTACGGGGGTCTTACCCTCTACGCCGGACCTTTCGCATGTCCTTCGCCTACATCAACGGTTTCTGACTCGTCCTGTCGCCGGCAGACGACAGAAGAGAGATCCCACAACCCCGTATACGCAACCCCTGCCGGGTCTCACAC
>NZ_JBSFVY010000092.1:0-1061 GCF_053592555.1 Streptomyces sp. NPDC002643
CATTTCGGTGGGGCGAAGCTGAGAACTTAAGCGCCAGTAAACGGCGGTGGTAACTATAACCATCCTAAGGTAGCGAAATTCCTTGTCGGGTAAGTTCCGACCTGCACGAATGGCGTAACGACTTCTCGACTGTCTCAACCATAGGCCCGGTGAAATTGCACTACGAGTAAAGATGCTCGTTTCGCGCAGCAGGACGGAAAGACCCCGGGACCTTTACTACAGTTTGATATTGGTGTTCGGTTCGGCTTGTGTAGGATAGCTGGGAGACTTTGAAGTCCATACGCCAGTATGGGTGGAGTCGTCGTTGAAATACCAGTCTGGTCGTGCTGGATGTCTAACCCGCGCCCGTGATCCGGGTGGGGGACAGTGTCTGATGGGTAGTTTAACTGGGGCGGTTGCCTCCTAAAGGGTAACGGAGGCGCCCAAAGGTTCCCTCAGCCTGGTTGGCAATCAGGTGGTGAGTGTAAGTGCACAAGGGAGCTTGACTGTGAGACCGACGGGTCGAGCAGGGACGAAAGTCGGGACTAGTGATCCGGCGGTGGCTTGTGGAAGCGCCGTCGCTCAACGGATAAAAGGTACCCCGGGGATAACAGGCTGATCTTCCCCAAGAGTCCATATCGACGGGATGGTTTGGCACCTCGATGTCGGCTCGTCGCATCCTGGGGCTGGAGTCGGTCCCAAGGGTTGGGCTGTTCGCCCATTAAAGCGGTACGCGAGCTGGGTTTAGAACGTCGTGAGACAGTTCGGTCCCTATCCGCTGTGCGCGTAGGAGTCTTGAGAAGGGCTGTCCCTAGTACGAGAGGACCGGGACGGACGAACCTCTGGTGTGCCAGTTGTTCTGCCAAGGGCATGGCTGGTTGGCTACGTTCGGGAGGGATAACCGCTGAAAGCATCTAAGCGGGAAGCCTGCTTCGAGATGAGGACTCCCACCCACTTGATGGGGTAAGGCTCCCAGTAGACGACTGGGTTGATAGGCCAGGTATGGAAGCCCGGTAACGGGTGGAGTTGACTGGTACTAATAGGCCGAGGGCTTGTCCTCAGTTGCTCGCGTCCACTGTGTT